>CABRIB010000007.1 GCA_902470915.1 uncultured Collinsella sp. | reverse complement strand
TCTACACAAGGAGTATCGTCGGCAGCGTCAGATGTGTATAAGAGACAGTCGGCGGTCTGGTCGAGAAGCCCGCTCCCGAGGCTGCTCCGTCCAACCTGTACATCGTCGGCCGCTATCTGCTGAGCCCGCTGGTCATGGACCTGCTGGCAGATCAGCAGGCCGGCAAGGGCGGCGAGATCCAGCTCACCGACGCAATGGCCCGTTCGCTCGATCGCGAGGCCATGTATGCCGTCGTCATCGACCCGCTGTCGGGCTACGACACCGGCACTCCCTCTGGCTGGATGGCCACCAACGCCCTCATGGCTGCAAGTGACCCCCGCTTTGCCAGTGCCTTCTGGGACGCCATCGACGAGCGCGGCGGATTGATGCGCAAGTAAGCCTTCGGGCATCGACATTTACGGGCGCGGACCTCGGTTCGCGCCCGTTTTTTATAAGAGCTGCGATTGCCGACTCTCTGTTCACAGAAAATATATGAACAGGTGTTCGATATACATGCATCTACCTGCGCATTTTCTGTCGAAAAACTTTGCTACTCCAAAAACTCAATCGCGTCAAGGCTTTTCTTGCCCAACGGTCGGTACCTGATAAACTATTAGGTTGCGATAACTGGCGAAGCTATGCCTCGCCAACCCACCGAGCATTTCCGTGAAGGAGGAAAAACCTGGTGACCTACGCATACACTGCCACTGAGCGCAAGCGCGTCAGCTTCGGGAAAATCCCGGAGGCCATGGAGCTCCCCAACCTTATCTCTGTTCAAAGGGAATCCTTTGAGCGTTTTAAGGACGAGGGCCTTCGTGAGGCGTTCAAGGAATCCAGCCCCATCCAGAGCCAGAACCATGTTCTCGAGGTTACCTTCGGCGAGCATCAGTTCGGCGACCCCGCGCACACCGTCGAGGAGTGCCGCGAGAAGGACATGACCTATCAGGCCCCGCTTCTGACCGACGTCCGTCTCACCAACAAGGAGACCGGCGAGATCAAGGAGCAGCTCGTCTTTATGGGCGACTTCCCCATGATGACCGATCAGGGCACCTTCATCATCAACGGTACCGAGCGTATCGTCGTCTCGCAGCTCGTCCGCTCCCCGGGCGTGTACTACAGCTCCGAGATGGATTCGGGCAAGCAAATCTACAAGGCCCAGATCATCCCGTCCCGCGGTGCCTGGCTTGAGTTTGAGGTCGACAAGCGCGACCAGCTCATGGTCTCTATCGACCGTAAGCGCAAGCAGAGCGCCACGATGTTCCTGCGCGCCCTTGGCATCGCCGTCACCAACGACGACATCATCGAGCTGCTCGGCAACTCCGATGTGATCAAGCGTACCCTGGAGCGCGACACCGCCCTCACTCGCGAGGACGCCCTCATCGAGATCTACCGTCGTCTGCGCCCGGGCGAGCCTCCCACCGTGGACGCTTCCCGCAGCCTGCTCGAGGGTCTGCTCTTTAACCCGCAGCGCTACGACCTGGCCCGCGTCGGTCGTTACAAGGTCAACAAGAAGCTCAACCTCACCACCGAGGAAGAGGTCACGGTGCTCACCGACGAGGATATCGTCGCGACGCTGCGCTACCTGCTGTCCCTCGCTGCCGGCGAGCAGGGCTTCAAGGTCGACGACATCGACCACTTTGGCAACCGCCGTATCCGCACCGTCGGCGAGCTCGTCGCCAACCAGTTCCGTATCGGCATGAGCCGTATGGAGCGCGTCGTCCGTGAGCGCATGAGCTCCCAGGACATTGACGAGATCACCCCGCAGTCGCTCATCAACATCCGCCCGATCGTGGCCTCCATCAAGGAGTTCTTCGGTTCCTCGCAGCTCTCGCAGTTCATGGACCAGGCGAACCCCCTGACCGGTCTGACCCACAAGCGCCGTCTGTCCGCACTCGGCCCTGGTGGTCTTGCCGGCCACAAGTCCGGCTCCAGCCGCCGCACCAACGTGCCGACGGCCGTCCGCGACGTTCACAACTCGCACTACAGCCGCATGTGCCCGATCGAGACCCCCGAAGGCCCCAACATCGGCCTGATCGGCTCGCTCGCCCTCTACGCCCGCGTCAACGAGTACGGCTTCATCGAGGCTCCGTTCCGTCGCGTCGAGAACGGCGTTGCCACCGACCAGATCGACTGGATGACCGCTGACGAGGAAGAGAAGCACGTCATCGCGCCGGCCAACACGCCGCTCGATCCCAAGACCAACGAGTTCATCACGACCGATGCCGAGGGCAAGCTTGTCCGCCCGCACACCGTGATCGCCCGTACCCGCGACTTCGACGGCTCCTTCGGCGCTCCCGCCGACGTGCCCGTCGAGGACGTCGACTACATGGACGTCTCGCCGCGTCAGATGCTCTCCGTCGCAGCCACGCTGATCCCGTTCCTCGAGCACGACGACGCCAAGCGTACGCTGATGGGCGCCAACATGCAGCGTCAGGCCGTGCCGCTGGTTCACCCTGCCGCTCCCTATGTCGGTACCGGCATGGAGCGTCGCGCCGCCCTGGACTCCGGCGAGGTCACCCTGGCCAAGAACGCCGGCGAGGTCATCTTTGCCGACGCCGCCAAGATCATCGTCAAGCATGCCGGCGGCATGGACGAGTATCACCTGGCCAAGTACCAGCGCTCCAACCAGTCCACCTGCATCAACCACCGTCCGCTCGTGCGCGTCGGTGACACCGTTGAGCAGGGCGAGCCTCTGGCCGACGGTCCTTCGACCGATCACGGCGAGCTCGCACTGGGCCAGAACCTCACCGTGGCCTACATGCCGTGGGAAGGCTTTAACTACGAGGACGGTATCGTCGTGTCCGAGCGCCTGGTGGCCGAGGACCTGCTGACGACCATCAACATCACCCGTCACGAGATCGACGCCCGCGACACCAAGCTCGGCCCCGAGGAGATCACCCGCGAGATCCCGAACCTCTCCGAGGACATGCTTGCCAACCTCGACGAGGACGGCATCATCCGCATCGGCGCCGAGGTCGGCCCTGGCGACATCCTGGTCGGCAAGGTCACGCCTAAGGGCGAGAGCGCTCTGACTGCCGAGGAGCGCCTGCTGCGCGCCATCTTCGGTGCCAAGGCCCACGACGTCCGCGACACCTCCCTTAAGATGCCTCACGGCGCTTACGGCCGCGTCATCGACGTTGTCCGCTTTAGCCGCGAGAACGGCGACGATCTGGCTCCCGGCGTCAACGAGCAGGTGCGCGTCTACGTCGCCCAGCGTCGTAAGATCCAGCAGGGCGATAAGATCGCCGGTCGCCACGGCAACAAGGGTGTTATCTGCAACGTTCTGCCGGTCGAGGACATGCCCTACATGGCTGACGGTACCCCGATTGACGTTATCCTCAACCCGCTGGGCGTTCCTTCGCGTATGAACGTCGGCCAGCTGCTCGAGTGCCACCTTGGCTGGGCTGCTGCCTGCGGTTGGGATACCGAGCAGGCCGACTCCGACAAGTACGTCCCCGGTCCGTTCTTCACCGCGACGCCCGTCTTCGACGGCGCCAAGGAGGACGAGATCGCCGAGGTCATCCGTCGTGCCAACAAGAACATGCTCAACAAGGCCACCGCTGCCTTTGGCGATCACATGCGCCCCGAGTTCGTCACCCAGCTTGACGAGCGCGGCAAGACCCGCCTGTTCGACGGCCGCACCGGCGAGGAGTTCCGCGAGCCCATTACCGTGGGTACGTCCTACATCCTCAAGCTCGGCCACATGGTCGACGACAAGATCCACGCCCGTTCGACCGGCCCTTACAGCCTGGTTACCCAGCAGCCTCTGGGCGGCAAGGCTCAGTTCGGCGGCCAGCGCTTCGGCGAGATGGAAGTTTGGGCACTGTACGCTTACGGTGCTTCCAACGTCCTGCAGGAGATCCTGACCGTCAAGTCCGACGATACCGTGGGCCGCGTCAAGACCTACGAGTCCATCGTCAAGGGCGAGAACGTTCCTGTCCCGGGTATCCCCGAGTCCTTCAAGGTTCTCGTCAAGGAGATTCGCTCCCTCGCACTGGACATCGAGCCCATGCACGATGCCGACGAGGACGCCTCCGCCCCTGTGACCGCCGAGGAGACCTCCGCTCTCGACGACCTGGCTGCGCTCGCCGGCGTTGACGCCGACGTCGAGGCCGAGGATGCCGAGACCGCCGAGGCACCCGAGGCTGTCGCCGCCACGACCACTGATAAGGAGTAGTTGACTGTGGCAGATTTCGAAGCTACTGATTTTGACTCGGTAAAGATCTCCCTTGCCTCCGCCGACCAGATCCGTTCCTGGTCGCACGGTGAGGTCAAGAAGCCAGAGACCATCAATTACCGTACCCTCAAGCCCGAGAAGGACGGCCTGTTCTGCGAGAAGATCTTCGGTCCCGCCAAGGACTGGGAGTGCTCCTGCGGCAAGTACAAGGGCATCCGCTTTAAGGGCATCGTCTGCGAGCGCTGCGGCGTCGAGGTCACCTCGGCCAAGGTGCGTCGCGACCGCATGGGCCACATCGAGCTCGCCGCTCCCGTGTCCCACATCTGGTACTTCAAGAGCCCCACGAGCTTCCCGATGAGCCGTATGCTCGACATCAAGTCCAAGGACCTCGAGAAGGTTCTGTACTTTGCCAGCTACATCATCACCGAGGTCGACTACGAGGCTCGCGAGGCCGACGCTGACGACCTGCGCGAGGAGCTCGCCGCCGATCTGGAAGAGATCGATGCCGAGTGCGCCCGCCAGATCGAGTCCCTCAAGGAGCAGGGCAACCCCGAGAACTTCGACGAGTTCTCCGACGAGGAGCCGCTGACCCCCGAGGAGATCGCCTCTGGCATCGTCGACATCGAGGAAGAGTGCAAGGACGAGAAGCAGCTCCGCACGGACGCCTTCAACGCCTTCATGAAGCTCACCGAGCGCGACCTCATTTCCGATGAGCCGCTGTTCCGCGAGATGACCCGCTACTACTCCATGTACTTCAAGGGTGGCATGGGTGCCGAGGCCGTCCGCGACCTGCTCGCTGCCATCGACCTCCCCTCCGAGGCCGAGAAGCTCAAGGCCATCATCGCCGACGAGGACTCCCAGAAGCAGAAGCGCGAGAAGGCCGTTAAGCGCCTCGAGGTCGTTGACGCCTTCCTGAAGGGCGGTAACAGCCCCGCGAATATGATTCTGGACGTCATTCCGGTCATTCCGCCCGATCTGCGCCCGATGGTCCAGCTCGACGGTGGCCGCTTCGCCGCGTCCGACCTCAACGACCTGTACCGTCGCGTGATCAACCGTAACAACCGACTCAAGCGCCTGCTCGACCTGGACGCCCCCGCGATCATCGTGAACAACGAGAAGCGCATGCTCCAGGAGTCCGTGGACGCCCTGTTCGACAACGGCCGTCGTGGTCGCCCGGTCTCTGGCCGTGGCGGTCGCCCGCTCAAGTCGCTCGCCGAGGCCCTCAAGGGCAAGCAGGGTCGTTTCCGTCAGAACCTGCTGGGTAAGCGTGTCGACTACTCCGGCCGTTCGGTCATCGTTACCGACCCTAAGCTGCTGCTGCACCAGTGCGGTCTGCCCAAGACCATGGCGCTGGAGCTCTTCAAGCCCTTCGTCATGAAGCGCCTGGTCGAGCTTGGCAAGGTCGAGAACATCAAGGGCGCCAAGCGCGCTATCGACCGCGGTGCCACCTTTGTGTGGGACATCCTCGAAGAGGTCATCGACGGCCGCGTCGTGCTGCTCAACCGTGCACCGACCCTGCACCGTCTGTCCATCCAGGCCTTTGAGCCGGTGCTGGTCGAGGGCAAGGCTATCCACCTGCATCCGCTGGTCTGCTCGCCCTTCAACGCCGACTTCGACGGCGACCAGATGTCTGTCCACGTTCCGCTGTCCAGTCAGGCTCAGGCCGAGGCCCGCGTGCTCATGCTCTCTGCGAACAACCTGCGCTCGCCGGCATCCGGCAAGCCGGTCAACATCCCTTCGCAGGACATGATCATCGGTGTGTACTACCTCACCCAGGTTCGCGAGGGTCTGCCGGGCGAGAACCACGTGTTCTCGAGCTTTGACGACGCGCTGCACGCCTATGACTGCCGCTCCGAGGTCGACATGCAGGCCAAGATCCAGGTCCGCGTGTCCGCTGCCGATGCCAACGTCATCAACGAGGACGGCACCCGTATCTTCCGCGTCAAGAACGGCAAGAACGAGTTCGTCGACTACGACGTCACCGGCAACAAGACCGCTCGCTTCGAGACGTCTATCGGCCGCATCATCTTCAACCGCCAGTGCCTGCCCGAAGACTACGAGTTCATGAACTACAAGATGGTCAAGGGCGACGTGGCCAAGCTGGTTGCGGACTGCTGCGATCGTTACCCCGAGGCCAAGGTCGGCCCGATCCTCGACGCCATCAAGTACTCTGGCTTCCACTACGCTACCCGCGCCGGCCTCACCATCTCGGTGTGGGACGCTCTCATCCCTGCCGAGAAGCAGGAGCTGCTCGACCGCGCCCAGGCCAACGTCGACCAGATCAACGAGTACTTCGAGGAGGGCTTCATCAACGAGACGGAGCGCCACATCGAAGTCGTTAACGAGTGGACCGCTTGTACCGATAAGGTTGCAGCGCTCATGCTCGACATGTTCGACGAGGAGAACCCGCTGTACATGATGGCCGACTCCGGCGCCCGTGGTTCTAAGACCCAGCTGCGTCAGCTCGGTGGCATGCGTGGCCTGATGGCAGACATGTCCGGCGAGACGATCGACCTTCCCATTAAGGCGAACTTCCGCGAGGGCCTGCTGCCGCTCGAGTACTTCATTTCGACCTACGGCGCCCGTAAGGGCCTGGTCGATACCGCATCCCACACCTCGGACTCTGGTTACCTGACCCGTCGTCTGGTCGACGTGGCCCAGGACGTCATCGTCCGCGAGGAGGACTGCGGCACGCACGAGGGCGTCACCTACAACCTCATCATCCCCGGCACCACCGACCTCAACACCGACCTCGTCGGCCGTTGCTTCATCGAGGACGTCGTGGCTCCCGATGGCACCGTGCTCTTTGAGCAGGACGGCTACATCGAGAAGGTTGCCGACATTCAGAAGATGGTCGATGCGGGCCTCAAGAAGGTCAAGCTTCGCGCGCTGCTCACCTGCCGCTCCAAGTACGGCGTGTGCCAGAAGTGCTACGGCTGGGATCTTTCCACCCGTCGTCCGGTCGCCATCGGTACCGCGGTCGGCATTATTGCCGCCCAGTCCATCGGCGAGCCCGGTACGCAGCTTACGATGCGTACCATTCACTCCGGCGGCGTCGCTGGCGTCGACGATATTACGCAGGGTCTGCCTACGGTCAGCCGTATGTTCGATATCGTCGGCAACGTCAACGAGAAGATCCTGGGTCGCGAGGCCGAGCTGGCTCCGTACTCCGGCCACCTCTCGATTAAGCCCGAGAAGTCCGAGTACGTGCTGACGCTCACCGACTCCGAGGATCACACCCGTGTCCTCGACGAGCGTCGCGTCCCCGCTTCGGTGCGCTTTATGCCCGAGATCGAGGACGGCTGCGAGGTTCGCGCCGGCGACCAGATCACCAAGGGCTTCGTCAACTTCCGCAACCTGCGCAAGCTGACCGACATCGAGTCGACGATGCACACCTTCGTCGAGAGCGTCAAGGACGTCTATACCAGTCAGGGCGTCGACCTGAACGACAAGCACATCGAGGTGCTCGCACGTCAGATGCTGCGTCGCGTTCAGATCACCAACCCCGGTGACTCCAAGTACCTGCTTGGTCAGTACGTCGACCGCTACGAGTTCGCCGACGAGGTCGAGCGCGTTGCCCGTCTGGGCGGTCAGGCTCCTGTGGCCGAGCCCGTCATCCTGGGTACGCTCAAGGTCGCGTCCAACATCGACTCCTGGCTGTCGAGCGCTTCGTTCATCCGTACCGCCGGCGTCCTTACCGAGGCTGCCATCGAGGGCAAGGTCGATCACCTGCTCGACCTTAAGTCCAACGTCATCGTCGGTAAGAAGATCCCTGCTGGTACCGGCCTCAAGCCGTACGCCAACGCCAAGCTGACGTATCGCACGGCCGACGGCTACGTGGACATCGACGGCCCGGCTTCGCCCAACGCCAAGTCGCTGCCCGAGTGGGCTCCTGTGGAGCTCAAGGACCTGGACGAGCAACTCCCGCAGCAGCTCGACTGGGCCGGCTACGACGAGTTCGGCGGTGCTGACGGTTCGTTCACCCGTAACGGCCACACCATCTCCGCCGAGAAGGCTCGCCTGTACCTGTTCGACGATCTGGGCGTGTCGCAGCGCTGGACCAACAAGTTCAGCGAGGTCGGCATCGAGACGGTCGGCGACCTGGTCGGCAAGTCCGAGGAGGATCTGCTGCGCATCGATGGTATCGGTGCCAAGGCGATCGAGGAGCTCCGTGACGGCCTCGAGGCCCACGACCTGCTCTACATCCTCGAGAACAACGACGACGTTGCCGACGAGGAAGACCTCTCGCAGCTGCTGCAGATGGTCTTCAGCCCCGACGGTCCGGACGACATCCTGCTGGGCACCTCCGCCGCTCCGACGCATCACGCCGACGAGGACGAGGAGCTCCTGGGCGCCCCGATCGACGACAAGAAGGCTCCCGCCAACGGTGCCATCAACGAGGACATGGCTTCTCTCGACGAGCTGCTCAATCAGCTCGTAGACACCGACGACGCCGAAGAGGCCAAGGACAACGACGAGGAGTAACTTCCTAGTACGTTAACCGCCCTTCCAAAGACCCGTTTCCCAACAGGGAAGCGGGTCTTTTTTGGTGAGGAACGTTGCCCCGACGAGTACGTCGGATTCCCGGAACGGGCCGCCCGCTGTTTAAGTTTGTCGCGAGTTCCGCACGAGCCGGAGACCACTTAATGTGGCCTCCGTGCGAGCCAGGACTGTAGAGCAGCAAACTAAAACCGCAGGCCGCCCGGCCCGGGAATCCGCCCCTGCGCACAAAAGGGGATTCCTTTTGTGTAGGGTTTGCGGAAATGTGCCCATTTTGGGATACGCCCGGCGGCGTGGTCTGTTGACGGCACAGCTAACGCCACGTATCCTATCGAACTGCGTGTTTCGTAGGGGGATGCTGACCCCTCGATTCAAGCCGTTGCACTTTACAGAAAGCTGGAATCATTCGAGAAGGAGTACGCTTTGCCTACTATTAACCAGCTGGTTCGCCAGGGCCGTCGTTCCGTGCCCAAGAAGTCCAAGAACGCTGCTCTGCAGCACAACTCCCAGAAGCGCGGCGTGTGCACCCGCGTCTTCACCACGAGCCCCAAGAAGCCGAACTCGGCTCTTCGTAAGGTTGCCCGTGTTCGCCTCGTCAACGGCATCGAAGTTACTGCTTACATCCCGGGTGAGGGCCACAACCTGCAGGAGCACTCCATCGTGCTCGTCCGCGGCGGTCGTGTCCGTGACCTCCCTGGTGTCCGTTATCACGTCATCCGTGGCGCCTACGACGCTGCTCCGGTCCAGAACCGTATGCAGGCCCGTTCCAAGTACGGTGCTAAGCGCCCCAAGGCCAAATAAGCCAGATAACGTTTTGATACTTTCGCCGTGTGCCGCCTAAGCGCCGCACGGTAGACACTTAAGGAGATTTCACATGCCGCGTCGTGCAGCAGCTAATCGTCGTGAGGTTCAGCCTGACGCCGTTTACAACAACCGCCTGGTGACTCAGCTCATCAACAAGGTCCTTCTTGACGGCAAGAAGGCCACCGCTGAGCGCATCGTTTACACCGCTTTCGAGATCGTTGCCGAGAAGTCCGAGGGTGGCGACGCTCTCGCTACCTTCAAGAAGGCTATGGACAACGTCAAGCCCACGCTCGAGGTTAAGCCCAAGCGTGTCGGTGGCGCTACCTATCAGGTCCCGATGGAGGTCAACTCCCGTCGTTCCACCGCTCTGGGTATCCGCTGGATCGTCAACTTCTCCCGCGCTCGCAAGGAGAAGACCATGGCCGAGCGTCTCGCCAACGAGATCCTCGACGCCTCCAACGGCCTGGGCGCTTCCGTCAAGAAGCGTGAGGACGTCTTCAAGATGGCCGAGGCCAACCGCGCGTTTTCTCACTATCGTTGGTAAGTTAAGGTAAGGAACTAACATGGCTAAGCCTAAGTACAAGCTTTCCGATACCCGTAACATCGGCATCATGGCTCACATCGATGCCGGTAAGACCACCACGACCGAGCGTATTCTTTACTACACCGGTAAGACCCACAAGATCGGTGAGGTTCATGAGGGCGCTGCCACCATGGACTGGATGGTTCAGGAGCAGGAGCGCGGCGTAACCATTACCTCCGCTGCTACCACCTGCTTCTGGAACAAGGACGGCAAGGACTACCGCATCCAGATCATCGACACCCCGGGCCACGTTGACTTCACCGCCGAGGTCGAGCGCTGCCTGCGCGTCCTCGATGGCGCTGTCGCCGTCTTCGACGCCGTTGCCGGCGTTCAGCCTCAGTCTGAGACCGTTTGGCGTCAGGCTTCTACCTTCAACGTTCCCCGCATCGCCTTCATCAACAAGTATGACCGCGTGGGCGCTGACTTCTTCAACGCTATCGAGACCATGAAGGATCGTCTCGACGCTAACGCCGTGGCCGCTCAGGTCCCGATGGGCGCCGAGGACAACTTCTGGGGCGTCATCGACCTGGTCACCATGACTGCATGGGACTTCAAGGCCGACGAGAAGGGCATGACCTACCCCGAGCCGATGGACGAGATCCCGGCTGAGTTTGCCGACATCGCTGCCACCAAGCGCGAGGAGCTCCTCGACGCTGCTGCCAGCTTTGACGACGAGCTCATGGAGAAGATCCTCATGGAGGAGGACTTCACCGTCGAGGAGCTCAAGGCTGCTCTGCGCAAGGGCGTTCTGGCCAACGAGCTCAACCTCGTCTTCGTGGGTTCCGCCTACAAGAACAAGGGCGTTCAGGAGCTGCTCGACGCTGTCGTCGACTACCTGCCCAGCCCGCTCGACGTCGAGGCCGTCACCGGTACCGATCCGGACACCGGCGAGGAGATCCAGCGTCATCCTTCCTTCGACGAGCCCTTCTCCGGCCTGGTCTTCAAGATCATGACCGACCCGTTCGTCGGTAAGCTCACCTACGTCCGCGTTTACTCCGGCCGCGCCGAGTCCGGCTCCTACGTTGTCAACGCTTCCAACGGTCAGCGCGAGCGCCTCGGCCGCATCCTCGAGATGAACGCCGCCGAGCGTATCGACCGTGACGACGCTGCCGCCGGCGACATCGTCGCTTGCGTCGGCTTCAAGAACTCCACCACCGGTGACACCCTGTGCGCTGAGGGCAAGGAGATCGTCCTCGAGAAGATCGAGTTCGCTAAGCCCGTTATTGACGTTGCCATCGAGCCCAAGACCAAGGCCGAGCAGGACAAGATGTCCCTGGCTCTGACCAAGCTCGCCGAGGAGGACCCGACCTTCCAGGTGTCCACCAACCACGAGACCGGCCAGACCATCATCGCCGGCATGGGCGAGCTGCACCTCGAGATCATCGTTGACCGTCTGCTCCGTGAGTTCAAAGTTGACGCTAACGTTGGTAAGCCCCAGGTCGCCTACCGCGAGACCGCTGGTCACGACGTCGAGAAGGCTGAGGGCAAGTTCGTCCGTCAGTCCGGCGGTCGCGGTCAGTACGGCCACGCCGTCATCAAGCTCGAGAAGATGGAGGAGGGCTTCGGCTACGAGTTCGTCAACGCTATCGTCGGCGGCGTCGTGCCCAAGGAGTACATCCCGTCCATCGACAAGGGCATCCAGGAGGCCCTGAACACTGGTGTTATCGCCGGCTTCCCGGTCCTCGACGTCAAGGTCACCCTGTTCGACGGTTCTTACCACGAGGTCGACTCCTCCGAGGCCGCCTTCAAGATCGCCGGTTCCATGGCTATCAAGGACGCCCTCAAGAAGTCCGATCCGCAGCTGCTCGAGCCGATCATGGCTGTCGAGGTCGAGACCCCCGAGCAGTACATGGGCGACGTTATGGGCAACCTCTCCGGTCGCCGCGGCAAGATTGAGGGCATGGAGGATCGCAAGAACAGCAAGCTCATCCGTGCCAAGGTGCCGCTGGGCGAGATGTTCGGTTACGCTACCGACCTTCGCTCCCAGACCCAGGGCCGTGCATCCTACACGATGCAGTTCGACTCTTATGAGCCTGCGCCCAAGTCCATCGTGGACGAGGTCATGAGCAAGAACGCCTAAGTTCGAGCTCCCTGTTACGTAATCCTGCGAGAACATCTCTCGCACTCTTTGGAGGTTTAAGTTGGCTACCCAGAAGATCCGCATTCGCCTCAAGGGCTATGATCACGAGGTCGTCGATCAGTCCGCGAAGCTCATCGTCGAGACCGCTCAGAAGACCGGCGCTCGCGTTTCCGGTCCTGTCCCCCTGCCCACCGAGCGCAACCTGTACACGGTTATCCGCTCGCCGCACGTGAACAAGGACTCCCGTGAGCAGTTCGAGATGCGCACCCACAAGCGCCTCATCGACATCCTCGACCCCACCTCGGGCACCGTTGATTCGCTCATGCGTCTCGACCTCCCCGCTGGCGTCGACATCGACATCAAGCTCTAAGCGATATCGCTCATAGCTTAAAGGGCCCCGCTGCCGTTACGGTAGCGGGGCCCTTTTGTTTTGAGTTTAGATTTTGGGATAGCGAATTCGTCTGCCGAGCCGGCGGCTGCGGCGCCCTATTCGCTCAGGGGGCGCAAGGATGCTTCTTCGAAGTGGAAGACGCACAAGCCGCTCTCGGTCTCAATGCATGCGCGGCCGCAATCGTCGACCGTTCTAAATATGCCTCGTGCCAGCTCGTCTCCAGCGGGGGAGCGGGCGATAACGTGCTTCCCGATCCAATTGAGGTGAGCGATATATTCGTCGTGGACGGGCGCGAGCGGACCGGCGTTTTCTTCCATGGCGTTAAGGCGCTCTGCCCAGGTATCTACAGCGTCTATAACTGCGTGATAGACCTCATCGAGGAGCATGTCGACGGCGGGAACGCTCTCGTTGAGGTCCGAGAGGCCAATTGCCGCCAGGCCGCCATCGGGCACCTCTTGGGGCGTGTAGTTTACGTTGACACCAATGCCGCAGACGGCGAAAGGTTTGCCTTCGTTATCGCGTGCGACCTCGACCAGAATGCCGCCGAGCTTGCGTCCTCGCGCGACCAGGTCGTTGGGCCATTTGAGGCCAATCTCGATTGCAAGACCCTGCTTTTCGAGTGCTTCGAGCACCGCTAGGCCGCTGACGGCGGCAAGACCAGAGTACTTTGCGGGATTAACGCATGGACGCAGGACAATCGAAAGCAATAGGTTGCCGGCGGTTGAATCCCACTTGTGGCCGCGCCGGCCGCGTCCTGCCGTTTGCGCGCGGGCGGCAAGTCCTGTGCCGTGCGGCGCACCCTGTTTTCCTGCCTCGAGCAGGTCATCGTTGGTCGATCCGGTTACGTCGACAATCGTTAATTGGGCATCCATAGCGGCTGCTACCTCCTTATTGAATAAGTGAATGACGCAATGGTGTCGAGAGATAGACACAATGTGAAGCCTTTGTCGCATTTGGACAATTTAATGTTAACACGTCAACAAAGACTGAAATGCGTTATCCTCTCTTGGTCGATGTAAACACGTCAACAACTCAAAGGAGGTTAGTGATGGGTTTCACGATTCTTGGAACAGGCTCGGCGCTTCCTGAACGCAGTGTTTCCAATGACGAGCTGTCTGAGTTCCTCGATACCTCGGATGAGTGGATTTTTACCCGCACGGGTATCAAGAGCCGCCACGTCTGCACCACCGAGTCACTTGACGACCTTGCCGTAGCGGCGAGTGAGCGGGCACTCCAGGTGTCCGGAATCGACGCGAGCCAGCTGGATCTGATCGTCTGCTCGACGACGACGGGTGACCACCTTGTTCCCGCTGAGGCGTGTGCCGTTGCTGAGCGACTAGGCGCGACGTGCCCTGCCTTCGATGTCTCGGCGGCTTGTGCCGGCTTCGTATTTGCGCTCGATGTCGCCGAGGGCTATATCGCCCGCGGTCGCGCCGAGCGCGTGCTTGTCGTTGCTGCCGAGCAGATGACGCGCGCGCTCGACTGGACCGACCGTGCCACCTGCGTGCTCTTTGGCGATGGGGCAGGCGCCGCAGTGATTGAGGCTGGGGGAGACAGTCCCCTTGCCGTTGAGCTTTCGACGGCGCCCGACGTCGAGACGTTGCGCGTTCCCGGTCTGGTCGGTACCTCGCCGTTTAAGGCTTCCGCAGATAGCGCGAGCGTGCTGTCCATGAATGGCCGCCGCGTGTTCAAGTTCGGCGTCAACGCCATCTGCGACACGGTCCATAAGCTTGCGATCGATGCGGGCATTTTGGTCGAAGACATCGATCATTTTGTATTCCATCAGGCTAACGAACGAATCCTGAGCCAGGCGGTCAAGCGCCTGGGCGTGCCGGACGAGCGCGTGGTTCGCACGTTGCGCGAGACCGGCAACATTTCGAGCGCATGCATTCCGCTTGCCCTCGACCGGCTGGCAAACGCCAGTGCACTTCACACAGGCGACACCATCGCCTTGGTTGGATTTGGCGCCGGTCTGGATATAGGTGGCTATCTGCTTCGTTGGAAGTAGTCGCACATAGGAAATAAAAACGCCCTAGGGCACAACCAAAGGAGAACTACCATGGCAGATCAGAAGACCTTCGAGCGCGTTTGCGACGTTATCCGCGAGACCGCCGGTCTTGACGATGTCGAGATGAAGCCCGAGTCCACGCTCGAGGAGATTGGTCTCGACAGCCTGGGCACCGTCGAGATCCTCGTTGCCGTCGAGGACGAGTTTGGCATCCAGCTCGATACCGAGGAGAACCCCAAGACAGTCGGCGAGTTCGCCGATACGGTCGAGGCGGCATTGGAGAAGTAGAGATGCTCAAGACTCCTCTCTGCGATCTGCTCGGCATCGAAAAGCCCGTGTTCCAGGGCGGTATGGCCTGGATTGCCGATGCCTCGCTGGCGTCCGCAGTGTCCGAGGCGGGTGGCTTAGGCATCATCGCGGCCATGAACGCCGACGCCAACTGGCTTCGCGACCAGATTCATGAGCTGCGCGCCAAGACGGATAAGCCCTTTGGCGTGAACGTCATGCTCATGAGCCCGTTTGCCGACGAGGTTGCACAGGTCGTGATTGACGAGCGAGTGCCGGTCGTCGTGACGGGCGCCGGCAATCCCGCCAAGTACATGAAGGCGTGGAACGAGGCGGGCATCAAGGTCATCCCGGTCGTTGCCTCGGTGGCGCTGGCGCGCCTCGTGGCACGTCGTGGAGCCACGGCGGTTGTTGCCGAGGGTACCGAATCGGGCGGCCATATTGGCGAGACCTCGACGATGGCACTGGTGCCGCAGGTCGTCGATGCGGTTGACATTCCCGTCGTGGCCGCCGGCGGTATTGCCGACGGCCGCGGCGTGGCGGCCGCCTTTATGCTGGGCGCCGAAGGCGTGCAAGTGGGTACGCGCTTTCTGGTCGCAGACGAGTGCACCGTCTCGGAGCAGTACAAAGAGATGGTCCTGAAGGCCAACGACACTTCAACGCGTGCGACCGGTCGCTCGACGGGACATCCAGTGCGCGCCCTCAAGAGCCCCTTCACCAACGCCTATGCCAAGAGCGAGGGTTCCGGCGCGAGTGCCGAGGAGCTCGGTGCTATGGGAACCGGTGCGCTGCGTAAGGCCGCCAAGGACGGCAACTACGAAGAGGGTTCGTTTTTGTGTGGACAGATTGCCGGCATGGTCAACGAGCGCCAGAGCGCACGCGAAATCGTTGACGACCTGGTCGATGGCGCCGAGCACGTCCTGAAGGGTGCGTGCGCATGGGTGGCGTAGCGTTTTTGTTTGCCGGCCAGGGTGCCCAGCACCCCGCGATGGGCGTCGACTTGATCGAGACATCGCCGGCGGCCGCCGAGGTGTTCGCCATTGCCGACGAGGTGCGCCCGGGGACCAGCGAGCAATGCCGGAGTGCCTCCAAGGAGGAGCTCTCGCAGACCGAGAACACGCAGCCGTGCGTGTTCGTTCACGACCTGGCAGCGGCTGCCGCCCTGCGTGAGCGTGGCGTGGTACCTGCCGCCTGTGCGGGATTCTCGCTGGGCGAGGTCGCCGCGCTCACCTTTGCGGGGGCGTTCGATACGCGAGCGGGCTTTGAGCTCGTGTGCGAGCGCGCGGCGCTGATGGCCGCGGCTGCCGAGCGCCATCCGGGCGGCATGCGCGCCGTCATCAAGCTCGATGCGGCGCAAGTCGAGGGCCTGGCAAAACAGGCCGGCGAGGACTGCTGGCCAGTCAACTACAACAGCCCACAGCAGACGGTTGTGGCCGGAGCGCCCGAGGCGCTGCAGGAGCTCGACGTCCTAGTAAAAGAGGCTGGCGGCCGCGCCATGAAGGTCGCGGTGTCGGGTGCATTTCATAGCCCCTATATGGCCGAGGCGACCTGTGGCCTTGCCGCATATATTGAGGCCGGTCACGCGCCGTCCCCGTTGCTCATTCCTGTTTTGGCAAATATGACAGCGGCGCCCTATCCGGCGGATCCCCAGACGGCATCGGATGTCTTGGCCAATCAGGTGAGCCATGCCGTACGCTGGGTCGATACGCTGCATGCTCTGCAGGATCAAGGCATCGACACATTTATTGAGGTCGGCCCCGGCAAAACGCTGTCCGGCCTGGTCAAGCGTACGCTGAGCGACGTTCGTGTGTATTCGTGCGAGACGGCCGAGCAGGTCGCAGCTATTGCCGACGAGCTCGCATAGTCCACAGGGCTGTAACCCGAAAGGAATGACATGGGCAACTTGAACAATGGCGCGCTCGAGCGCAACGACTCACGTCGCGTGGCACTGGTCACGGGCGGCTCGCGGGGTATCGGCCGCGCCTGCGCTATCGGTCTGGCGGAGGATGGCTACGATATCGCCGTCGTCTATGCCGGCAGCGTCGATGCGGCGCGCGAGACGTGCGACGCCTGCGAGGCGGCTGGCGCCACGGCGCGCTCATATCAATGCGACGTGGCCGACCCCGCTGCCGTCAACGCGTGCGTGGAAGCGGTCCTCAACGACTTTGGCTCCATTTGGGCGCTCGTCAACAACGCTGGCATCACCCGCGATGGCCTGCTCATGCGCATGGGCGATGACGCCTTCGATCGCGTGCTCGATGTCAATCTTAAAGGAACGTTTAACACGACGCGCGCGCTCACCAAGACCTTTATGCGCCAGCGCGGCGGCTGCGTCGTCAACATGAGCTCGGTCGTGGGCCTGATGGGCAATGCCGGGCAAGCCAACTACGCTGCCTCCAAGGCGGGCGTGATCGGCCTGACCAAGGCGGTGGCGCGCGAGCTTGCGCCCCGCGGCGTACGAGTGAACGCGGTTGCCCCCGGGTTTGTCGAGACGGATATGACGGCAAAGCTCTCGGAGAAGGTGCGTACGGTAACCGAGGAGCAGATTCCCCTTAAGCGTATGGCGCAGCCCGAAGAGGTGGCCGGTGTGGTGCGATTTTTAGTGAGCGATGCGGCTGCCTACATTACGGGCGAAGTCGTACGCGTCGACGGCGGAATGGCGATGTAGAAACCAGGGCCGAAGAACGGCTTGGATGAGGAGACCATGATGGAACAGAGAGTTGCAATCACCGGTATCGGTGCCGTGTCGCCGCTCGGCAACACCGCGCTTGCCACCTGGGCGGCCATGTGCGCCGGCACGTGCGGCATCGGCCCGATCACGCACTTTGATACCGATGCGTTTGCCGTCAAGGTGGCAGCCGAGGTCAAGGGCTTTGACGGCAACGAGTACTTTGGCAAGCGTGACGCCAAGCATCTCGACCCCTGCGTTCAGTTTGCGATGGCGGCTTCGGACGAAGCCATGCACGATGCGGGCTTTGATGTCGAAGGCGCCATCGATCGCGAGCGCCTGGGCGTCTACGTGGGCTCGGGCGTGGGCGGCATGCAGACACTCGTCGACAACGTCCACACGATCGCCGATCGGGGACCTCGCCGCGCATCGCCCTATATGATTGCGATGATGATTCCCAATATGGCTTCGGGCAATATCGCAATCCGCCACAAGGCAAAGGGCCCGACCCTGCCCGTGGTGACCGCGTGCGCAACCTCGGCCCATGCGGTGGGCGAGGCGTTCCGCGCCATCAAGCACGGCTATGCCGACGCGATCCTCGCGGGCGGCGCCGAGGCCGCAATTATCCCCGATGCCGTTGCGGGCTTTACGTCCTGCCGCGCATTGACCACCAACCCCGATTCCGCGACGGCCTGCCGTCCGTTCGATGCAGACCGCGATGGCTTTGTGATGGGCGAGGGCGCCTGTGTGCTCGTGCTCGAGAGCATGGAGCATGCGCAGGCGCGCGGTGCGCACATTTATGCTGAGGTCGTGGGCTACGGCAACACCGATGATGCCTATCACATCACGAGCCCCGATCCCGAGGCTGCCGGCATTGCCCGCGCGATATCGCTGGCGGTGACCGAAGGCGACGTCAAGCCTTCCGAGGGTCTCTACATCAATGCCCACGGCACATCGACCAAGCTCAACGATTCGTCCGAGACGGCGGGCATTAAGCGTGCGCTCGGCGAGGACGCGGCGCGCGCCGCGCACGTCTCGTCGACTAAGTCGATGACCGGCCACATGATCGGTGCCACGGGCGCCATCGAGGTCATGGCCTGCGCCATGGCGCTCGAGCAGGGCGTGGTGCCGCCGACCATTAACTACCACACGCCCGATCCCGCCTGCGATCTTGACTACACGCCCAATCGCGCGGTTCGCGCCGACCTTACCTGGGCGCTTTCGACCAACCTGGGCTTTGGCGGACACAACGCCGCCATCGCGCTGCGTAGATATACGAGGAGCTAGAGCATGGATTCCAAAAGACTTGCCGAGATAGCCGATGTTATGGAGGACCGCGGCCTCACGCGCGTACGCGTTGAGGAGCCCGATGGCACCGCGGTCGAACTCGAGCGCGCGAGCGCCGCGCAGCCGGTTGCCGTGCCCATGCCTATGCCGAGCGCTATGGCCGCTCCAGTTGCAGCTCCCACAGTCGCGCCTGCCGCACCGGAGCCCGCCGCGCAGACACCTGCCGCCGCACCGGAGCCCAAGGGCACCGAGGTGACCGCTCCCATGGTCGGCGTTTTCTATGCTGCCCCGGCGCCGGGCGACGAACCGTTTGTGCACGTGGGCTCCAAGGTCAAGGCTGGCGAGACCCTTTGCATCATCGAGGCCATGAAGGTTCTCAACGAGGTGACGGCCGAGGCAGACGGTGAGGTGCTCGAGATCTGCGTGGCCGACGGCGACCTCGTGGAGTTCGGCAGCTGCCTCATGAGGATCGGATAGGTGATATCCATGAACAAAGAAGAGCTCAAGAAGCTGTTACCGCATCGCGAGCCGATGCTTTTGCTCGACGAGGCCGAGCTGGTGGGCGACGAGGCCCACGGCAAGATCACGATCACGGGCGACGAGTACTTTTTGCAGGGGCATTTTCCGGGAAACCCGGTCGTCCCCGGCGTGATTCAGTGCGAGATGCTCGCCCAGAACTGCTGCGTGCTGCTGATGGGCGATGAGGAGGCGCGCGGCGCGACGCCGTTCTATACGAGCCTCGATAAGGTGCGCTTTAAGCGTCCGGTGCGCCCGGGCGACACGGTTGATCTGGTGTGCACCATCACGCGTGCGCGCGGGCCGTTCCGCTTTGCGACGGGTACTGCGAGCGTCAACGGTGAGGTTTGCTGCCGCGCCGATATGTCCTTTGCACTCATGCACGAAAGTTAAGGAAGGCTTCATGTTCGACAAAGTGCTCATTGCCAACCGTGGCGAAGTCGCGGTCCGTGTTATCCGCGCGTGCCGCGATATGGGCATCAAGACCGTCGCCGTCTATTCCACGGCCGATGCGGACGCGCTGCACGTGCAGCTTGCCGACGAGGCATATTGCATCGGTGGCCCGCGTCTTGCCGAGAGCTACCTCAACGACGATGCCGTGCTCACCTGTGCCGTAAAGTCGGGAGCCAAGGCAATTCATCCCGGCTATGGCTTTTTCTCCGAGAAGGCGAGCTTCGTACGCGACTGCGACAAGTATGGCCTGGCGTTTGTCGGTCCTTCGGCCGAGGTGATCGACAGCATGGGCGATAAGGACGCCGCGCGTCGAACGGCTGCCGCGGCGGGCGTGCCCATCGTGCCGGGCTGCGATTTGCTCAAAAGCCCCGAGGAGGCAACGGCCGAGGCCGAGCGCATTGGCTGCCCCGTGCTCATTAAGGCGCGTGCAGGTGGCGGCGGTCGCGGCATTCGCAAGGTCGATCGCGTGGAAGATGCGGCAAAGGCCTTTATTGAAGCACGCGCCGAGGGCGAGGCCGTTTTTGGCGACGGCGAGTGCTACATGGAGAAGTTCGTCGCGCCGGCGCATCACGTTGAGGTACAGATTATGGCCGATAAGCAGGGCCATGTGTTTTCGCTCGGCGAGCGCGAGTGCTCGGTGCAGCGGCGCAACCAAAAGCTAATCGAGGAGAGCCCCGCGCCGTGCCTCGACGGACACGACGACATTCGTGCTCGCATGCACAAGGCAGCGCGTGACCTGGCTCGTGCCGTCGGCTACGAAGGAGCCGGTACCATCGAGTTCCTGTATTCGGACGACGGCAATTTCTACTTTATGGAAATGAACACGCGCTTGCAGGTGGAGCATCCGGTTACGGAGTTTGTGACCGATACCGACTTGGTCAAGTGGCAGCTGCGCGTGGCAGCCGGCCAGCCTCTGCCCTTTGAGCAGGAGGACATGCCGGTCCGCAACCACGCCATGGAGTGCCGCATCAATGCCGAAACGCCGGACTTTCTGCCGTCATGCGGAACGGTCACCGCGTTGCGTGTGCCGGGTGGTCCGCGCGTGCGCTGGGATTCCGCCATGTTTACCGGTGCTAAAGTTCCGCCGTACTACGACTCCATGCTTGGCAAGCTCATCGTGTGTGCGCCCACGCGTGACGGCGCCATTCGCAAGATGCGCTCGGCCCTGGGCGAGCTCGTGATTGAGGGCGTGAGCGAAAACAGCGAGCTTCAGCTCGACGTGCTGGCAAACGACGAGTTCTTGTCGGGCATGTATCACACCGATCTGATGGGGCATCTCTATGCTGATGAATAGAAAAGCGAAGACGGTCAACGTCCTCGAGGGACCGATGACCGAGTCGTGCGCCGAGTTTCCCGCGCGCCACGTGTTTATCAAGTGCCCGGAGTGCCGCCGCGTGATCGATGAGGCGCGCCTGCACGACAACCTCGAGGTCTGCCCTCGTTGCGGAAAACACTTTCGCGTGAGCGGTCGCGCGCGCATGCGCATGACGGTTGACGAGGGCACGTTTGAGGAATGGGATGCCAATCTGGCGTCGGAGGACTTCCTCTCGTTTCCCGGTTATGCCGACAAGCTCAAGAGCGTGAGCGAGCGTTCGGGCGAGCGCGATGCCGTTGTGTGCGGTAGAGGCAAAATCTGCGGTTGCGATACGGCGCTCTTCTTTATGGACGCCAACTTTATGATGGGCTCGATGGGTTCCGTGGTGGGCGAGAAGATCTGTCGCACATTTGAGCATGCGACCGAGCTGGGGTTGTCAGTTGTCGGCTTTACCGTTTCGGGCGGTGCGCGCATGCAAGAGGGCGTGACATCGCTTATGCAGATGGCCAAGATTTCTGCGGCGGTTAGGCGCCACAGCGAGGCGGGCGGCCTGTATATCACGGTGCTCACCGACCCCACGACCGGAGGCGTAACCGCGAGTTTTGCCATGGAGGGCGACATTATCCTGGCCGAGCCCGATGCCCTGACGGCATTTGCCGGCCCGCGCGTGATCGAGCAGAACATGCACAAGCGCCTGCCCAAGGGATTCCAGCGCTCCGAGTTTTTGCTGGAGCACGGCTTTTGCGATGCCGTTGTTCCGCGTGGCGAGATTGCGCTCACGGTAGGCGAGCTGCTGGCGCTGCACGAAGGGCACGCGCCCGGCCTGGGGGCACCGCATGAGATCGTGCATATGGGTCGCCGCGGCAAAAAGCTGGGACACTTGTTCAAGCGCTCGGCCGCACCAAAAACCGCGCTCGAGATTGTCAAACAGACCCGCTCGGCAGATCGCGCCACGGCGGGCGAGATGATCTCGCTGGGCCTGGATGGATTTGTGGAGCTGCACGGCGACCGTTACTTTGGCGACGACGCCGCTGTGGTGGCTGGCATTGGCTGGAAAGACGGACGCCCCGTAACGGTCATCGCCATCGAGCGCGGCACCACGACCAAAGAGCGTATGCGCCGCAACTTTGGCATGGCACATCCCGAGGGCTACCGTAAGGCGCGTCGCCTTATGCGCCAAGCCGAAAAGTTTGGTCGGCCGGTTCTGTGCCTGGTCGATACTTCGGGCGCGTTTTGCGGCATCGGTGCCGAGGAACGCGGTCAGGGCGAGGCCATCGCCCAGAATCTCATGGAGATGAGCGGCCTTAAGACGCCGATTGTCTCGGTGGTGACAGGCGAGGGCGGCTCTGGTGGCGCGCTGGCGCTGTCCGTGGCCGACCGCATCCTGATGCTCTCGAGCTCGGCCTATTCGGTCGTGAGCCCCGAGGCCTGTGCGTCGATTCTATGGAAGGATACCGAGCGCGCGAATGAGGCCGCCGAGGCGCTTAAGCTCACGGCCCCCGATCTGTTGGCGCTCGGCATCATCGACGGCATTGTTGATGATAGGGGCCTGTCGCATGAGGAGATTGCCGGTGCCGTCATGTCCTCGGCATTTGATGCCTTCGATACGCTTGGGCGGCTCGACGACGCGACCCTCACAAACCTCCGCTACGAAAAGTACCGCGCAATCGGTCAGTATCGCACGATGTGACAAAGGGACTTCCCGCATGTCACATTGAGAAAGGCGTTCCATGTCACAAGTTTCTAACACCTCGTTTACAACGACGGTCTCATCAAACGCCATGGCCGTGGTGGACTATCTGTCCAAAAGCATGATGTCGGCGCTGCCGTTTATTGTCTGCGCGGCGTTGTTCCGCACCGTCGCCGTCATTATGGGCGAAGGCATGCTGGGCCTGTGGTCTGCCGATTCCGAAATCTATCGCCTGTTCTACAGTTGGCTCTATAACGCCGGTTACTACTTTTTGCCCATTTATCTTGGTTGGGCGGCCGCCCGCCAGCTCGGTTGCTCGGAGCAGCTGGGCATGATGCTGGGCGGCGTATTGATTGCGCCCGATCTGCTTAAGCTCGTCGATGCCGCATCGACGACGGGGGCATCGATGACTTCCGTGTATGGCCTGCTTCCCGCGCCGGTCAACGATTACACGACGACTGTTATTCCGATTCTCATCTCGGTACCCGTGCTTTGGCAAGTGGAGTGTTTCTTTCAGCGCGTTATCCCTAAGGCCGTGGCGTTTTCGTTTGTTCCGTTTGCGACCATGCTTGTTATGGTTCCGGTTTCGCTGTGTATTACGGCGCCGGCGGGCAGCTATTTGGGCATGCTGTTGGGCCAGCTTATGTTTATGCTTGGCAATTCCGGTGGCATCGTGTCGCTGCTCACGCTCATGGGGCTTGCCGCGGGTTGGGAGTTCCTTAAGATCGCGGGTGTCAGCAACGTTGTCCTATCGCTTGCCTATGCGCAGTTTATGAGTGTGGGAACGGATTCGTGCATCCTGATCGCCGCGACGATGGCAACGTTTGCCGTTTGGGGCATGCCCTTTGGCGCGTCGCTCCGCGTTGCGGATAAGGACGAGAAGACGCTCATGCTGGGCTATTCAATCTCGGGTGTTCTTGGCGGCGTAAGCGAGCCGGCGCTGTACGGTTGCGGCTTTAAATATGGCAGGTGCCTGACGTGCATGGCCATTGGCGGCGCCGTCGGAGGCCTTGTTGCGGCCGTGGGCCACGTTACGGCCTATACCATCGGCATGACGAATGTCCTCATGGTCATTGGCTTTGCCACGGGCGGCATCCCGAACCTGCTGTGGTGCTGCGTTGCCGGCGGCACGGCATTTGCGGTGTCTGCGGCGCTGAGCTACTGCTTTGGCGTGGTGCCGGCGAAGGGGCAGGCGACGGGGGACGGAGCCGATTCGCCCGAAACAGTGGCGAGCGCTGCTGAAGTAAGCGCATAAACCTGTGCGACAAAAGGACGATTCTTTTGTCATGCTCCAAGGCCGTGGCCCGTGCGGGCTGCGGCCTCTTTGTATCTGGGAGACAAAGTGGCTACACTACAATCCGTTTGAGCAATAGATATATAAGTAGAACCGTGGGGGCGGATGTAGATGGTCGAGTGGATTGTTAAGCGCGCACAGGGCGATCGTGCGCGTGTGGGCACGTTGGCTGGCATGGTGTGTATTGTCGCCAATGTTGCGCTTTGTGCTGCGAAGGGCGCAATTGGTGTGGTTTCGGGATCGGTTTCGATTGTGGCGGATGCCATGAACAACCTGTCCGATGCCAGCTCGAATATCGTGAGCGTGCTGGGCTTTAAGCTGGCGAGCAAGCCGGCCGACCCCGAGCATCCTTACGGCCACGGTCGCTATGAGTATCTCTCGGGATTGGTCGTGGCGGCGCTCGTGCTGCTGATTGGCGTTGAACTGGTGAAGTCCTCGGTCGAGCGCGTCATCCACCCCGAACCTGTCGAGTTCTCGCTTGCCCTGGTGGCAGTTCTAGTGCTTTCGATGGTCGTAAAGCTCTGGATGGCGGCCCTCAACCAAAAGCTCGGCAATCGCATTGAGTCCGAGACACTGCATGCGACCGCGCAGGATTCCAAGAACGATGTTCTTGCCACAGGCGCCGTGCTGGCGTGCGCAATTGTTTCGCAGGTGACGCACATCAATCTTGACGCATGGGTCGGCCTTGCCGTTGGCGCTTATATTGGCTGGAGCGGTTTTGAGCTTATCCAAGATACGGTGAGCCCGCTTTTGGGCCAGACGCCCGATCCTAAGCTCGTCGAGCATATCCGCAGCAAGATCATGAGCTACCCCGGCGTTTTGGGCGTTCACGATCTGATGGTTCACGACTACGGCCCGGGCAGGAAGTTCGCAAGCGCTCACGCCGAGATGGCAGCCGAGGCCAGCCCTCTGGAAAGCCATGACACGCTCGATAACATCGAGCAGGCGTTTAGGAACGAAGACGGCATGATTGTCACGCTTCACTACGATCCAATCGTGACCGATGACCCCAATGTGGCGAGCATGCGTTTACGCATTAACGCCATGGCTCAACAGATCGATAGCCGCCTTTCGATTCATGACCTGCGCTGTGTGCCGGGTCCTACGCACACCAACGTGATCTTTGACTGCGTGCGTCCCTCGGATCTGCAGATGAGTGCCGAAGACGTAAAGCACGAGCTGGCACAACGGGTCGAATCGGAATATCCCAAGTCGATTGCCAAGATTACGATCGACGAAGACTACGTAGGGCATACCCACGAGTAGGGCTGTGCCGGCAAAGCAGGTTATACAGAAGGGGAGAATATGAAGAGGCTGTATCTGCTCCGCCACGGCCAGACGGAGTTCAACGTTAAAAAGCTCGTCCAAGGTCGTTGCGATTCATCGCTCACCGATTTGGGCCGTCAGCAAGCCGGGATGGCAGCCGCATGGCTCAAAGCCCACAACGTCGTCCCCGACAAAGTGGCCTCATCACCCTTAGGCCGAGCCATGGACACCGCTAGTCTCGTTGCATGCGAGCTCCTCGGCCCGGACGCGGCAGTCGAGCCCTGCGAAGGCATCATCGAGCGCTGCTACGGCACCTTCGAAGAAGGTCCCCACGATGCCCTTCCCACCGACGTCTGGGATCCGGGCGAGGACCTGGTCCCCTTCGGAGGAGAAGGAAGCCAGGCACTGCAAGAGCGCATGGTAGACACCCTCACCAATCTCATGGGCGCCGAGGGCATAGAAACCCTCCTAGCAGTAAGCCACGGCAGCGCCAGCCGCCAATTCATCAAGGCTGCAGCCCCAGAGGGCTTCGAACTCCCAGCAAAACTCCCCAACTGCGCCATCATGATCTTCGATTTCGAAGAGGCAAAGCCACAAGCAGAAGGCGAGTCTCATCAATGCAAGTTCACCCTCCAGCAAATTGTGGATCCCCAGCAAAGTAATTAGCTGAGCGAGCAGAGTTAAGCAGACATCAACGTGTCGTCTCCCGAGCTTGGCAGAGGGGCGGCGATATATATTAAGTTTGTCGCGAGTTCCGCACGCAAAGGAAAGCACTTAATGTGCTTTCCGTCTTGCGCAGGACTGTAGAGCAGCAAACTTAATATATATCGCCGCCCCTCTGCCAAGCCCAGGCGACTCCACGCACTTTACCTGCGTAAACAATGTGAGTGAAATATGAATCTCGATGGATACGCCCGCAGCCGTGTATACTAAACAGCTGTGTGAATCCAGGGGAGTATTCTGGCTGGACAAAATGCCTGCTTAATAGGGTTGTCAGGTAGTCCGGACGCAATACAAGGCTGGGGAGCACGTCGTGTAAGTAGTGGTCCTCTAGGGGCGTACGCTCGGTGGTGTACGCATTGTCCCAAGACCACGCGAGAGTTGGGATCATATCTTGATCAGCATGATTCTCGGCCGCAAGATTGGCATGACCCAGGTTTGGGACGAGGACGACAACGTCGTTCCCGTCACGGTCATCCAGGCTGGCCCCTGCGCTGTCTCGCAGGTTAAAACTCAGGCAACCGACGGCTATGACGCCGTCCAGATCGGTTTCGGCGACATCAAGGCCAAGAACGTGAACAAGCCCATGGCTGGTCACTTCGCCAAGGCTGGTGTCGAGCCTGTCCGTTTCCTTCGTGAGGTCCGCGTCGAGAACGGCGAGGAGCACAAGGTCGGCGAGGTCGTCACCGTCGCTGATTTCGCTGATGTCGAGAAGGTCGACGTCATCGGTACCTCCAAGGGTAAGGGCTTCCAGGGTCGCATCAAGCGCTGGGGTCAGCGCCGCGGTCCTATGACGCATGGTTCTCACTTCCAGCGTCACCCCGGTTCTATCGGTCAGTGCGCCTATCCTGCGCGCGTCCTCAAGGGCGTCAAGATGGCCGGTCACATGGGTAACGAGCGCGTTACCGTCAAGAACCTTTCCGTTGTCCGCATCGATGCCGAGCAGAACCTCATCTTGGTCAAGGGCGCTGTCCCGGGTGCCAAGAATGGTCTCGTCGCCATCCGTATGGCCTAAGGGCCCAGCCCATTTAGCCCAGCGTCATACCAAGGAGAACACTTAAATGGCAAAGTTTGAAGTAAAGAACAGCGAGGGCAAGAAGGTCGCCGAGGCCGAGCTCGCCGCTGAGGTGTACGGCATCGAGCCGAACATCCACGTTATGCACCACATCGTCAAGTGCCAGATGGCCTCTTGGCGTCAGGGCACCCAGTCCGCTAAGGGCCGCTCTGAGGTTTCCGGTGGCGGCAAGAAGCCTTGGCGTCAGAAGGGCACCGGCCGTGCCCGCCAGGGTTCCATCCGTGCTGCCCAGTGGCGTCACGGTGGCGTTGTCTTCGCCCCCAAGCCCCGTTCCTACGCTAAGCGTATGAACAACAAGGAGGTCAAGCTGGCTATGCGCTCCGCGCTGTCCGCCAAGCTGGCCGATGGCGAGCTCGTGCTCGTCGACGACTACGGCTTCGAGAAGCCTTCCACCAAGGCTGCCGTCGCCATGCTCAAGGCTCTCGGTCTTGAGGGCAAGCGTCTGACCATCATCGTTCGCGATGAGGACGTCAACGCCTACCTGTCGTTCCGCAACATTCCCAAGACGTTCATCATCACCGCTGACGAGGCCAACACCTACGATCTCGTCAACAACAACGCTGTGCTGATGCCCGCCGACATCGCCGCTCACTTCGGGGAGGTGCTTGCATAAATGACCGCCCACGAGATCATCATCCGTCCGATCGTGTCCGAGCGTTCCTTCTCCGGCATGGAGCTGAACAAGTACACGTTCGAGGTCGCCAAGGATGCTAACAAGTATCAGATCAAGGACGCTGTCGAGGAGATCTTCGGCGTCAAGGTCGTTCGCGTGAACACCCTGACGGTCAAGCCCAAGACCAAGCGCGTGCGCTATGTCGCCGGCAAGACCCGTTCTTGGAAGAAGGCCATCGTCACGCTGGCCGAGGGCGACACCATCGAGGTCTTTGGCAACCAGGCCTAAGACTCGCTGCTGTTGAGTGAGCTCATGCCTCCCAAATAGGGGAGGCGAGAGCTCAAGGTTTTGGGCGTATAAAATGGACACGCCCGGAACCGTGTATACGTCCGGTGTCATCGCACCCGAGGCAGAACCTCGAATCCCTGTCTGCGATGGCTAACGGATTCCTATTGAAAGGGATTGTAATGGCTGTAAAGCACCTTAAGCCGACCTCCGCTGGTAGGCGTTGGCAGACGATCTCCGATTTCTCCGAGATCACCTGCACCAAGCCCGAGAAGTCTCTTCTCGAGCCCCTGCCCAAGAAGGCCGGTCGTAACAACAACGGCCGCATCACCACCCGCCACCAGGGCGGCGGCGTGAAGCGTCGTTACCGCGTGATCGACTTCAAGCGCAACAAGGACGGCGTGCCCGCCAAGGTTGCCACGATCGAGTACGATCCGAACCGTTCCGCTCGCATCGCTCTGCTGCACTACGCTGACGGTGAGAAGCGCTACATCCTGGCCCCCAAGGGCCTCGAGGTCGGTCAGACCATCATGTCCGGTTCTGACGCCGACATCAAGCCGGGCAACACTCTGCCCCTCGCCGACATCCCCGTCGGTACGCTCATCCACGCCGTTGAGTTCCAGCCGGGCAAGGGCGCTGCTATCGCCCGTTCCGCCGGTAACTCCTGCCAGCTGATGGGTAAGGAGGGCAAGTACGCCATCGTCCGTATGCCTTCCTCCGAGATGCGCCGAATCCTCGTTACCTGCCGCGCCACCGTCGGTGAGGTCGGCAACGCCGATCACTCCAACATCGTCATCGGCAAGGCCGGCCGTAAGCGTCACATGAACGTGCGCCCGACCGTCCGCGGTACCGTCATGAACCCTGTCGACCACCCGCACGGCGGTGGCGAGGGCAAGAACCACACCTCTGGTCGTCCCTCTGTTACCCCCTGGGGTAAGCCGACGAAGGGCCTTCGTACGCGCAAGAAGAAGAAGGTCTCGAACCAGCACATCATTCGTCGCCGTAAGAAGTAATTTCGGATACCGAGTTTTAGGAGAAAGCACTTATGAGCAGAAGTCTCAAAAAGGGCCCGTTCGTGGAGACTCGCCTTCTCTCGCGTATCACCGCGATGAACGAGGCTGGCAAGAAGGACGTCGTGAAGACCTGGTCCCGCGCGTCCACCATCTTCCCCGAGATGGTTGGTCACACCATCGCCGTCCACGACGGCCGCAAGCATGTGCCCGTGTATGTTACCGAGTCCATGGTTGGTCACAAGCTCGGCGAGTTCGCGCCGACTCGTACGTTCCGTGGCCACAAGGCCAAATAGGGGGTTAACCGTAAATGGCAACTAAGTCTATTGAAACTGAGGCCACCGAGGTTCGCGCCGTCGCTAAGTACGTGCGTGTTTCCCCCAGCAAGGCCCGCCTGGTGGTCGATCTGATCCGCCGCAAGCCTGTCGCTCAGGCCTTCGACATCCTCCACTTCTGCGACCGCGCTGTCGCTGTGGATGTCGAGAAGGTTCTCCGTTCCGCCGTTGCGAACGCCGAGAACAACAACGGTCTGCGTGCCGACAACCTGGTTGTCGCCGCTGCCTATGTTGACGAGGGTCCGACGCTTAAGCGCATCCGTCCCCGCGCCAAGGGTTCCGCTTCTCGCATTCTGAAGCGTACTTCCCACATCACCGTCGTCGTTGCTCCTCGAAAGGAGGCGTAAAGCTGTATGGGTCAGAAAGTCTACCCCACCGGCTTCCGTCTTGGCATTACCGAGAACTGGCGCTCCCGCTGGTTCGCAGAGAAGGATTACGCTAAGACCCTCGGTAACGATCTCGAGATCCGCAAGTACCTCGAGAAGCGTCTTTCCCGCGCAGCTGTCTCCCGCGTCGAGATCGAGCGCGCTGGCGACAAGGTGAAGGTCATCATCCTCACCGCTCGCCCCGGCGTTGTCATCGGTAAGAAGGGTGCCGAGATCGATACCCTCCGCACCGAGCTCGAGAAGGTCGCTGGCGTCTCCAAGGGCCAGCTCTCCGTCGACGTTGTCGAGATCAAGCGCCCTGAGCTCGACGCCAACCTCGTTGCTCAGTCTATCGCCGAGCAGCTCGAGGGCCGCGTTGCCTTCCGTCGCGCTATGCGCAAGGCTGTCCAGTCCGCCCGCAAGGCCGGCGCTAAGGGCATCCGTATCCAGTGCTCCGGTCGTCTCGGCGGTGCCGAGATGGGCCGTCGTGAGTGGTACCGCGAGGGTCGCGTGCCTCTGCACACCCTCCGTGCCAAGATCGACTACGGCACGGCTGTCGCCAGCACCACCATGGGCGCTTGCGGCGTGAAGGTCTGGATCTACCTGGGCGAGAAGCTCCCGGGCCAGCCTGTTCCCAACCCTGCACTCGAGGGCTCTTCCCGTCCTCGTCGTCGTAACTCCGAGAGGAGGGGTCAGTAGTGCTTGCCCCTAAGCGTATTCTTCACCGCAAGGTGCAGCGTGGCTCCATGAAGGGCCAGGCCAAGGGTAATACCGAGCTGCATTTCGGCGAGTTTGGTATCCAGGCTCTCGAGGCCCATTGGATCACCAACCGTCAGATCGAGGCCGCTCGTATTGCCATGACCCGCTACATGAAGCGTGGCGGTCGTGTCTACATCACGATCTTCCCCGATAAGCCCATCACCAAGAAGCCTGCCGAGACTCGCATGGGTTCTGGTAAGGGTAACCCCGAGGAGTGGGTGGCCGTCGTCAAGCCCGGCCGCATCATGTTCGAGGTCAAGGGTGTTCCCGAGGAGGTCGCTCGCGAGGCTCTGCGTCTTGCGCAGCACAAGCTCCCCATCAAGACCAAGATTGTTGCTGCCAAGAACGCTGAGCAGCGCATCGAGAAGGAGATGGCTGAGGAGGCCGCTCTCGAGGCCAAGTGGGCTGCTGAGGACGCCGCCGCCGCCAAGGAGGAGAACTAATGAAGCCCGCAGAGATTCGTGAGCTCTCGGACGCTCAGCTCGTTGAGAAGCTGAAGGAAATGCGCGCCGAGCTCTTTAACCTTCGTTTCCAGATGGCTACCAGCCAGCTGGACAACACCGCTCGCGTCAACACCGTGAAGAAGGACATCGCTCGCGTCCTCACGGAGCAGCGCGCCCGCGAGATCGCAGCGGAGAAGTCCGCTGTCGCCGAGTAGGACCTAAGGAGAGAACATGACTGATTCGCGTAACTCGCGTAAGGTCCGTACGGGTGTCGTTACCTCTGTCTCCGGTGCCAAGACCATTGTTGTCACCATCACCGAGCGCAAGCGTCACCCCAAGTACGGCAAGATGATGACCAGCTCCAAGAAGCTGCACGCTCACGACGAGGAGTGCACGGCTGGCGTGGGCGATACCGTCCGCGTTATGGAGACCCGTCCTATGTCCAAGATGAAGCGTTGGCGCCTCATCGAGGTCGTCGAGCGCGCTAAATAAGCAGTCGCTCTTACGACTTGTACGTTTCCGAAGATGTGCGTATGCCTGGCTTGCATACCACGGGCCGCATAAAGGCTGCGCACCTCTCTTCGGTTCTTAGTTCGGAGGAACATCTACCATGATTCAGATGCAAACAATGCTGAACGTCGCCGACAACTCCGGCGCTCGCAAGATTCGCTGCATCAAGGTGCTTGGCGGTTCCAAGCGTCGTTATGCAGGCATCGGCGATGTGTTCATCGGTGCTGTCCAGGAGGCTACCCCTGGCGCCAACGTCAAGAAGAAGGACGTTGTCCGTTGCGTCGTCGTTCGCACCGTTAAGGAGATCCGCCGCAAGGATGGCTCCTACATTCGCTTTGATGAGAACGCCTGCGTTGTCATCAACAACGATGGTTCGCCCGTCGGTACCCGTATCTTCGGGCCCGTCGCTCGCGAGCTTCGTGACAAGAAGTACATGAAGATCGTCTCGCTCGCTCCCGAGACCCTGTAGTTAGGGGAGATATATGTATATCAAGAAGGGCGATAAGGTCCAGGTTCTCTCTGGTAAGGATCGCGGCAAGCAGGGCGTTATCCTGCGTGCTCTCCCCGCCGAGAACAAGGTCGTTGTCGAGGGCGTTTCGGTCGTCAAGAAGGCCGTCAAGCCCAACGCTGCCAACCAGCAGGGCGGCATCGTTTCGCAGGAGGCTCCCATCGACGCCTCCAACGTCAATCTCGTTTGTCCCGAGTGCGGTAAGGTTACCCGCGTCGGTCACGAGAAGGACGGCAAGAACAAGCTGCGCGTCTGCAAGAAGTGCGGCCACAAGTTCTAAGCTGCCCGCAACATTAAGTTGCTAGCAAAGGCCCGGATGCCACGGCACCCGGGCCTTTTTCTATCCCCACTCATTGGGGACAGGCTTAAATGAGTGCTGTTGAAATGCCGGCATCAAACGACTAGTCGTTTGGGATGTTCTTAAACGACTAGTTGATAGGGACGGTCTTTAGATCTGTATATCTGGCCATCTGGGATAGGCTTCAACGAAAGCGGCACCTAGGGACAGTCCTTTGATGTCTGGTGCCCCCGGAGGGGTGAAGTAATACAGCTGGCTCTGTCTTTAGGGCTTTGGTGCTCCGCCCCTATATGTTTCACAAGGATTGTCGCATGCGCATTTATGCGCATGGTTTTGCGCGACAATGCGCATAACTGCGCAAACATCTGCCAACTATGGCTAAATAATGACCGACAAGCAAATAAATACGCAAACACGAGCAGATACGCGCGCAATTGTGCGACTATAGGGTTGTTTGAAATGAAGGACTTCCGATGACTCAGGAGGCACATCATGGCAGATTCCAAACAGGCTCCGCTCGACGCCGAGGCAGCCTCAAAGGCGGCGTTTGCCTCGGTCCAGAATCAGCCGTTCCCAAACGACATCTTTACGGCTCCCGAGCTTCGCTGGGCAGTGATCGGGTGCGGTGTTATCGCCAACCAAATGGCCCAGTCCCTCGCGCTGGCCGGCCGCAAGCTCGCGGGTGTCGCCAACCGTACACTTTCCAAAGCCCAGGCTTTTGCCGAGCAGTATGGCGTCGAGAAGGTGTACGAGATGGTTGAGGACCTCTACGCCGATCCGGACATCGACGCCGTCTATATCACCACGCCGCACAACACGCATATCACCTATCTGCGTGCTGCGCTGGCCGCCGGCAAGCACGTGCTCTGCGAGAAGGCCATTACCCTCAATTCCGCCGAGCTTGACGAGGCCCGTGCCATCGCCGACGAGCACAACGTGGTTCTTATGGATGCCACCACGGTGCTCCACATGCCGCTGTATCAGGAGCTGCGCCGTCGCATGGATTCGGGCGACTTTGGCCGTATGAACCTCGCTCAGCTCAACTTTGGCAGCTATAAGGAGTACGGGGACCTGACCAACCGGTTCTACAACCGTAGTCTCGCCGGCGGCGCCATGCTCGACATTGGCGTGTATGCCCTGTCTGTCATGCGCCTCTTTATGGCAAGCCAGCCCGCCGAGGTCGTTTCGCTGGGCAACACCTGTGAGACCGGCGTCGACGTGGCGGGCGGCATCGTCTGCCGTAATGCCGAGCAGCAGCTGGGTGTTGTGAGCCTTACGCTCCACTCCAAGCAGCCCAAGCGCTCGGTCATCAGCTTTGACAAGTGCTATATCGAGGTCAACGAGTATCCGCGTGCCGATCACGCGACTATCGTGTGGACTGCGGACGGCCACCGCGAGGAGGTCCACGCCGGCACCGAGGCTTACGCCCTTTGCTATGAGATGGCCGATCTTGAGCAGGCCGTTGCCGGCGACGACTCCAAGCGCGAGCTGCTGGATTATGCTTCTGACGTTATGGAGCTTATGACCAAGCTTCGTGCCGACTGGGGAGTCGTGTACCCCGAGGAGGAGTAAGCAATGCTTGCGGAGGATAGGCTCAACGCGATTGTGTCGATGGTGCAGCGGGCTGGCTCGGTTACTGTGCCAGAGCTTGCCGATACCCTGGGCGTGACGGCGTCCACCATTCGACGCGACCTGCAGACGCTCGACCGAGCGCACCGCATCGCCAAGGTCCACGGTGGAGCGACGAGTCTTGAGCGCGCGCACGTGACGCGCGACCTAACGCTCAATGAGCGCAGTGACCTCCATAACGACGACAAGGAGCGTATCTGCGCCCGTGCGGCGGCGCTTGTGGAGCCCGAGAGCTTTGTATACATCGACTCGGGCTCGACGACGCTCAAGCTCATCGAGCATCTTCCGCGCCTTGAGGGTGTCACCTATGTGACCGATTCCGTGCTCCATGCTCAGCACCTTGCTTTGCGCGGCATGCGCACCGTGGTGTTGGGTGGCGAGCTCAAGCCCGAGACCGAGGCGCTCGTCGGTCCCGATGCCTTGGCAACCCTGGACCGCTATAACTTCAACTGCGGTTTTTGGGGTTCCAATGGCATCGCCGCCGAGCAAGGTCTCACCACACCGGATATCGAGGAAGCGCAGGTCAAGCGTATCTCGATGCGCCATACCGCCAAACGCTTCGTAATCTCGGACGCCAGCAAATTCGGCATGGTGGCGCCCGTCAAGTTCGCGGACTTCCGCGACGCAACGATTATTACCGCGGGCGAGGTGCCAGCCAAGTACCAGTCGATGGACAACGTCATCACGGTCTAACAACAGGGGACGGGCTAAAGCCAAAGCCACCACAAAGGTGCCTGTCCCCGCTGCGGTGGTTAGTAACGAAAACCGAGTAGTTTTCTCAATAGAAAAGCGGCAACGTCCATTACGGGCGTTGCCGCTTTTGTTGTCTACCGGTTTTGTCTAAGTCTGTAACAACTGGACCGTTAAAAGTGGGTTAGATGTTACAGATTGAGATACTTCCGAACCGCGCGGTCCCTTTGTCACAATCGGTAACATCTGGGACCGATTTTGCCGAGTTATTGTTACAGATTGAGATTTTCCCTTAAGGGAGATCGAATGTCTCGATCTGTAACAGATTGAGCGGAAAATGGGTTCTAACTGTTACAGATCGAGACCTGTCTCTTATACACATCTGACGCTGCCGACGATACTCCTTGTG
>CABRIB010000006.1 GCA_902470915.1 uncultured Collinsella sp. | reverse complement strand
GTGCGCTTGAACTTGGAAGGGGGAGGCCGCGCGGCCTCCCCCTTTTTTGCGTTTGATAGAGAGTTGTAATACACGAACTCGCCTTCGTTTAGCTTGTCTTACTGTTTGGCTGTATTTTGAGTCCTTCTTTTGTATTTGCGCGATAATAACTCCCATTGGCGTTAGGGAGGACTTGATGTTTACCGTTTTTGTCTTGGGCAATATTGCTTCGGGTAAGTCGACTGCCTGCCGCTATCTCGAATCCCATGGCGCCATGCTTATCGATCTGGATGAGCTTGCCAAATCGCTGTATGTGCCAGGCTCCGATATCGTCAATGCCCTCGCGGAAGAATTCGGTTGGGACATTCTGGACGGGGAGGGCGGCATTCGCCGCAATGTCCTCGCTGCTCGAGCTTTCGCCTCTCCTGATACAGTCGCGCGGCTCAATGGCATCGTTCATCCGGTTCTCATCGAACAGCTGTCACTGAGGATTCTTGATCCGGTTTGCTGCACGGTTTCGTCCCCCCGTTATCCCTTTGCGGTTGTCGAGGTTTCTGCCCCGACTGGTTTTGAGGATGCTTTTGGCCTGGCTGATGAAATTCTGGTTATCAGCGCTCCTTTAGCAGTTCGTCGTGAGCGTGCTATTCATCGTGGTATGGAGTCTTCTGATTTTGATGCGCGCTCTGCATGCCAACCAGATGAGGCTTCGCTTTGCAATCTCGCTACGACGGTAATCGATAATGCGGCCGGCGATAACTCGCTCTTTGAACAACTGGACGCATGGCTTGCGCGCCATGGCTTCGGGGATGTAGTGGATAGGGAGGAGACCGATGCCTAAGACACGTTTCTTTACGTGGTATCGCGTGGCGCCACTTGTCGTTATGCTCGTCTTCGGCCTTATTTCGCTCGTCTACTCGTATGCCCCTGCCGCCTTCTTTAAGCCTTTGTATCCGATTGACTACGAGGCGCACGTAAAGCAATCGAGCATTTCGCACAATCTTGATCCGTATCTGGTGTGTGCTGTCATAAAGTCGGAATCGAATTGGGATCCCAAGGCTGAGTCGAATCAAGGCGCTCAGGGATTGATGCAGCTGATGCCCGAGACTGCCCAGGATATGATTGCCAAGGGTCTTGTCGATGGTAGCGAGTATTCAGCCGACAACCTTAACGATCCCGCTACGAACATCGAGTTTGGCTGTGCGTACCTTTCGTATCTTCTAACGTATTTTAACGGGTCGACTGACAGCGCCATTGCCGCCTATAACGCCGGCATGGGCAATGTCGACGGATGGGCGCAGCAGAGCACGTCGCTTCATAATGCGATCACTTTTCCCGAGACGCAGGCGTATCTGATTCGTGTCAATAATGCCTGGGTCCGCTACAAGACCCTCTATCCCGATCGGTTCGTATAGGACTATGCCTGCCGCCTGCGTATACTGCAGATATATGAGTTAGGAGTATCCATGGCGGAATTTGAAGTTGAGCGTGTTGGAGGAGAGCTCAAACGTTTTGGCGTTGAGGGCTCTGAGGTGCCGTTTAAGGTCGTGTCTCCATACGAGCCCGCCGGTTCCCAGCCTAAGGCCATTGAGTCGCTTGTGCAGGGTGTGAGGGACGGAGATCGCTATCAGGTTTTGCTGGGCGTGACTGGTTCGGGCAAGACCTTCACGATGGCTAAGACTATTGAGGCCCTGGGGAAGCCGACGCTGGTCATGGCTCCCAATAAAACGCTTGCCGCTCAGCTCGCGAGCGAGCTCAAGGAATTCTTCCCCAACAACGCCGTGGTCTATTTTGTGTCGTACTACGATTACTATCAGCCCGAGGCATATGTACCGCAGAGTGATACGTATATCGAGAAAGACTCCTCGATTAACGAAGAGGTCGAGATGCTGCGCCATCAGGCGACGGCATCGCTGCTATCTCGACGCGATGTGATCGTCGTCGCATCGGTCTCGTGTATCTATGGCATTGGCTCCCCCGAGGACTATGCGGGCCTAGCTCCGAACGTCGACAAGAAGGTGCCGCTCGAGCGTGATGACTTTATCCATGCGCTTATCGATATCCAGTACGATCGCAATGACTATGATTTGGCACGTGGCACCTTCCGCGTGCGCGGCGATGTCGTCGACGTGTATCCGCCCTATGCCGAGCATCCGTTGCGGTTTGAGTTCTTTGGCGACGAGGTCGAGCTGATTGCCGAGATCGACGAGGTCACCGGCGAGATGCTGCGTGAGTACGAGGCCATTCCCGTGTGGCCGGCCTCGCACTACGTGACTGAGAAGCCTAAGGTCAAAGCGGCTCTGAAATCAATCAGCGAAGAGTGCGAGAAGCGTGTGGCCGAGCTCAAGGCGACTGATAAGCTGCTCGAGGCGCAGCGTCTGCAGCAGCGCACCGACTATGATCTCGAGATGCTCGAGACCATGGGTTTCTGTAACGGTATCGAGAACTACTCGCGTCATCTGGACGGCCGAAAACCGGGCGAGCCGCCGTTTACCCTGATCGATTACTTTCCTAAGGATATGCTCTGCATCATCGACGAGAGCCATGTAACGGTGCCGCAGATCCGCGGCATGCACGAAGGCGACCGCTCGCGTAAGGTGACGCTGGTTGAGCATGGTTTTCGTCTGCCTTCGGCACTCGATAACCGCCCGCTTCGCTTCGATGAGTTTGAGGCGAGGATTCCCCAGTTCATCTACGTTTCGGCCACGCCGGGCGACTATGAGCTGCGGGTTAGCCAGAACGACGTTGAGCAGATTATTCGTCCGACCGGTCTGCTCGACCCCAAGATCGATGTGCGTCCGGTTCGTGGACAGATTGACGATCTTGAGGACGAGATTCGCGAGCGCGTTGCCCGCAAGGAGCGCGTGCTGGTGACCACGCTCACCAAGCGCATGGCCGAGGACCTGACCGACCATCTGCTTGATGCCGGCATTAAGGTCAATTACATGCACTCCGATACAGCGACGATGGACCGTGTCGAGATTCTGCGAACGCTGCGCGAGGGAAAGATCGATGTTCTCGTTGGCATTAACCTGCTCCGCGAGGGTCTAGACCTTCCCGAGGTCTCGCTGGTGGCAATTCTCGACGCCGACAAGGAAGGCTTCTTGCGCAACCGCCGTTCGCTGATTCAGACGATTGGCCGTGCGGCCCGCAATGCCGACGGCGAGGTCATCATGTATGCAGACGTTGTGACCGATTCGATGAAAGAAGCCATCGAGGAGACGCAGCGCCGTCGTGAGATTCAGATGGCATATAACGAAGAGCATGGCATTGTGCCCAAGACGGTCCGCAAGGCCATTAACGACATTTCGAGCTTTATTGCCGAGGCCGAAAAGACTGTGGGCTCGAAGGGACGCTCGAAGGGCGACTCTCTGGGTCACGGTGCGTTCTATACACCCGACGAAAACGGCGAGGGCGCCGCGCCGGAGACGGTGGCACCCGAGCAGACGCTTGCCGAGCAGCTGGAAGGGCTACCGCATGACGAGCTCGTGCGGATCGTCGAGACCATGGAGGAAGACATGCGTAATGCTTCCGCCGCCATGGACTTTGAGGAGGCGGCACGTCTGCGCGATGCCGTTGTTCAGATTCGGGCGATGCTTGAGGGCGCATCTGAGGACGAGACGATCGAGCGCTTACGTTCGCAGGCCCGCAAGGGTTCTACTTTCGCATCGGGCAGAAAACGCCAGGGTGCACGATTCAGGAAGTAGTGAACAGGCCCCGAGTTCCCTGTGGAGCTCGGGGCCTGTGTCGTTCGGACGCGAGAGTTCGTGCACTAGAGGTCTGCTATCAGCGCCTCAGCGCAACGGATGCCGTCGGTGGCGGCACTCATGATGCCGCCGGCATATCCGGCACCCTCGCCGCAAGGGTAAAGGCCCGGAGTCGACACGGCGTGGCATGTTCGATCGCGGGTGACGGTGACCGGGGAGCTCGAACGCGTCTCCACGCCAGTGAGGACCGCATCGGGGCGGTCGTAGCCACGCAGTTTCTTGCCGAGCAGGGGAATTCCCAAACGAAGCGATTCGACGATATGCTGCGGGAGGGCATCGTCGATCGCCGTCCAGGTCACGCCAAGTGGATAGGTTGGTTTTACCTTTCCGGGCGCCGTGCTGGCGCGCCCCGCAAGGAAATCTCCGACGAGCTGTGCCGGTGCGTTCCAGTTGGAGCCACCCAGGCGATAGGCGGCTCGCTCGCAGGCGCGCTGGAGCTCAATGCCTGCGAGCGGATCATCGCCGGGAAGGTCGTCAGGTGTGACGTTAACGAGTAGGGCGGCATTCGCGTTGCGCCCGTCGCGGGCATTGAGGCTGGCGCCGTTGACGCACAGATGGCCCTGCTCGGAAGAAGCCGCGACAACCTGCCCGCCGGGGCACATGCAAAACGAGAACACACTGCGGCCGTTGGGGAGATGGGCGACAAGCTTGTAGGGGGCTACTCCGAGTGCCGGGTGCCCTGCTGAAGGGCCATATTGGGAACGGTCGATGTCGCGCTGAGGATGCTCGATGCGCACACCCATGGCAAAGGTCTTTTGCGCGAGGGCAACGTTATGTTCTTTGAGAAGCTCGAATACGTCGCGGGCGGAATGGCCGCAGGCGAGAATGAGGTGCTTTGTGGCGATTGTCTCGCTTGTGGTTTCTTGGGGTGGCTGAACATCGATGCCGGTGATGGCGCCAGAACCATCGGTTCGAATATTGACGAGCTTTGTTCGATAACGGACGGTTCCACCGAGCTGCTCGATGCGCTGAGAAATGTTGGTGACGACGATGGGGAGGATGTCGGAGCCAATGTGCGGCTTGGCGTCCCACAGGATGTCGCGAGGTGAGCCAGCTTCGACGAAGGTATCAAGAATCAGTCGATGGGCAGGATTCTTGGTTCCCGTGTTGAGCTTACCGTCCGAGAAGGTCCCTGCGCCGCCCAGGCCAAATTGGATATTGCTTTCGGGGTCGAGGATACGCTCCTTAAGAAAGAGATCAATCGCTTCCGAGCGGCGAAGTGCGGGGTCGCCGCGCTCGATGAGCAGGGGTTTAAGGCCCGCTTCGGCAAGGGTCAGGGCGGCGAAGAGACCGGCGCAACCGGCGCCGACAACGACGGGACGCTCCTTGGGTGCATTTGGGACAGGGTTGGGGAATGAAGGCGCCTCGCCGTCTACCATGCGGATGCGCGAGCGGTCGCGCTCGGCGACGCGGTCAACCGCCTCCTGCTCGAGTCGGGAGCTTGTCAGTTCAACTCGAAAGCTCAAAATAAAATGGACATCACGCTTTTTACGGGCGTCGATTGACTTGCGATGGAGCTCAATGGCTTTAATCTGGGAATCCTCGCATCGCAGGGCTCGTTTGACGGCGCATCTACCAATAGCAAGGCAGGCGGTTTCGTCGCCGGCCTCATCGAGTGACGCGTGGACTTGGGTGATTTCGATCATCGAGGTCTCCTTAGATGCAAGAAAGAGGCCGCCCGGTGTTCCAGACGGCCCGAATGCGTTTTGATTATAGACTGCGCGGCTATAGGCTGCTTGCAGCGCGAATACCCGAGATCCAAGCCCACGCAAGGTTGAAACCGCCGCAATCGGCATCGATGTCGAGTGCCTCGCCACAGATGTAAAGTGGGGCGCCTGCCGCGTTGCTCACGCAGAGGTCGGGAGCTGAGACGCTCTCGATGGGCACGCCGCCGCGCGTGACCTGGGCCGAACGCTCCTCTGTCGTTCCCTCGACGAGCAGCTTAAAGTGCTTGAGGATTGAGACCAGATGGATGACGTCGTGCGACCCGGGGTGGCACTGTTCGAATGCGGTGCAGACAACGTGAGAGAACTGCGGGGCGAGCATACCGTCGAGCCAGCGGGGGTCGCGGGGTGAAAAGCCGCCGAGCAACGCAACTCGCTGATTGAGCATATCGAGCAACTCGTCTTTGGAGAGGTCGGGAAAAACGTCGAGCAGAATCGTGTCGCCGCGCTGGACGCGACGGGAGAGGTTAAAGGCGGCAACGCCCGAGATGCCAAAGGTTCGGAAGAGCACTTCGCCGTCTTCGCGCCAGAGCTCCTCGTGATTGCGGGTGAGCGTCAAACGGGCGCGGACGCGCAGGCCATCCAGTGTCTTGAGCGCAGTCTGGTCGCCGAAGACCGATGCCGACACAGGGCAGAGGACGGGATGCTGCGGTGTGAGGGAAAGATTGAACGTCTTCGCGATTTCGACAGGGTTGCCGCCCGTAGCGATAATTACGGCCTTTGCCTGCAGCGTCTCGCTCTTGCGAGGGGTATCGGCGAGCGCCTTCCGAAGTGAGCGGACCTCCGATTTTCGGTCGTCGTGCTTTTTTGCCTTGAGTGCTCGCGCAGGACGGTCTATTTGGAGTGTCCAGCCCTCGGGGGCTTTGAATGCCGAGGCAACGTTTGCTCCGCAGATCAAGGTGATACGCAGGTGATTGCAAGCGTTGAGAAGCGCATCGCGCACCGATTCGGCACGAAGGGAGCGCGGATACAGCCGGCCCTCCTCGGAGGTCGTCATGATGCCCAGCGAGGAGAAGAAACCCATAAGCTCTTGTTCGGGTTGGGGGCCCATGACAGATTCGACGAATGCGGGGTGGTTATACCGCTGAGGATCAATCGATTCGTTGGAGAGGTTGCAGCGGCCGTTACCGGTCGCAAGGAGCTTTAGGCCGCAGGCGACATCGCGCTCAACGATGCAGACGCTTTTGCCAGCACGTGCGGCCGTAATGGCGGCGGCGAGGCCTGAAGCCCCGCCGCCGATTAGCAGGACGTCATAGAAGGCGCTCGTGTTCACTTAGGCCTCGTCGGTCTCGTGCGGGGTAATAGCCTCGACGGCAGAGACTGCCTTGGGCAACATGCCATCGGGCAGCGCGGTCTCAACCTCGCCCTTATCGCAGGCCTCGGCGAGTGCCGGATTAATGGGAAGCGTGCCCAAGATGTCGAGGTTATAGCGCTCTGCGACCTCGGGGAGCTTGCTTTTGCCAAAGACCTCGATCTTCTTGCCGCAGTCGGGGCACTCGATATAGCTCATGTTCTCGACGATGCCCAGAATGGGGACGTTCATCTTCTCGGCCATGTTGACCGCCTTGGCGACGATCATCGAGACCAGGTCCTGCGGGCTCGTGACGATGACGATGCCGTCGACGGGCAGCGACTGGAAGACGGTGAGCGCGACGTCGCCTGTTCCCGGAGGCATGTCGACCAGCAGGTAGTCGATGGGGCCCCACGAGGTCTCGCTCCAGAACTGCCTAATGGCGCCTGCGATGACCGGACCGCGCCAAAGGACGGGGTCGGTCTCGTTTTGGAGCAGAAGGTTGGAGCTCATGACCTTGACGCCGTGCTCGGAGATTTCGGGCAGCATGAGGTTGCCAAGGGCATGGACGTGGCGTCCGCTCATGCCGAACATCTTGGGGATAGAGGGACCGGTGATGTCGGCATCGAGGACGCCGACCTTGTGGCCGTGACGGGCAAGCTCGGTGGCGATGGCACCGGTGACAAACGACTTGCCGACACCGCCCTTGCCGGAAAGCACGGCGATGACGCGTTTGACCTCGGACAGCGTGTTCTCCTCAAATTGCGACGGCGACGTTTGTCCGCCGGCGGCCTGTGCGTGCTCGCAACCCATGTATGACTCCTTTGTATATGTTGGGGCCGGAGCCCCGTGATGTGACACGAGCGTCATTGTACCCTCGTTTGCGAGCGGGAGTCATTTGCGATGCATTTGGGCCGAGCGTGCTTGCAATACGATGGGCCCAAGCGAATGGGCGGGCTTACTGAACTTTGCTGGCGAACTCGAGGTATTGCATGCGCTGCAGCTTGTCGATCGTCGAGGTGTATGGGCTGTCTTCAGATTCCAAGTTGTAGCGCAGCCCGTCGGCACCGAGATAGCCGGCGACATTGATGGTGGGCACATCTGACCTTGTTGCAAGCAGGGCCTTTTGATAGTCGGTGAGCGGGGCGCCGATCTTATTAAGGGTAATGGCTGCAATCTCGTTTGCCCCGACGGTGTCGTAGACGTTGAGCTCGGTATTGCCGGCGATTTCATAGTTAGCCCAGACGAAATAGGTTGACTGATAGACACGGAAAGCGTGGCTTGCCGTATCTTCCTGAGGGTACAGCTCGTCGTTGAGAGTCGTTGCGGCGCTCGGCTGATGGTCGCCAAAAAAGACAAGAACAACCGGTCTGCCGATATTGCGGAGCTCGTTGATAAAGTACTCGAGGTCCCGGTCGGATGCGTTGATGCAGGTGAGATAGGTGTTGAGCGCGCTATTGGCGCCCTCGCTGGCTCCCTCGACCCAATAGTTTGTCAGCTCTTCGGCGGGAACGGTGCCATAGTCGTAGCCGCCGTGATTTTGCATCGTGACGTCAAAGATGAACTGCGGCGCTTCGTCGGTTCTAAGCAGGTCGAGTATCTTGTCGTAGGTGGCGTAGTCGCATACGCCGGCATGGTAACAGGGCGCACCTTCGAAATCGCCGATTGAAAGAAAGTCTCCAAAGCCCAGCTGCTGATAGATCTTATCTCGATGGTAGTTGACGGGGTTTTGCGGGTGCATAGCGGTAGCGGTATACCCAAGCTCTTTAAGGTCCTTTGCCAGGCTGTTGACGCCATTCATCTGATACAGCTGATAGGGGATCTTGCCTAATCCGACAAAGGCCGTTGTCGCTCCGGTCAAAAATTCGAATTCGGAGTTTGCCGTTCCGCCACCGGTGACCGAAGCGAGCATGGTGCCGCGAACAAGTGTGTCGGGAAGCGAGTTGTAGAATGCGGGGCCGGTGTACCCGGCCGCCTGGAGCTGCTCAAAGCACGAAAGGTCGCTAAAACTCTCGTTCATGACGGCAACAATCGTCGGCTTGATTTCATTGAACTGGGCAACGGCAGCCGCGCGCTGCTCGCTCGAGCCATACGTGCTGTCGTAGGCGGCGGCGAGCTCCTGCTCGATGCTCTGCGCCTCATCGGGCGTATAGCCTTCGGGCTTCTCAATGGGCAACTCGTTGACCATTTCGGTGAACGAAGTGATAAAACCCTGAGACGTATATGTGGTGATGGGCTGCCAACGGTCAAATCCAAAATCCAGCGCCTGCTCCAAGTCGATGCTGGAAAAGCCTGAGAGCCCCACAACGGTCACTAGCAGAAAAGCGCAGAGGTTAGCGGCGATTGCGGGGAAGACATGGGTGGGCGTACGGAGCTTTCGCGGTCGGATAAGCGAAAGAAGCCCCAGGGAAATCTCCAGCAGGGCGAGAGAGGTTACGATTCCGGCGGTAAAGGTAAACTCGTATCCCTCGCTCACTTCCATTGCGGTGCCAAGGGCCAAGATATCGCTTGGCAGGATGGCTTCGCCTTTAAACGTTATGACGAAGTGCTCGGCAATGCCAAGGATGCAACAGGCGACGGGCACGAGGGCCATGACGCCTCCATGACGCTGTCCCAGCAAATAAAGGGAGAGCAGAACCGTCGCGAGCAGCCCGACGGAAAACCCGAATGAGTTGGCGGGAATGCGATAGAACGTTTCGTTACAGGCAATTTCGAGCGAAACGAACGAGAGCGCTGAAACAGCGGCGATGACAAGGATGTCACGGCAAATACAGGCAACCGTTCCCGTCGCAAGATCGGTTTGGTCGATAAGTCCCGAAACCAAGGGCTCGACAAGAAGTATGACGGCGGTAGCACCGAGCGCCGAATAAGAAAGGACCCATAGGGAATTGTCCTCATTTACGAGCAATTGATTCGTAATCCATGCAGCTACCATACCGAGCGGGATGAGGAGCGTCGCGCACCAAAAGACGCGGGCAATGGGCGGCTTTTCATTGTGTTTGATTGAAAAATACACGCGCACGACGACGGTGGCCACGATAAGGACGGCGATGAATATGGGCAGATTGGCCATGTCGCTCGAAGTGATTTCAAGGGGGATATCTTCGGTCATGGACGTTCCTCTGTTACAGCAAATTAAGTTCAGTAGTAGATTACTGTAACCTTTCCACGGCATTTCGAGAAACAAAGCACCCGATACGCAAAGCTAAAGGTCTGCGAATCTTGTATTACGAACATCTGTGCGCGTCGAGTGCGCTAAACTCATCGACAGTATGATTCGATGCAATAGGAGGCAAGGAGCTTCCATGTCTGATTCTTCTATCGTTATTCGCGGCGCTCGTGAGCACAACCTCCGTGATATCGATGTTTCCATTCCGCGTGACCAACTCGTGGTCATTACCGGTCTTTCTGGCTCGGGCAAGAGTTCGCTGGCATTTGACACTATCTATGCCGAGGGCCAGCGTCGATACGTCGAGAGCCTTTCGAGCTATGCGCGCCAGTTCTTGGGCCAGATGGACAAACCCGACTTGGATTCAATCGACGGCCTTTCGCCGGCGGTGTCGATCGACCAAAAGACGACGTCTAAAAACCCTCGCTCGACGGTTGGCACCGTAACCGAGATTTATGACTATCTGCGCCTGCTGTTCGCCCGTGTGGGCACCCCGCACTGTCCCGAATGCGGCCGCGTCATTGAGCGTCAGACGACCGACCAGGTTGCCGACAAGGTCTTGGCGGCGGGGGAGGGCCGCCGCGCGTTTGTGCTGGCACCGGTGGTGCGCGGGCGAAAAGGCGAGTACACCAAACTGTTTGAGGACCTTCGCGCCGAGGGCTTTAGCCGCGTGCGTGTCGACGGTGAAGTGCGCTCGCTCGACGATCCGATCGATCTGGACAAGAAGTTCAAGCACGATATCGAGGTCGTAGTCGATCGCATCGTGATCCGTGAGAACTCTCTGGGCCGTATCGCCGAGTCTGTTGAGCAGGCGACCGCGCTGGCTCACGGCAATGTAAACGTGTACATGCTGCCCGATCGTGATGCTCCCGAGGGGACCGAGGGCGAGCTGCTGGAGTATTCGTTGGCCTTGGCGTGCCCGGAGCATGGTCACTCCATTGACGATCTTCAGCCGCGTGATTTTTCGTTCAACGCTCCCTATGGCGCATGTCCTGAGTGCGACGGCCTGGGCTTTAAGAAAACCGTTGATGCCGAGGCGTTGATCGAGGACCCCTCGAAGTCCATTGCCGACGGAGTCTTTGGTAGCCTGTTTGGCAACTCGAACTACTATCCGCAGATTTTTGCTGCGGTCTGCAAACACTTTAAGGTGAGCACCGATACGCCGTGGGAGGACTTGCCCCCTCGCGTGCGTCGTGCATTCTTGGATGGCCTGGGCGATACGAAGATCTCGGTCGACTACCAAAAGCTCGACGGACGTCGCAGCCAGTGGGATACCAAGTTTTCGGGCGTTCGCAACATCCTGTACGAACGCTATACCGAGACGACGAACGAGAACACCAAGGCGCGCCTGGAGAAGTACATTCGCGAGGAGCCGTGCTCGAGCTGCCACGGCGCTCGTTTGCGCCCTGAGATGCTCGCCGTCACCGTGGGCGGCAAGTCCATTTACGAGGTTTGTTGCCTGTCGTGCCGTGAATCGCTCGAGTTTTTTGAGGGCCTGGAACTCACCGAGCGCCAACAGTTTATCGGCGGCCGTATCGTCAAGGAAATCCTGGAGCGCTTGCGTTTTCTGGTCGATGTTGGACTCGACTATCTGACGCTCGATCGTGCCTCGGCGACGCTTTCCGGTGGCGAGGCGCAGCGTATTCGCCTGGCAACGCAGATCGGCGCGGGTCTCATGGGCGTGCTCTATATTCTGGACGAGCCCTCGATCGGTCTTCATCAGCGTGACAACGAGCGCTTGATCAAGACGCTCGAGCGCCTGCGCGATATCGGCAATACCGTTATCGTCGTCGAACACGACGAGGATACAATTCGTGCCGCCGATTACGTGATCGACATGGGGCCCGGCGCCGGCGTCAACGGCGGACACGTAGTCGCGGCGGGAACGCCTGCCGATATCATGGCGTGTCCTGAGTCGATGACGGGCGCTTATCTGACCGGCAAACGAATGATCCGGGTGCCTGATGAACGGCGCAAGCCCGGTCGCGGCTGCCTTAAAATTACGGGCGCTCGAGCCAACAACCTCAAAAACGTTACTGCCAAGATCGAGTTTGGTACGCTTACGGTTGTTACCGGCGTGTCAGGATCGGGCAAGAGCTCCCTGGTTACCGATACCATTGCGCCTGCCCTTACGAATGCCATTCACCGTTCGACGCGCCCTGTGGGTCCGTATAAGAAAATCGAGGGCATCGAGTGCATCGATAAGGTTATCGATATCGACCAGTCGCCGATTGGCCGCACGCCGCGTTCCAACCCTGCTACCTATATCGGCCTGTGGGATGATCTTCGCGCGCTGTTTGCGAGTACGCCGGAGTCGAAGGCGCGCGGCTACTCGCCGGGTCGTTTCTCCTTTAATGTGAGTGGCGGTCGCTGCGAGGCGTGCAAGGGCGACGGGCAGATCAAGATCGAGATGCACTTCCTTCCCGATATCTACGTTCCCTGCGAAGTTTGCGGCGGTAAACGCTACAACCGCGAGACACTCGAGGTCACCTACCGTGGCAAGACCATCTCGGACGTGCTCGACATGAGCGTCACCGAGGCGCTGGCCTTCTTTGGGAATATCCCGCAGATTAAGCGCAAGCTCCAGACGCTGTACGATGTAGGCTTAGGCTACGTGAGCCTGGGCCAGCCCGCCACGACGCTCTCGGGCGGCGAGGCGCAGCGTGTGAAGCTCGCCAAGGAGCTTCATCGACGCCAGACGGGCAAGACGTTCTATATTTTGGACGAGCCGACGACCGGTCTTCATTTTGAGGACGTCCGCCAGCTGCTCGATGTGCTGCAGCGCTTGGTCGATGCGGGCAACACGGTGCTGGTGATTGAGCACAACCTTGATGTCATCAAGGTTGCCGACCGCCTGATCGATATGGGTCCCGAGGGCGGTAACGGCGGCGGAACCGTCGTGGTTTCGGGCACACCGGAGCAGGTTGCGGACTGTCCGCAGAGTTATACGGGCAAGTTTTTGGCGCCGTTGCTCAGGCGTGACCGGGAGCGTCAGGCTCAACTTGATGCTCAATAAATAGGCGATTCAGTTTATGGGCGCCATCGACTCCTTGTGATTCGATGGCGCTTGCTGTGCCGAAGTGACGTATGCAGCCGAATTGGACATATACTTAATCCTTGCGTCCGAATGCGAGGGAAAGGATATGTCATGGCAAAGGCTGTAAAGACGCCAAAAACCAATGCGATGCGCGAGCTGGAAAGTGCCGGCATTTCCTATGTTCTACATACGTACGAAGACGATGGTGATGAGTCGGTGGGCCTGGGGGTCGCGATTTCGGAGCAGCTTGGCGAGGAGCCCGGTCAAGGATTTAAGACTTTGGTCTGCGTGACGCCGTCCAACGACTATGTCGTGTGCTGCATCCCTGTTGCCGACGAGCTCGATCTAAAGTCCGCCGCGCGTGCCGCGGGGGAGAAGTCCTTGGCCATGATGCATGTGAAGGATTTGCTTGCGGCGACTGGCTACGTTCGCGGCGGCTGCAGCCCGGTCGGTATGAAAAAACGCTACCGGACGCTCATTGACGAGACATGCGTCCTTTGGGATACCATTTTTATTTCGGGAGGCAAGCGTGGTTATCAGCTCGAGCTTGCACCCGATGATTTAATTGCATTTTGCGGGGCGACGGTTGCCGCGATTACGAGAGAGGACTGAGCGATGCCGCAGGAAGAATTGAAGCGCGGAGCTCATTTTGCAAAAGAATCTGCGCCTCAGACACCCTCATCCGAAGCTTCTTCGTCGCGAGATGACACTGACGACATGGGCTCGTCGGACTACTCCACGGTTGGTCGTTCCGCCGGGCTTATGACCATCCTGACTATCGTGTCTCGCGTCACCGGTTTTATCCGCACGTGGGCAATGGCGGCCGCTATCGGCATGTCGCTACTCTCGTCCTCCTATCAGGTCGCCAACAACCTGCCCAATATGCTCTACGAACTCGTGATGGGTGGCATGCTCGTGACGGCGTTTTTGCCCGTGTACATGGGCGTGAGGCGTGAGCAGGGTCGCGAGGCCTCGAACGAGTACGTGGGCAACCTGCTCGGCATTCTGCTTTTAGTGCTGGGTGGCATTTCGTTGCTGGGGACCGTGTTCGCCCCGGGCTTTATCTGGACGCAATCGTTCCTTTCGGGTGACGGTGGCAGCATGGATACCGCTGCGTTCATGTTCCGTTTCTTTGCCATCCAGATTCTCTTTTATGGTTTGGGCTCGGTGTTCTCGGGCGTTCTCAACGCACACCGCGACTACTTTTGGTCGACGTTTGCCCCGGTCCTCAACAATGTGATCGTCATTGCGAGCTTTATGGGTTTTGCGCCCGTGTCCGCACAGTTTGGCGAACGTGCCGGCATCATCTTGATTGCGGCCGGTACGACCCTCGGTGTCTTTGTTCAGATGGCATGTCAGATTCCCGCGCTTGGCAAGCACGGCGTGCATCCCCATATCCATATCGACTTTAAGGACCCCGCGCTGCGCCAGACGATTGCGCTCGGTATCCCGACGCTGCTCGCCACGGTGTGCATGTTTGTCTCGACTTCTATCACCAACGCTGCCGCGCTGGTGGTCCAGCCCGAGACGGGTCCTTCCGTCATCGCCTATGCGCGCCTGTGGTACACGCTGCCCTACGCGCTGATTGCCGCCTCGCTTTCGACGGCGCTCTATACCGAGCTCTCTCATGACGCACAGGAGAAGGATTACGACAGCGTTCGCACGGGCATTTCGCGTGGCGTCGCCCAGATGCTGTTCTTCCTGATTCCGTTCGCACTGTACCTGATTGTCTTCGCACGTCCGCTCAATATGATCTACTGTGCTGGCAAGTTCGATGAATCCGGCGTGGCGCTGGTGTCCGAGTACCTTGTCTACCTGGCGCTCTCGCTGCCGCTCTACGGCGTGGTCGTGTTGATGCAGAAGAGCTTCTCTGCCTTGCTCGACATGAAGCCCTATAGCCGCTATTGCCTGTATTCCGCCATCGGCCAGGCCGGCTCGGTTCTGCTGTTTGGCGTTGTGCTGGGCTTCGGTATGCCGGCAATCGCGCTTTCGTATGTCGTCGACTACGTGATCTTGGTCGGCTGTTCGCTGTGGTGGCTGCGTCGTCGCCTGCGTGGCCTTCAGGTCAAATCTATCCTACATGGCGGTTTCTTTGGCCTTTTGCTCGGTGGCCTAGGTGCTGCCGCAGGCGCCGGCGTCATGTGGGCGCTTGAACACTTTGTCGGGGCACTTGGCGGCTCGATTCTGATTACTCTTGGCTACGTTTGCGTTGCGGGTGTCGCCTCGCTTGTTGTTACCTTTGGCCTTGCCGTCGTCCTTAAGATGCCCGAGGTCTCGGCGCTGCTTCGTCGCAAGTAGGTGCGCGTGGCCGGTCACGACAACATACCAACGCTTGCCGAGCAGGTTTCGCGCGTTCCCACACAGCCCGGATGCTACCTTTGGAAGGATGCCAAGGGCGATGTCATCTACGTGGGCAAGGCGAAAAACCTGCGCGCCCGCATGCGTCAATACGTGACACTGCAGGATGAGCGTCAAAAGATCCCGCTGATGATGCAGCTGGTGGCGAGCTTTGACTACATCGTTGTCGAAACCGAGCATGAGGCGCTTGTACTCGAGCGCAACCTGATCGGCCAGTACCATCCGTACTTTAACGTCGACCTCAAGGATGACAAGAGCTACCCCTTTATCGCCATTACAAAGGGCGACCTGTATCCCGCGATTAAATACACGCGTGAGCGTCATAAGCCGGGAACGCGCTATTTTGGACCCTATACCGATAGCCGTGCGGCGCGTGAGACCATTGACACGCTGCGCAAGGTTATCCCCATCTGCTCTGCATCCTGTGCGGAGTGGCGTCGTTGTCGCCGTACCATCGAGTCCCACAAGGGCGAGGAAGACATCGTCAATATGATTTGCGCACAAAACGGGCGTCCCTGCTTTGACTACCATGTCGGGCGCGGCCCGGGTGCGTGTGTCGGCGCGATTTCCCCGGCAGACTATGCCAAGAACGTCAAGCGTGTCGAGCGCTTTTTGTCGGGCCATCGCAAGGATGTCGTCGATGAGCTGACCTCCGAGATGACGGATGCCGCCGAGGCGCTCGACTTTGAGCGCGCGGCACGCGTCAAACGTCGTTTGGAGGTCATCAGGGGTCTGGACGATCGTCAGCAAGTCGTTTTTCCCTCCAGTGTCGATATCGATGTCATCGGGTTCTATCGCGAGGAGACCATCTCCGCCGCTTGCGTCTTCGTCGTTCGCGAGGGCCGAACAGTTCGCACCTGCGAGTTCATTCTCGACAAGGGTCTTGATGTTGACGAGGAAGAGCTCCAGTCGGGCTTTCTTAAGCGCTATTACGACGAGACGGCTGATATTCCAGCTGAGGTCAACCTTTCCGTCGAGCTTGAGGATGCGGAGGCGCTGGGGGAGTGGCTTGCGGGCAAGCGTGAGCGTTCCTGCCATCTCCATAGGCCGCAGCGTGGCGAAAAGCACCGTCTGCTCGATATGGCATCCAAAAATGCGCGCCATGCCCTCATGCGCTACATGATGCGAACGGGGTACGCTGACGACCGCACCAATCAAGCGCTCCTGGAGCTCGAAAGTGCGTTGGCGCTGCCATCGCCGCCGTTGCGTATCGAGTGCTTCGATATCTCTACACTGCATGGCACCTTTACGGTCGCCTCGATGGTGGTGTTTACCAACGGGCGCGCCGACAAGAGTCAGTACCGTCGTTTTAAAATTCAGGCCGAATTGAACGAGGCAAACGACTTCGTGTCGATGTCCGAGGTTTTGGGACGACGCTATGCTCCCGAGCGCATGGCCGACGAGCACTTTGGCTCGCGCCCCGATTTGCTCGTTGTCGATGGCGGTAAGCCGCAATTGACCGCTGCGATCAAGCAACTTGAGGCTCTTGGGCTCGATATACCAGTTTGTGGCTTGGCGAAGGCCGACGAGGAAGTTTTTGTGCCTTGGGACGAGACTCCTGTCGTGCTGCCGACCGGGTCTGCTTCGCTCTATCTAATTAAACAGGTACGCGATGAGTCCCACCGATTTGCCATCACGTTCCACCGTGAGTTGCGCGATAAAGCCATGACAGTTTCGGTACTCGATGACGTTCCGGGCGTGGGACCCACCAGAAAACGTGCCCTTATGCGCCATTTTGGCTCGATGAAGCGTTTGCGCGCGGCGAGCGAGCAAGAGATCGCGGAAGTTCGCGGCATACCTGCCGATGTTGCCAAGGCGGTCCACGAGGCGCTCGTTGCATGGAATGCCGAGCGCGCCGAGGCGGCGGCTGGCCATTCCGATAGCTAAACACGAGCCAAACAACTGATATACATGATTGCGCGATTTTCAACCATTTATTTCGCCATGATTGCCTGCTGGTTTCGGGTTTTATTAACGCTAAAACGTTTGACTAACCCAAGCGAAAACCCTGCTATCCTGCGGGTTGACGAAGACTGATATCTCACCTCGCCGATACATACTGTCTGGCGAATCGTTTGTCAACGAATTCGGTGAACGGTAGTAAATACCGTTCAAGCGTATGTATGTATCGGTCGCCGAGCGCGGCACCTCAGTTGGGTTCGTCGGTAGGTAAGGTATATATCGTCCGCAAGTTGCGCGGGGGCAAGTCTAGGTGCTCCCGAGTAAGATTCTCTATTGATAGGAGAAGACATGGCCATCATCAACAAGGGTATGTCCAGGCGTTCGTTCCTCGGCCTCACCGGCAGCGTCGCTGCTGTCGCCGGCCTTGGTCTCACTGGCTGCGGTGGCAGCTCTAGCGACGAGGGTTCCGCTTCCGGCTCCACCGATTCCGCCAACCGTGGCGGCGGCGTGATCACCGCTGGTTCCGCTTACGCTCCGTCCAGCTTCGATCCCGCCAGCACCGGCTCCGCTGTGGGCCTGGGTGCTAACTGGCACGTCGTCGAGGGCCTCTACGGCATCGATTACCACGACTACAGCACCTTCAACGAGCTCGCCACCGACGATCCCAAGTCTGTGGACGACACCACTTTCGAGGTCACCATCCGCAAGGGCGCCAAGTTCTCCGATGGCACCGAGGTCACCGCTGACGATGTCGTTGCCTCCTACACCGCTTGCGCCGCTTCCGCTACCTATGCTCCGTTCTTCCAGCCCTTCGAGTCCATCGAGGCCAAGGACGCCAGCACCGTGACGGTCAAGACTAAGGTCCCCAACTTCTCCCTGCTCAAGGATCGTCTGGCCATCGTCCGCGTTACCCCGGCCACCCAGACCGAGGAGGATCGCGCCAAGCAGCCGATCGGTTCCGGCCCCTGGATGTACGACTCTATCTCCGATACCGAGATCACCCTGGTTCCCAACCCCGAGTACAACGGTGAGTATGCTGCCGAGGATAAGAAGATCCAGTACAGCATCCTGACCGACCCCACCGCTCGCGTTACCGCTCAGCAGGAGGGCTCCACGCTCGTTATGGAGCTCGTTACCGCTGACGCCGTCGACCAGCTCGAGAGCGCCGGCTGCAAGATCGATAACGTTCAGGGTTTCGGCACCCGCTTCATCATGTTCAACGTCGCCAAGGAGCCTTGGAACAACGTCAAGGTCCGTCAGGCTGTCATGTATGCGCTCGACACCGAGAAGATGGTCAGCAACACCTTCGCCGGCCTTGCCACCGCTGCCAGCTGCTACCTGCCCAAGAGCTTCACCAACTATCATGAGGCTTCCACGGTGTACAAGACCGACACCAAGAAGGCCAAGAAGCTCATCGAGGAGTCTGGCATCACCCCGGGTGCCATCACCCTGCGCACCACCGACAACGAGCAGATTAAGGGCATGGCCGCCCAGGTCAAGAACGACCTCGACGCTCTCGGCTTCGATGTGACCATCCAGACCGATACCTCGCCGGCCACCTACGCCGCCATCGACGGCGGCGAGGCCTACGATATCCTCCTTGCCCCTGGCGATCCTTCCTGCTTCGGCGCCGACCCCGACCTGCTGCTCAACTGGTGGTACGGCGACAACGTCTGGATGCAGACCCGTTGCCCGTGGAAGGAGTCCGCTGAGTGGCAGAAGCTCCACGGTCTCATGGACGAGGCTCTTGCCGCCGAGGGCGACGAGCAGCAGAAGAAGTGGAACGAGTGTTTCGACATCATTGCCGACAACGCCGTTCTGTACCCCGTTGTCCACGTCAAGACCGTCTCCGCTTCTTGGGACGATCCGTCCACTGCGCCCAATGGCGAGGCCCTCGATGGTTTCAAGGGCATCGGCACGACGAGCATGTCCTTCAGGGGCGTTGCGACCGTCAAGGCGTAAGACTCGCTTGAGTCTATATGCAGGATGTCGGTCGTTGGGACCGTATCCTCATAGTTGAAACAAAGACCCGGGCGGCAACGATGTCGCTCGGGTCTTGTAATGAGTATCCGTACTCATATACCAGTTGGTCCTACCGACAAAAGAAAGGGGAGAGAACGTGAACAACTTGCTACGTTTGATTGGAAGGCGTCTTGTGGCGCTGCCGATCATGGCATTGGGCGTCACCGTCCTGGTGTTCTTCCTTATGTCGTTCTCCAAGACCGACCCCGCCTACACGGCGTTGGGTGACGGTGCCTCGCCCGAGGCGGTTGCCGAGTACCATGAGAAGTATGGTCTGGACGACCCCTGGCCCGTGCGCTACGTGCGCTATATGGGCGATTTGATCCATGGCGACATGGGCACCTATGGTGCTGCTCGCAACTCCGTTGCCAAGCGCATCTCCACGGCCCTGCCCGTCACGATGCAGCTGACCTTCATCGGTCTTGCCATCGGTGCGGTCGTTTCGTTTTTGCTCGGCGTCATCGCGGCACTGTATCGCGACAAATGGCCGGACCAAGTAATCCGTGTCTTTTCCATCGCCGGCTTGGCAACCCCGTCGTTCTGGCTTGCCGTTCTGTTGATCCTGCTGTTCTCTTCCTACCTTAAGGTGCTCCCGGCATCGGGCGCTCTGCCTCACTTCACCACGAATCCGGTTGGCTATCTGGGGCGTATGATCATGCCCGCTATCGCCTTGGCATTTCCGCTGACGGGCCAGATGACTCGTATCGTGCGTACCGCCATGGTCGAGGAGCTCGACAAGGATTATGTCCGTATGGCTCGCGGCGCCGGCGTTCCCGAGAAGGTCGTCGTCGGCATCAACGTTCTTCGCAATGCGCTGATCACCCCGGTCACCACCCTCGGTCTTAAGATCGGTTACCTCATGGGCGGCGCCGTCGTCATCGAGGTTATCTTCAACCTCCCCGGCATGGGCACCGCGATTCTGCAGGGCGTTCAGGGCAACGAGGCGAACCTGGTTCAGGGCGTCGTCATCGTCGTTGCTCTTGCCTTCATCATCATCAACATCGTGGTTGACATGCTCTACCTGCTCATCAACCCGCGCATCAGGACGGTGTAGATTATGGTAAAGATTCGAGAGAAGCAAACCGAGCAGCTCGAGAAGGCTGCCTCCAAGGGGCTCAAGCTCGGTGGCTGGAAGAAGATGACGCTGTCTTCTAAGATTGCCGCCGTCGTGCTGGTGCTGGTCGCCCTGACTGCGATTCTGGCGCCCCTTCTTGCCCCCTATAGCCCGGTCGAGATCTTTACGGCTCGCCAGGCTCCCGGCAACGGATTTATCTTCGGTACCGACGATAAGGGTCGCGACATTCTGTCGCGTATGCTCTACGGTGGTCGTTACTCGCTGATTATCGGCTTTGGCGCCACCGCCATGGCTCTGGTCTGCGGCTCGGTCGTGGGCGCCCTTGCAGCGGTTTCGCGCAAGGCCGTCTCCGAGACGATCATGCGTATCTTGGACATCATCATGTCCATCCCGGGCATCGCCCTCGCGGCCGTCTTCGTCTCCATCCTGGGCAACTCCGTGCCGTCGATCATCTTCGCCATCGGCTTTATGTACACTCCGCAGATTGCCCGTATCGTACGCGCCAATATCGTGTCCGAGTACGGCGAGGACTATGTCCGCGCGGTCATCGTTTCCGGCGCCAAGGCTCCGTGGATTTTGATCAAGCATGTTCTGCGTAACTGCATCGCCCCGATCATGGTCTTCACCGTTACCCTGGTCGCCGACGCCATCATCTTCGAGGCCTCGCTGACCTTCATCGGCGCTGGTATCCAGGAGCCCACCGCTACCTGGGGCAACATCCTCGCCGACGCCCGCGGCGGCGTGCTCGCTGGCCGTTGGTGGCAGGCGCTGTTCCCGGGCCTGGCCATCATGATCACCTGCCTGGCGCTCAACATCCTCTCCGAGGGCATTACCGACGCCATGGCCGCTGCTCCCTCCGCCGCCCTGGATCCGACCGATTCCTCCAAGCGTCGCGAGGCCGACCTGCTGGTCTCCGACCCCGTTCGCGCCTACAAGGAGCAGGCCCAGTCCCTCTCCGCTCGCCTTGGCGCCCTGCGCGATGTCGAGCTCAAGCGTGACGATCGCCATGTGCCCGACGAGTCTGTCGAACCGATTCTCTCGGTCCGTGACTTCTGCATTCAGTTTGAGCATCACGGTGATATCAACGTTGTCGACCATGTCAACTTTGACGTCCGTCCTGGTCAGACCATGGGCCTGGTGGGCGAGTCCGGTTGCGGTAAGTCCATCACCACGCTGGCCATCATGGGCCTGACCGACGATGACGAGCATCTTTCCGGCGAGGTTCTCTGGGAGGGCCGTGACCTGCTCAAGATGAGCAAGAAGGAGTGGTTCGGCCTGCGCGGTACCGATATCGCTATGGTCTATCAGGACGCCCTGTCCTCGCTCAACCCCTCCATGCTCATCTCTGCCCAGATGAAGCAGCTCACCAAGCGCGGCGGAACCCGCAGCGCCGAGGAGCTCTTGGAGCTCGTCGGCCTCGATCCCAAGCGCACGCTCGAGAGCTATCCGCACGAGCTTTCCGGCGGCCAGCGTCAGCGCGTCCTGATCGCTATGGCCCTTACCCGCGACCCCAAGCTGGTCATCTGCGACGAGCCCACGACCGCTCTGGACGTTACCGTCCAGAAGCAGGTCATCAAGCTGCTCAACGATCTTCAGGCCAAGCTCGGCTTTGCCATGATCTTCGTTTCGCATGACCTGGCTCTGGTCGCCGAGGTTGCCCATAACATCACGGTTATGTACGCCGGTCAGGTTATCGAGCAGGCACCCACCAAGGAGCTGCTCACTAACCCGATCCACGAGTACACCCGCGGTCTTCTGGGTTCCGTTCTGTCCATCGAGAGCGGTTCGGGCCGCCTGCACCAGGTGCCCGGCGCCGTTCCGAGCCCGCGCGATTTCCCCAAGGGCGATCGCTTCGCGCCCCGCTCGAGCCATCCGCGTATTGGCCTGGACACCCGTCCGGTCTTCAAGCGCGTGCCCGGCACCGAGCACTTCTATTCCGAGCTCCCCGACGAGGTGCTCAAGGCAAATGGTTTGACCCCTCACGCGGAGGTGATGTAGATGAGCGAGACCGCAGTCAACGGCGTCGAGCCGATCATCTTCCTTGATGACGTCCACGTCACCTTTAGGACCCGTACCGGCTCGATTCTGCACCCCAACCTGGTTCACGCCGTCCAGGGTGTAACGATTAAGCTCATGCCCGGTCAGACGATCGGCATCGTCGGCGAGTCCGGTTGCGGCAAGTCCACCACTGCCAACGTCATGTGCGGCCTGCAGGCCCCCACGAGTGGCAAGGTCTACTTTAAGGGCAAGGACGTTACCAAACGTACCGCCGAGGACCGTCGCCACATGGGTCGCGTCATCTCGGTCGTGTTCCAGAACCCGGCCACGGCGCTCAACCCCCGCATGGTCGTTCGCGAGCAACTGCTCGACCCCATGCGCGTCCACAACCTGGGTACCGAGGCCGAGCAGGAGAAGCGCGTCAAGGAGCTCTTGGAGCTCACCGGTCTGCCCAGCTCCGCCGCCGAGGTTCTTCCCGGCCAGCTTTCGGGCGGCCAGCGCCAGCGCGTCGCAATTGCCCGTGCCCTGTCGCTGAACCCCGATGCCATCATCGCCGACGAGCCCACCTCGGCTCTGGACGTTTCGGTCCGCGCGCAGATTCTGAACCTGCTGACCGACCTTAAGAAGGAGCTCGGCCTGGCCATGGTGTTCATCAGCCATGACATCCAGACGGTCCGCTATATCTCTGACGACATCATCGTTATGAATGGCGGCAAGATCGTCGAGCAGGGCGAGGCCAAGCAGGTCTTCCAGCACCCTCAGGACCCCTACACCAAGATGCTGCTCGGCGCTGCGCCGTCGCTGCTGCATCCCAAGCTCGGCGAGTAGCCTCACTTTCCCTCCCGTGCGCCCGGTTCCCTTGCCGGGCGCACCTCCGTTGCGATTTCGAAAGGTTGGGTTCACGAGCCATGCCAAGTGCTCAGGAGCTACAACAGCAATTTGGTGAATATCGAGGCGCTATGCCCCGTCCATCGGATTTCGATCTCTTTTGGAAGGACCGCATGGCCGAGGCAGACGCCGTCGAGCTCGACTACGCGATTGAGGCGGCTTCGGTTGCGGATTCCGCGACCTGTCGGTTTTTCGACCTCTGGTATACCGGCATGTGTGGTGCACGCCTGCATGCCAAGTACCTCAAGCCGGTCTCGGAGGAGCCCATGCCGCTGGTGCTTCAGTTCCATGGATATCCGGGTGCGAGCCGCAGCTGGTTTGAGCAGGCGTCGTTTGCGGGTATGGGTATGGCGCTCATTGCTCTCGACTGCCCCGGCCAGGGTGGCCCCTCCGAGGATATTGGTGGATTTGAGGGCACGACGGTCGCGGGCCATATCGTCGCCGGTATCGACGGCGACCCGGCCAACCTCTACTATGTCCGCCTACACCAGGATATCCGCATTTTGTGCCGTATCGTTCGCGAGCTCGAGGGCATCGATCTTACCCGCGTATTTGTGAACGGCGCATCGCAGGGCGGCGGTTTGGGTATTGCAACCTGCGCGCTCAATAGCGATTTGGTTGACCGTGCGGCTATCCTCTATCCCTTCTTATCGGACTTCCGCCTGGTTTGGGATCTGGATGCCGACGATATTGCCTACGAGGGTCTGCGCTATTGGTCGCGTTGGTTTGACGAGGACTCGACTCGTATCGAGGAAGCCTATGCCAAGCTGGCGTACTTCGATTCCAAGAACTTTGCCCCCATGGTCAAATGCCCTGTTCTGTTTGGCACGGGCACGGCCGATATCGTCTGTCCGCCGGCGACGCAGTTTGCGGTCTACAACAACTTGACCTGCGATAAGCGTCATAAGTTCTTTGAGGGCTTTGGCCACGAGGAGATTCAGGACTTTGATGATCTGATCATTCCGTTTTTCTGCGAGGGAGGGGAGGCTCATGTCTAAGTGCGAGAGCAATGTTGACGAGCTGATAGTCCCCGGGCTCGTGGGAATTCCTGGAACGGTTTCGTCAAGGCTCGCAGAATATCGGGACTGGCACGGTGATGTCCAAGCAGATGTTTCTGATTTAGAGACATGCGCTTGGAATCTTGAGATTCAAGGCCTGGCCATTACGGCGATTGACTTTGTTAACCCCTGCGCCCGTTACTCGGAGGTTTCCTTTGAACTCGGTGACGATGCGGTCCACGCTCGTTTGATTGAGCCTGTCGGTCGTGCCCGAGTATCTGAGCGCGTGCCGCTGTGCCTGATGTTCCACGACATCGATCGGCCTGTGCGAGGCTGGCATCACATGACGAGATTTGCCGCCATGGGGTATGCCGTCCTCGCGCTGGATGACGATGTTGCTGGTGCGGACGACCTGCAGCGGGGGATTGATTCGACTGCTTTTGTCGAGCGCGTCCGTTGGGGTTGCGCGATGGCGAAGGTTGCGCGCAATCTTGATGGCATGGACCCCGACCGCATCTTTGCATGGGGCGAGGGCCTTGGCGGCGGAGTCGCGCTGGCGGTTTCTGCTCTGGATGAGCAGGGCCTCGCCTGCACGGCGGTTGCCAACCCGCTGCCCGGCGGCCTCGAGGCGCTGTCGTCTCGTGTGCGCGGCTCGGTGCTCTTGGGCACTTCGCTCATGGATACCGTGAGCGACCCCAAGGGCCAGTTTGCCGTGTTCAACGGTCTTGAGTGTGACCGGAGGCATATCATCTATGCCAAATACGCTCACGAGCGCATCAATGCGTTCGAAAACGAAGTCGTCGACTTCTTTAACCAAACGTTCTACCCGTGTTCTTTGGCCTAGGCGGCCTGGACACTGCCAACAAGAGTGGGCGGCATAGGGCTGCCCGCCAGACAGCTAAGGAGATTCTTGTGGCAACTCAGAAATTCACCGGCGTTATCCCTCCCGTCGTTGTTCCCGATACCGAAGACCACCAGCTCGACGTTGCCTCCTTTGAGCGCAGCATCAACCGCATGATCGATGCCGGCGTCGATGGCCTGTTCTTCTTGGGCTCCTCGGGTGAGGTCGTCTTCTCCACCGACGAGCGTCGTCGTCAGATCACCGCCGAGGCCGTCCGTATCGTCGACCACCGTGTGCCCGTTCTGGTCGGCATCATCGATACCGAGACCGAGCGCATGATCGAGCACGGCAAGGTCGCTCAGGAGCTGGGCGCCGATGCGCTTGTCGCCACCTGCCCGTTCTATGCCCTGCAGGGCATGACCGAGGTCGAGGAGCATTTCCGCATCCTGCACGAGGAGCTCGACCTGCCCATCTTCGCCTACGACATCCCCGTGTGCGTCCACACCAAGCTCCCCTGGAAGCTCCTTGCCAAGCTCGGCGCCGAGGGCGTCCTGGCCGGCGTCAAGGATTCCTCGGGCGATGACATCTCGTTCCGCTATCTCGTTCAGGAGAACGAGAAGAACGGCCACCCGATGAGCATCCTCACCGGTCACGAGGTTGTTGTCGACGGCGCCTACCTCGGTGGCGCCGACGGTTCCGTCCCGGGTCTCGCCAACGTTGAGCCCGAGGGCTACGTGCGTCAGTGGAAGGCCGCTCAGGCCGGCGACTGGGCTACCGTCAAGGCCGAGCAGGATCGCCTCAACGAGATCTCCCACATCTGGGATGTCACCTCGGGCGTTCAGGGCTATGCCGGCGGCGTTGGTGCCTTCAAGACCGCTATGAATCTCATGGGCATCTTCGACAGCCCGACCATGCCGCGCCCGGTGAAGGCCATGACCGGCGAGAACGTCGAGGCGATTAAGAAGGTCCTCCAGGACAACGGTCTCCTGTAAAGCTTCCCCAGGCACCCGATCTTGGGGCTCAAGTGGTCGGGCGTGACCCATTAGGTCAACGCCCGACCACTTTCACCCCAACCTCGGGCACCTGGAAAACCTTTACCGCGCTGTGGCGGCTAGCCTGACGGCGCATTTCCTGTAGTTGTTTTTATCTCCTAAGGAGAGCGACATGGAGAACAAGTACGTTTGCTCCGTCGATATCGGCGGCACCAAAATTGCGACTGCCATTATGGAGTATCCGGCTGACGGCAGCGTGCCCCATCCCGTATTTGAGGCCGAGGTTCCTACCGAGGCCCAGGAGGGCGGCGAGGCCGTCTTCCAGCGTATCGAGGCGTCCATCAAGGCCGCTCTTGAGGCGAATCCCGATGTTGAGGTCCTCGGTGTCGGTATCGGTGCCGCAGGCGTCGTCGATCCCAAGACGGGCGCCATCGCGTATGCCAACGAGATCATGCCCGGCTGGTCCGGCGTTCAGTTGGGGCCGCGTCTGCGCGAGGACCTTGGTCTCCCCGTTGCCGTGGTGGGCGACGTGCAGGCTCATGCTCTGGGCGAGGCCCACTGGGGCGTCGGCAAAGGCAAGTTCTCCGTTTTGTGCTTGGGCATCGGCACGGGCATCGGCGGCGCATATGTCGAGAACGGCCGTGTGATGCAGGGCTTCCATGGTGCTGCCGGTCATATGGGCCACATCGAGTGCTCGGCTGCCGCTGGCATTCCCTGCGCCTGTGGACGTTCCGGTCATCTTGAGTCGGTTGCTTCCGGCACTTCCATTGGTCGTATGTACGATGAGCGCTTTGGCCGCGTCGACCCCAGCCGTCCTTCGGTCGGTCGCGACGTGAACGACCTGTGCCGTGCGGGCGACGCAAAGGCGACCGAGGTCATCCATGACGCCGGCTTTGCGCTGGGCGCCAGCTTGGGCTCGCTTGCCAACATCTTGGATCCCGAGGTTATCGTGCTTTCGGGAGGTGTGATTCACCAGGGTCCCGATTGGCGTTCGCAGACGTGGAAGGATTCGGTGCACGAGGGCTATGCCAGCCAGGCGCTCGATCCGCTTCAAGACACGCCGATTCTCATCGGGTCTCTGGAGGGCGATGCTCCGCTCATCGGTGCCGCCGAACACCTTCTTGCGTCGTTGAAGTAAACATAACTACCAAGTGGGCCTTCTGAGGTGCCGCAGATTGACGTGAAAGAGGAGCGAAGCGTAGTTCGGTACGCGAGCGACGGTTTGAACGTCAAGGTGCGGTGTCTCAGAAGGCTGTTTTGAGAAAGGTTGAGTCGAACATGACCGTTGATCCTTTGATCCAGTCCCTGAAGGGCAAGCTCGTCGTGAGCGTTCAGGCCTATATGGGCGAGCCGCTTCGTACGCCCGAGACCATGGCTCAAATGTCTCGCGCCTGCGAGCTTGGCGGCGCCGCCGCCATTCGCTGCCAAGGCCTTGCCGACATTGCCGCCATTAAGGGTCGCTGTGAGGTTCCTGTTATCGGCCTGTGGAAGGATGGGCACGAGGGCGTCTACATCACGCCGACGCTGCGTCATGCTCGCGCCTGCGTTGCCGCCGGTGCCGACATCGTGGCAATTGATGCCACTGATCGCCCACGTCCCGATGGCAAGACCGTCGAGGACACCTTCCGTCCGCTGCACGAGGAGGGCGTGCTCCTGATGGCGGATTGTGCCACCATCGAGGACATTCGCCGTGCGGTTGATATGGGCTTTGACCTGGTATCCACTACGCTTTCTCACGGTGTCGCCGCCATCGACTGCACCATGGCCGATGGCCCTGATCTGCCGCTCCTGCGTCAGGCGACCGAGGAATTCCCCGGTCTTCCCATCATCTGCGAGGGCCGCGTGCACACGCCCGAGGAGGCCCGCGCCGCGATCGATGCGGGCGCCTGGGCAGTTGTCGTAGGCACTGCCATTACGCACCCCACGAGTATTACAAGTTGGTTCAAGGCTGCGCTTGAGGCGTAAGACAGGCCTCGTATCCGCTTGGGGCGGTATACTCAATAAAGGCAATTGATCGCGCGGGATCCGCTGGCCGGGTCCCGCGCTTGTTTTAGGAGGCACACATGCAAAAGGGAGATGCCATGGATGCGGCGGAGCGCTCGGAGCGCATCCCCGATATCGTCATCATCACCGGAATGTCCGGATCGGGCCGAACGCAGGCCATGCATGTGTTTGAGGACATGGGCTACTTTTGCATCGACAACTTGCCTCCGCGTCTGATCGCCCAGCTTGCCGAACTCGTCGGCATCAATACGGGCGTGGGCAGGCATCTTGCCGTCACCTGCGACCTGCGCAGCCAGGGTTTGTTCGATGAGCTGCTCGATGCCGTTGCCGCGCTCGAGGAGCGCGAGATGAGCTGTGACATCGTGTTTCTCGAGGCCTCTGACGAGGTGCTGATCCGTCGTTATAGCGAAAACCGCCGCCGCCACCCCATTGCCAAGCCGGGAGAGACTACGGCCGATGCGATTCAGCGCGAGCGCCTGCAGCTGCAGGGCGTGCGCGATCGAGCCGATATGATCATCGACACGAGCCGCCTGCGCACCTCTGCCCTGCGCAACAAATTGCGCATGGCGTTCTCCGAGCTGTCCGACCAGCAGCTCATGGACGTTCACGTGTTCTCGTTTGGCTTTAAGCACGGCATGCCCGTCGAGGCGGACATTATGATCGACGTCCGCTTCCTGCCCAATCCGTTCTACGATCCCGAGATGCGCACCATGACCGGTCTCGATAAGAAAGTCTCCGACTTTGTTCTGGACCATCCCAAGACCCAGGAGTTCTGGAAGGCCTGGACGCAGCTGCTCGATACGGTCATGCCCGGCTATATCGCGGAGGGCAAGCCACAGCTTTCTATTGCCATCGGCTGCACGGGCGGTCAACACCGCAGCGTTGCCATCGCCGAGGCCACGGCACGTTATTTAGAAGGTGCCCAGTATCACGTGAGTATTTCCCATCGCGACCTGTCGCGCGCCAACACGAAAGCATAGGTCTGCATGTCGTTTACCGCCGAGGTGCGTGACGAGCTCGCGCGCTGCGAACCCGAATGTGAATACTGCGATTTGTCGACGCTTGCCGCCCTGACGCGTGTGAGCGGTACACTTTCGCTGGCCGGCTCCGGGCGGTATCGTTTGACGGTCGCGACCGAGACGGGTGCCGTCGCGCGCACGATGATCACACTGACGCATCGCATCCTTAAGCTCAAAACGGAATTCACCGTTCGTAAATCGGTCTTGCATAAGGTCCGTAACTATCTCATTACCCTGCCCGATCAGCCCGACCTGGACAAGGCTCTGGTGCTGCTGGGCATTCTCGACCGCAGGGGAGGGCTCGTCGCTGGTGTTCCCCGGCACATCGTTGCCCGTCCCTGCTGCAGGCTTGCCTACATCCGCGGCGCGCTCATCGCCGGCGGTTTCGTGGCCGATCCACGCGGCGATTTTCATTTGGAGATTGCGGTGCAGGGCGAGCAGTATGCCCGGGGGCTTTGCGATCTATTGGAGCAGATTGGGGTCCATGCGCGCGTTAACGCGCGGCGCGGATCCTTTGCCGTCTACATTAAGAGCGCCGAGGAGATCGAGCAGCTTCTAAAGCTGGTCGGCGCCAAGCGCAGCGTTGCCGAGATCGAGGAAGCGCGCGCGGTCAAATTGGTTAAGAACGACGTAAACCGTCGCGTGAATGCCGAGCTGGCCAATCAGACCAGAAGTGCGGGTGCCGCCCAGCATCAGCTTGCGTTGATCGATGAGCTCGAACAGCGGGGTTTGCGCGACACGCTTCCGGACGCCTTGGCGGTCTTTTGCGACCTGCGCGAGCGCTATCCTGATCTGTCACTGCGCGATCTGGGGGAGATGGCTGACCCTCCCTTGTCGAAGTCGGCCCTCTACCATCGAGTTTTGAGGCTTGAAAAGCTCATTGAAGCAAACAGGTAGTTGAGCGAAACTGCTTATATAGGGATTGAACTGCTGTTTTACTCTTTAAAACGTTTTAACGTAAATTTGATTTTCAATTTCGAGCATTCTCGTGAAATTCAAGTCAAAAAAAAGGTATATTAGGCGAGTGGTTAGTTTGTGGGCCTCAACGGCGGGCGCTGTAGCTCGCGGGGGCCTTACGAAAGGAGACACAATGGCAGTAAAGGTTGCTATTAACGGCTTCGGTCGCATCGGTCGTCTGGCTTTCCGTCAGATGTTCGGTCATGAGGGCTCCGAGATCGTCGCTATCAACGACCTCACCTCTCCCGATATGCTCGCTTACCTGCTGAAGTACGACTCCACGCAGGGCAACTACGCTCGCGATCACGAGGTCGTTGCTGGCGAGGATTCCATCACCGTTGACGGCAAGGAGATCAAGATCTACAAGGAGGCCGACGCCAACAACCTGCCTTGGGGCGACCTCGACGTTGACGTCGTTCTCGAGTGCACCGGCTTCTACACCAGCAAGGCTAAGGCTCAGGCCCACATCAACGCTGGCGCCAAGAAGGTCGTCATCTCCGCTCCGGCTGGCAGCGATCTGCCCACCATCGTGTACAACGTCAACCATGAGACGCTGACCGCTGAGGACAACATCATCTCCGCTGCTTCCTGCACCACCAACTGCCTCGCCCCGATGGCCAAGGGTCTGAACGACTTCGCTCCCATCGTGTCCGGCATCATGACCACCATTCACGCCTTCACCGGCGACCAGATGCCGCTCGACGGCCCGCAGCGCAAGGGCAACTTCCGTCGCTCCCGCGCCTGCTCCGAGAACATCGTCCCGAACACCACGGGCGCTGCCAAGGCCATCGGCCTGGTTCTCCCCGAGCTCAACGGCAAGCTCATCGGTGCCGCCCAGCGCGTCCCGACGCCGACCGGCTCGCTGACCAACCTCTACGCCGTCGTTGACAAGAAGGTCACCGTCGACGAGGTCAACGCTGCCATGAAGGCCTACGCTGAGACCATCCCCGAGACCTTCGCCTACAACGAGGACCAGATCGTCTCCCGCGACATCGTCGGCGAGACCCACGGCTCCATCTTCGACGCCACTCAGACCATGTGCTCTGACCTCGGCAACGGCCAGACCCTCGTTCAGGTCACCTCTTGGTACGACAACGAGAACTCCTACACCTCTCAGATGGTCCGCACCATCAAGTACTTCGAGAAGTTCGTTGCTTAATTTAGCTTTTAGCGAATAGCTCGTTGAGCGTCTAAAGAAGGGCGCGGCCTTATAGGGCTTACACCCTAGGGTCGCGCCCTTTTTATAAGAAATCGTCTGCCGTAATGGGAGGCAGACACGTACGAAAGGTAGAAGCAAACATGGCCTTTACCAAGAAGACCGTCCGCGACATCGATGTCGACGGAAAGCGCGTTCTCGTCCGCGTTGACTTTAACGTGCCTATCAAGGATGGCGTCGTTGGCGACACCACCCGTATCAAGGCTGCCCTGCCCACCATCAACTACCTCGTTGAGCACAACGCTCGCGTCATCCTCATGAGCCACCTCGGCCGTCCCGAGGGCACCGGCTTCCAGCCCGAGCTGTCCCTCGAGCCCGTCGCCAAGAAGCTCGCTGAGCTCTCTGGTCTCGACGTTGCCTTTGTCGCTGACACCTACGGCGAGAAGGCTGCTGAGGCTGTCGCCGCCGTCGAGCCGGGTAAGGTCCTCGTTCTCGAGAACGTCCGTTTTGACAAGCGTGAGAAGAAGAACGATCCCGAGATCGCCAAGAAGCTCGCTTCCTATGGTGACGTCTTCGTTCTCGATGCCTTCGGCACCGCTCACCGCGCCCAGGGTTCCGTCGTGGGCCCCGCCGCTTACCTGCCTGCCGTCGCCGGCTTCTTGCTCGAGAAGGAGGTCGACACGCTGACCGGCATCTTCGCCGAGCCCGAGCGCCCCTTCGTCGCCATCGTCGGCGGTTCCAAGGTTTCCTCCAAGATCGGCGTTCTCGATCACCTCATCGACTCCGCTGACACCCTGATCATCGGTGGCGGCATGGCCTACACCTTCTTCCTGGCTCAGGGCCTGTCCGTCGGTCAGTCCCTCAAGGAAGAGGACTGGGTCGAGCGCGCTGGCGAGATGCTCAAGAAGGCCGAGGAGAAGGGCGTCAAGATCCTGCTCCCCATCGACAACCGTGTTGCCGATCACTTTGGCGAGGACGCTGTTCCCGAGGTCGTCGCTTCCGATGCTATCCCTGACGATCGTGAGGGCATGGACATCGGTCCTAAGACCGAGGAGCTCTACGCCGAGGCTGTCAAGGGCGCCAAGACCGTGTTCTGGAATGGCCCCATGGGCGTCTTCGAGTTCGATAACTTCGCTCACGGCACCCAGGCTATCGCCGAGGCTGTCGCCGAGGCTGACTGCACCTCGATCATCGGTGGTGGCGACTCTGTCGCAGCCGTCAACAAGTTTAACCTGGCCGACAAGATGAGCTGGATCTCCACCGGTGGTGGCGCTTCCATGGAGCTCGTCGAGGGTAAGGCCCTGCCCGGAGTGGAGGCGCTTCTCGATGCCTAATCGCACCCTTCTTATCGCTGGTAACTGGAAGATGAACAACGACGTCGCCGAGGCCGCCAAGCTCGCCGACGAGCTGGCTCAGGCTCTGCCCGAGGTTCCGGCTGGCGTCGAGGTGCTCGTCTGCCCTCCGACCATCGACATCACCACGGTTCATGACCGTATTCAGGCTGCCCCCATCGCCCTCGGTGCACAGAACGTGTACTGGGAGGCCAAGGGTGCCTTCACCGGTGAGTCCTCTTGTGACATGCTCAAGTCCGCTGGCTGCACTTACTGCATCATCGGTCACTCCGAGCGTCGTGACTACTTCCACGAGACCGACGAGGACCAGAACAAGAAGGCCAAGGCACTCGTTGCCGCCGGTCTTGTTCCCGTCTTCTGCTGCGGCGAGTCCCTTGAGGTTCGCGAGGCCGGCACCTATGTCGAGCACGTCGTGAACCAGGTCAAGGCTGGCCTTGCTGGTCTTGAGATCACCTGCCCCAAGCAGGTCGTCGTCGCCTACGAGCCCATTTGGGCCATCGGCACCGGCAAGACCGCTACCGCTGAGGACGCTCAGGAGGTCTGCGGTGCTATCCGTGAGACCCTCAAGGAGATGTTCGGCGAGGAGCTCGCCAACGGCATCCGCGTTCTCTACGGCGGTTCCGCCAAGCCCGGCAACATCGCCGAGCTCGTCGCCAAGCCCGACGTTGACGGCGCCCTTGTGGGCGGCGCTTCGCTCAAGGCTGCCGACTTTGCCTCTATGGTCGTCAAGGCAGGCGAGTAGGACATATGGCACAGCGTCATCTTCCTGCACTCCTGATTATCATGGACGGCTGCGGCCTGGCTCCGGCTGATGGCGAGAACGCCGTCGCCGCTGCCAAGACGCCCTTCCTTGATAGCCTGTACGAGAAGTACCCCCACACCACGCTCGGTGCTTCGGGCGAGGACGTGGGCCTTCCCGACGGCCAGATGGGCAACTCCGAGGTAGGCCACCTCAACATCGGTGCCGGCCGCATCGTGTTCCAGGAGCTTTCGCGCATCAACAATGCCATCAAGGACGGCTCCATCGCCAAGAACGAGGTTTTCGTCAAGGCTATGGACGATGTCAAGGCCGAGGACAAGACTCTCCACCTCATGGGCCTTATGAGCCCTGGCGGCGTTCACTCCCACATGAACCACGTCGAGGCTCTGGTCAAGATGGCTGCCGAGCACGGTGTCAAGACCGTTCGCGTCCACGCCTTCATGGATGGCCGCGACGTTGACCCGCAGTCCGGCGCTGGCTACATGAGTGAGTTCTGCGCCTTCCTGGCTAAGATTTCCGAGGAGACCGGTTGCGACGCTCGCGTTGCCACCGTCTCGGGCCGTTATTGGGCCATGGACCGCGATAATCGTTGGGAGCGCATCCAGCGCGCCTACGACGTCATGGTCAACGCGTCCGATGCCGATGTCGACCCTGTTGCCGGTATCAAGGCCTACTACGAGAAGGATCCGCGCGGCGACGAGTTCGTCGAGCCTTTCGCTGCCCATAACGAGGGCATTCACGAGGGCGACGCGGCCATCTTCTTCAACTTCCGTCCCGACCGCGCTCGTCAGATGACCCGCGTGTTCACGGACAAGGAGTTCGACGGCTTTGAGCGCGAGCAGATCAAGCTTTCGCACTTTGTGACGATGACCGAGTATGATCCGACGTTTGACGTCGAGGTCGCCTTCCCCAAGACGTTCCCCGAGAACGTCCTGGCCGACGTTATCGCCGCCAATGGCCTGAAGCAGCTGCACACTGCCGAGACCGAGAAGTACGCCCACGTGACGTTCTTCCTCAACGGTGGCATCGAGGAGCCCAAGGAGGGCGAGGAGCGCGTGCTCGTCGCTTCCCCCAAGGTTGCTACCTACGATCTGCAGCCCGAGATGAGCGCTCCCGAGGTTACCGAGAAGCTCGTCGCCGCCATCAACGAGGATCGCGCTGATTTCTACATCGTGAACTTCGCGAACTGCGACATGGTTGGTCACACCGGTGTCTTCGACGCTGCCGTTAAGGCTGTCGAGGCTGTTGACGATGCCCTGTCCAAGGTTGTCCCGGCGATTCTCGCCAAGGGCGGCTTTGCACTGATTACCGCCGACCACGGCAACGCCGATCACATGTTTGACGTTGCTTCCGACGGTTCCAAGCATCCGTTTACGGCTCACACCACCAACCGCGTGCCGTTCATCATCGTTGATGAGAAGGCCAAGCTCACCGGTATCGAGGACGGCCGTCTTTCCGATATCGCTCCGACCATGCTCACCATGGCTGGTATTGAGCCTTCCGCCGAGATGACGGGCCGCGTGCTCGCTACCGAGGCCTAATAGAAAACAAATACCGTTTTCTAGCAAGGGGGTTGTCCACAACCGGACAACCCCCTTTTTGGTATTTCTGCCATTTCCACCCCGTCCTTGAGTGGCAGGTAGGGGAGAGCGGGGGATTGTGGTACAGTACTGGAGTTTGAACTGTTCTATTAAGGAGCTTATCTATGGGTCCGTTCCAGATTCTTCTGTTTGTCGTTTGGGCTGTTTCTGCCGTGGCGCTGACGATTCTCGTCCTGATGCATTCCGGTAAGGGTACCGGCGTTTCGGATATGATTGCCAGCTCGCTGTATAACTCCAGCTCTGCCACGGGCGTTATGGAGCAGAACCTTGACCGCCTGACCGTCATCATGGCTGTCGTGTTTGCCGTGTGCGTCGTGCTGTGCATGTTCTTCTTCCCGCAGGGCATCGTGGGCTACTAATCACGAGCCGCATAAATACTTGAAAAGGGTCCCGCAAGTGCGAGACCCTTTTTGTTTACATATTTGTAACAGAGTCAAAATATCCTCATATACTTCGCCCAACTAAAGAAAATCTCGACCGTTAACCGGAATTAGCCCCAAATCGTGCATAAAATGCGCTACTGTATTGCAATACGTTGGTCCGCTTTGTATAACCAGCCAAAACGGCGGACCGCGTTTGAATGGTTCGATTGGGCTGTCTTGACGTTGCCCGACCGAACTTACTTTGTCCTATCTCATAAGGAGGATGGCATGGCTGATTCTATGTTCCACCAGCCCGTTATGGGTCGTCGCGCCTTTGTTGGCGGCACCCTTGCAGCGAGCTCCATGGCTTTTCTTGCCGCATGCGGCAAGAAGGGTGGCGACGCTTCCGGTTCTGAGTCCGGTTCGACGCTGAACTTCTACATCAACAACCCGGTCTGCATCGACCCCTACAATGTCCAGGAGGACCAGGGCACTCAGGTCGAGTACCAGCTCTTTGACGCTCTGACCTCTTATGACGCCGAGAAGGGCGAGATCGTTCCGCTGGCTTGCGAGTCCTTTGAGGCCAACGACGACGCCACCGAGTTTACCTTCAAGATCAAGAAGGCCAAGTTCCACAACGGTGACGACGTTACCTCCAAGTCCTTCAAGCTCGGTTGGGAGCGTCTGGTCAACACCAAGTCGGCTGTCGCTACCGAGTACGGCCCTTCCGAGGTCTCCTATCACCTCTCCATGGTCGAGGGCTATGACGATCTGCTTGCCGGTAACGCCACCGAGCTCAGCGGTGTTACCTGCCCCGACGATGAGACCCTTGTCGTCAAGCTGTCTTCCGCTTACGCCGACTTCCCCTTCGTCGCCTCTCACCCGGCTCTGGCCCCGGTTCCCGAGTGCGCCGAGTCCGATGTCAAGAGCTTCTATCTTGCACCGGTCGGTAACGGCCCGTTCATGATGGACGGCAAGTGGGAGGATGGTCAGGAGATCAACCTCAAGAAGTTCGACGATTACTATGGCGACAAGGCCAAGATCGATGGCATCCACTTCCAGGTCATCAAGGACATGGAGACTGCTTACAAGGAGTTCCAGGCCGGTAACCTCGATGTCTGCGACGTTCCCGTCGCTCAGATCGATGCCGCCAAGAAGGATCGCGGCGTGTCCAAGGACGGCTACACCATGGGTGACGGCGAGCGCATGCTGCTCGGCGCCGAGCCTTCCACGTACTATCTGACCTGCAACACCACGGCCGAGCCGTTCAACAACGCCGACCTGCGCAGGGGCATCTCCCTGGCCATCAACCGTGAGGCCATCTGCAAGACCATCTATAAGGGTACCCGTACCCCTGCCGACGGCATTGTTCCTCCGGGCATCGATGGCTACAAGGAGGGCGCATGGGAGTTCTGCGCCTACGATGTCGACAAGGCTAACGAGTACCTCGACAAGGTTGCTCCCGCTGGCGCTAACGGGGATCGTGGCATTAGCGTGACCCTTTCCTACAACCAGGACGGCGGTCACAAGGAGATCATGGAGTCCATCATCGGCGACCTCGCCAAGGTTGGCGTTACCGCTGTCTCCGATACCCCTGAGTGGTCTGCCCTGCTCGAGCAGTATCAGAACTTTAACTATCAGTTCGGTCGTCTGGGTTGGATTGCCGACTACCCGATCATGGACAACTTCCTGTATCCGCTGTTCCACTCCGACTCCCTCGGTGGCGATAACCGCTCCGGTTACAACAACCCCGAGTTCGACGCCAAGGTCGACGAGGCTCGTACTATTGTTGACGACGAGGAGCGCGTCGCTAAGATGCAGGAGGCCGACGCAATGGTCGCTGCCGACTGCCCGGTCATCCCGATTATGTTCTACACGCACACCATCGTCGGCTCCGATCGCATCAAGCACCTCTATGTCTGTCTCTTATACACATCTCCGAGCCCACGAGACGGACTCCTAT
>CABRIB010000005.1 GCA_902470915.1 uncultured Collinsella sp. | reverse complement strand
CGGTCCGACCGGGCCGCGCGGCAAGGAGATATATTGCCAGACCGGAGGGGCGCCGTGGGCGGGAATCTGGGCGTACACATTTCCTACACATCTTGGAATCCGACTAACGTTTGCCAGCCGTTACCTACCGCTCGCCGAGCATCTCTTTATATAAGGCAGTCTCATGGTTAGAGCGGATACGTCCCCCTAGCTAAAGCACAGCCAGCATCGAGCAACTCATCACGTTCTTCCACCGAGAACCCCTCGGCGTAGACGCGCACCACTGGTTCGGTCCCGCTAGGACGGACCAGCAGCCACGTGTCATCCTCGAATGCCAAACGCAAGCCATCCATATGACTAACGTTTTGCGGCACCTTGCCACAAATCGACTTGGGGTTTACGCCCGGCAGCAGGGTTCGCAACGTTTCGGCATCTTCGGCCTCAAGGCGTAAATCGCGTCGACCGTAACTCGTCTTACCAAAACTGTCCTCGAGTTGGTCGACCAGAACGCCCAAAGGCGCGTCCGTCTTTGCCATAAGCTCACACAGAATCAGACAGGCGAGGATTCCATCGCGCTCGGGCATATGCGCGGCGATGCCGATACCACCGGCTTCTTCGCCGCCTATGAGGACGCCGCCCTTCTTCATCTCCGCCGCTATATATTTGAAACCGACTGGTTTGACGGTCACGCGGCAGCCAAGCGCCTCGGCAATGCGACGCACGAGCGTCGAGCACGAAAGATTGACGACGACGCGCCCCTCCAAATTACGAAATTGAACCAAGTCGCCCAAAACGAGCGCCATGATCTGATGCGGATGTATATATCTGCCGCGCTCGTCAACCGCGCCGATGCGGTCGGCGTCGCCGTCGGTCACCAGGCCAGCGCAAGCTCCGTCCTCGATAACCGTGCGCTCGCAAGCGTCCACCCAAGGCTCAACGGGGTCGGGGCAGATATCTTCTTGGTCAGACGCCTGCCCGGCGTGAATCTCGTGCACCTCAACGCCAAGCTCGCGCAGCAAGTCGGCTAGATAGCCCTGGGCTGCGCCGCCCATGGGATCGACAACCACGCGCAAGTGCGCGGCGCGGATGGCTTCGGCATCGACAAACGATGCCACCGCCTGCATATAGTCAGGAATGATATCCGCGGTGCGATATTGCTCCTCGATCCCCATTGGCTCGGGAGCCATGGTCTCTTCGAGCTCTTCGATGACATCCTGGTTGGCGGTTGAGCCGTCACCCATGCGAATCTTGAGGCACAGATAACCCTGCGGATGATGGGACCCCGTCACCATGAGCGCGCCGCACGCCTCACCGTCATAAGCCGCCGCCCACGTAAGGGCAGGGGTCGGGACAGGTCGCGAAGCGAGCACGGCGTCTAGCCCGTGCGCTGCTAGCACACCCGCCGCAAGCTCAGCGAACTCGCGCGCCAGGGGCCGGGTGTCGAACCCTATATATACCGTTTTGCCCGGATTGGTCTTTTGCCACAACTCGCCGACGGCATCGGCGATACGGGCAACGTTATCGGCAGTGAAGTCCTCATCGACGCGAGCGCGCCAACCGTCAGTTCCAAAATGAATTATCGCGCACACGCGCAGACACCTCACAGTGTTTGGATCATGGTACGCGTGAGGTATACCCGCAACACGCACTCGGCAACCTGCTGACACCAGCATTCACCATTTGGGCAAATGCCGCCGAGGACATGCAAGCAATAAAAAAACCGCCCCGTATGGAGCGGTTTTGCCCTTTATATATCGAGCGCCTCGGCCATCGCTGCCGTAGTGATTGCCGTGGTTCCACAGCAACTGCCCACCATTGCGGCACCGGCATGTCTCCATTCGATGCATGCGCGCGCGAAAGCTTCGGGGTTCTCGTGCCATACGGGGCCATCCTGAGTCTGGACCGGATCGCCTACGTTGGGACGCACCGTGACGGGAGTAGTCGCCGATGCAACCATCCTGGGCACCGCCGCGTTCGCGGCCGCAAGCGAACAGCAGTTAACACCAACCGAGTTTGCGCCGTGTTTTTCGGCGTACAAAACGGCTGCCTCGATGTTGAGGCCATCGCCCAACAGGTCGCCTTTATCGTCAACGACAAAACTCACCAGAACAGGCATGCCGTCGGCGGCATCTCGAGCGCCGGCAAGCATGGGCTGCAGATTACGGATAGACGTCACCGTCTCGATCAGCAGACCGTCAACACCAGCATTGAGCAAGGCGTGCGCCTGTTCGCGCGCAACGCCTCGGATTTCACGATACTCGGCAGAGTCCTCGGCAAACCACTCAATACCGATCGGGCCCATTGAGCCCAGCAGCAGCTGAGGATGCGCCTGGCGGGCATCGTCGACGGCCCCGCGATTGACCTCCGCCACGGACGGCGCAATCTGGTCGTGCTTGAGGGCATAGCTCGATGCCTGAAAGGTGTTGGTAATGAGCACCTGCGCGCCGGCGGCGACATACAAGCGATGGATACGAGAAACGGTCTGCGGCTCTGCCAGATTCCAAAACGCCGGTGGAATGTCGGCGGCATCGTACTCACTCAACAAAACACTGCCCATGGGGCCCTGCGCCAACAAGGTCTCGCTCGACAAGCGGCGCGTAAGTTCCTCGGCACCAAAGCGGTTGTAATAACTCGTATCCATATATATCCCGCTATTCCTCGACGCTGATTCCCTGCTTTTCGAGATAGGCGAGCCAGCGGCTCATCGTGTCCTCGGATAGCGCATGCTCCATCATGCAGGCCTCGGAATCGGCTCGCTCAAATTCGACACCGAGCTCCTGAACCAAAAACGTGCGGATGAGGCGATGACGGTACCAGATAGCCGTGCCAACCTCGCGGCCGCGATCGGTCAGGATTACCTTGCCGTAGTGCGATTGCTCGACAAGCTCGGATGCCTTGAGCGCCGAAACCGCTTTATTGACCGATGCCTTGGAGACGCCAAGGCGCTGCGCGATGTCGACCGATCGCACGCCGTTGGTTTCCCCCTCTTCGCTTTCAATGCGAACCATGCACTCCAAGTAGTCTTCGTTCGCCACCGTCAGATGTAGTTCGCGCGAGCTATTTGTCGTATCCATGATCTTCCGTCCCTTCTGCATTCAATGGCTGATTCTACCCCATCCAAGCGTCGTGGTATGCCGTGGCATACCGTGCTAGAGTTCTTGTTGCACACGACGACCAAGATTGGAGCGGTCTTTATGGAAAACACCACCACGAGCCCCGATGTCCTCGAGCGCTTTTTGCGCTACGTCCAGATCAACACGCAGTCCGAGGATGCAAACTGCGACCAGGTACCCTCGAGCGCCGTTCAGTTTGACCTTGCCAACGTGCTGGCTGAAGAGCTGCGCGAGCTTGGTGCGGAAGATGCCCACGTGACCGAGCACGCCTATGTCTGCGCGCATATCCCCGCAAGTGCGGGCGCTGAGGACAAGCCCGCCCTGGGCCTGATCGCCCATCTCGACACCACCGAAGTTGCACCGGGCGCCGGCGTGAAGCCGCACATCGTACACTACGAAGGCGGCGACCTGGTCTGCGGCACGGTTGACGGTAAGCCCGTTGCCATGAGCACCGCCAAGCTTCCCGCCCTGAATGACCTCGCGGGTGAGGACTTGGTCTGCAGCGATGGCACCACGCTGCTGGGCGCAGACGACAAGGCGGGCGTCGCTGAGATCATGTCGCTTGTCGCGCGTATCGCTCAGGACCCTTCTCTGCCCCATCCCGCACTCGGCATTTGCTTCTGCCCTGACGAGGAGATCGGCCACGGAGCCGAGCTGTTGGATATCGATACCTTTGGCTGCAAGTACGCCTACACGGTCGACGGCGGCCCCATCGGCGAACTGGAGTGGGAGTGCTTTAACGCCGCCGAGGCGACCGTCCGCTTTGAGGGCCAGTCCATCCACCCGGGCGACGCTAAGGGCCGTATGGTCAACGCAGGCAATCTGTTCTGCGACTTCAACGCGTTGCTCCCCTACGTGCAGCGCCCGGAGTATACGGAAGGCTACGAGGGCTTTTATCACCTTGAGGGTGTATCTGCGACCGTCGATCACGCCACAGCGCGCTATATCGTCCGCGACCATGACGCCGCCAAGTTCCAGCAGAAACTCGACCTTATTGATGCCGCTGCCTCGATGCTCAACCAGCGTCTGGGTGAGGAGCGCGTGACGGTCGAGATTAAGCAGCAGTATCGAAATATGGCCGAGATCGTTCGTGACTATCCCGAGCTTATTGATGTTGCCAAGGAAGCCTACCTTGCCTGCGGCGTTGAGCCCCAAGTGCTGCCGATCCGTGGCGGCACCGACGGCGCGCAGCTGTCGTTCCGCGGTCTGCCCTGCCCCAACCTTTCCACCGGCGGCTATTGCTACCACGGCGTCAACGAGTTTGTCCCGGTCAGCTCGCTCGTCAAGATGACCGACGTGCTCCAGGAGCTCGTCGCCCGCTTTGCATAAGGAACTCGAACAATCTAGGTAAGCAAAACCGCCCCGTCCTCAAAACCGAGAACGGGGCGGTTTTTGGTGCAAGGGGAGTAGTCAGCACCGCAGGTTGAGCCAACGTCAGCGAGCGACGTCCAAGGCGAACAAGTTGGCATGAAAAAGGCAGGGCATTGACCTTCTGGTCATGTCCTGCCTTTTGAATGACAAATTGTCGCCTTGGGCGGCGCGCAGCGTCGAGCCGTTACGGCGTTTGGTAAAACGCCGTAACTTAGTAGTTGGCCTCGTAGCCGTTGCCGTCGCCGGTGGGCTCTTCGTAGTAGTCCGAATCGCTCGAATCGCTTGAGTCATCGGAATCGTCAGAGCTGACCGATGAAGTTGCGGTACCGTTTGCGTAGTCGTCAGACGTGTTGTTGTTCAGGTCGCCGATCGTAGAGCTGGAATCGTCGGAAAGACCCATAGTGTTGGGACCCTTGGGATCCTTGCCGGCATCGACGCGCTCCATCATTTCCTTGAGCTCGTCCTCGTAGACAAAGACGTAGCTCACACCGTCGATCATGGTGCTGTCGTCGGCGTACGAGGGCAGGTTGGCCGAGTAGATACCGTCGACATCCATACCGCGCATGGCGTTGACCGTAGCCACGATATCCTGAACGCTCATATCGGTTACGAGCATATCGGACAGCGAATTAACCAGGCCAAAAATCTTCGTGGCATCGAAGTTATTGAGAATCTGGTTGGCAAGGGCGCCAAGCACCTGACGCTGGTGGCGCATGCGCGTGTAATCGCCGTCGGCATAGGTGTAGCGGCAGCGGGCATAGGTAAGGGCGGTGGCACCGTCCATATGCTGCTGGCCAGCGGTAATCTTAATATCCAGGTGCTCGGGGTCGTCAACATCATCGGTTGCGTTAATGTCGATACCGCCAACCGAATCAATCAGCGCCTGCATACCGTCGAAGCTGACCTCGGCATAGTGGGAAATCTGAACACCGCACAGCTCGTTGACCGCCTCGACCATGGCCTCGGCGCCGCCAACGGTATGGCAGGCGTTGATCTTCATGGTCTCGCCCTTGTACTCGACCTTGGTGTCGCGCGGAACGGAAATGAGCGTCGCCTGCTTTTGCGTGGGGTCGATGCGTGCCAGGATAATCGAGTCGGCACGATACGTATCCTCGCCCGGACGGCCGTCGGTGCCAAGAAGCAGCACGTAGAACGGATCCTTTGCCTCATCGGTGTCAACCAGAACCCGACGCAGATTGTCGGTAATGACATTAGAATCGCCGAGCTTGCCCATAATGGTGGCAAACCACAGGCCGGCAGCGGTAGTGGCACTCAGCAGCACACCAAGCACGACAATGAGCGCGACGTGACGAATCGTGTGGCTACGACGACGTTGACGAGCGCGCTCGGAATAGCGAGCCACGTTATCGCGACTGTAGATCTTGGCCTGCGCACCAGTTGAGGGTCTTCGGGCGGTGGTATCCGCGAGGGGCTTTTTATTAAACATAGGCAACCTGTATTAGTAGATGACGGGATCGGGGACGGAAGCATGCTCGACATGCGCGCCGAGCGCCTGCAGCTTTTCGACAAACTGCTCGTAGCCGCGCTTGATGTGATGGATGGCCGAAACCTCGGTCGTCCCGTCGGCGATCAAGCCCGCTACGACGAGGGCCGCTCCGCCACGCAGATCGGGCGAGGTAACCTGTGCACCCGAGAAGCCCTTAACGCCATGAATCATGGCATGATGGCTCTCGATACGAATGTCGGCACCCATGCGCACCAGCTCAGAGGCAAACATAAAGCGATTCTCGAAGATGTTCTCGGTAATAACGGAACTGCCGTCGGCAAGGGCGGAGAGCACCATAATCTGCGCCTGCATGTCCGTCGGGAAGCCGGGGAACGGAAGCGTCTGGATGTCGACCGGCTTGATACGCTCGGCACGGTTTACATGGACGCCATCCTCGACGCGCTCGCAGTCGATACCCATGAGCTCCATCTTCTTGAGCACCATGCCCAAGTGAATGGGGCAAAAGCCCGTGACATCGACACCGCGATCGTCGGCCATCAACGCACCGGCAACGATAAAGGTACCGGCCTCGATGCGGTCGCCCACTACGCGATGGGTAACAGGATGCAGCTCTTCCACGCCCTCGATGGTCACGACGGGCGTACCCGCGCCGACAATCTTGGCGCCCATCTCGTTGAGCATGTTGGCGAGATCGACGATCTCGGGCTCGCGGGCGGCATTGTCGATAACCGTGGTGCCCTGCGCGCGCACGGATGCCATGATGAGGTTCTCGGTCGCACCGACGCTGGCGAACTCGAGCGTGACGGTGGTACCGCGCAGACCTTGGGGCGCATTAGCGTTGATGTAGCCGTGGGCGGTATCGAACTCAACGCCCAGGGCCTCAAGACCAAGAATGTGCATATCGATCTTGCGAGCACCCAGGTTGCAGCCGCCCGGCATGGCGATCTTGGCGCGATGGAAGCGACCCAGCAGGGGTCCCATCACGGCTGTGGAAGCACGCATCTTGGCAACGAGCTCGTAGGGGGCCTCCCAAGAATCGACCTGAGAGGTATCGATCTCGAGCGTGTGCTCGTCAAGGACATCGATTGTGGCGCCCATACCCTTGAGCACCTTGCCCATCACGTGGACATCGGAAATATCGGGCACGTTCTGCAGCGTCGTCTTGCCCGGCGCCAGAAGCGTTGCCGCCATGAGTTTGAGCGCGGAGTTCTTGGCGCCCGAAACGGGCACGGAGCCTCCGATGGCGTGGCCACCCTCAACGCGGATAATATCCAAGGTCTACCCTTTCAAAAAGCATGCCCGGGATGGCTGGGCCATCCCGGGCATGATGTGTTCGCAAATGGTCGAACGCTAAATCGTTTGACTATTGGGCAAGCTTGAGCTTACACCATGCGATTTCATTATAGAGGTAGGCGCGGCGTGCATCATCCTCCGACAAATTACCCAGCTTCTCTTCAAAACCTTGAATATCAGCTTTAAGCTTGTCGGCATCGACGGTCGCCAAATCGCAAGCGCGCTCGGCGAGAACGGTCACGACATCGTCCGCAACCTGGGCATAGCCGCCGGCCACGGCAAACGTGTGGTCGACAGTGCCCATGGCCTTATCGGAAACGCGAACGTAACCGCGGTCGATCGTGCAGATCTCGCTGGAGTGAGCAGGCAGAACGCCAAACTCGCCATCCGTGGACGGAATCGACACAAACGCAGCGTCGCCCTCATAGGCGCAGCTCACGGGGCACACGATGCGGATACGCATAACCTACTTCTCCCCCATCTTGCGGGCGCGCTCGCGCACGTCCTCAATCGTGGAAGCATAGCGGAAAGCCTGCTCGGGCAGGTCATCGGCCTTGCCGTCGACAATCTCGGCGAAGGAGCGGACGGTATCCTCGACGCGGACGTAGACACCGGGGTTGCCGGTGAACTTCTCGGCGACGTGGAAGGACTGCGAGAGGAACTGCTGAATCTTACGGGCACGGTTGACCGTAAGGCGCTGCTCCTCGGACAGCTCGTCCATACCCAGAATGGCGATGATGTCCTGAAGGTCGGAGTACTCCTGCAGGAGCTCCTGGACCTTGACGGCGACACGGTAGTGCTCCTCGCCGACGATCGAGGGATCGAGAGCGTCGGAGGAAGACGCGAGCGGGTCGATAGCCGGGAACAGGCCGAGCGACGAAATGCTACGCGAAAGAACCGTGGTGGCGTCGAGGTGCGTAAACGTCGTGGCAGGCGCCGGGTCGGTCAGGTCGTCTGCGGGGACGTAGACAGCCTGGACGGAGGTAATGGAGCCCGTCTTGGTCGAGGTAATGCGCTCCTGGAGGTCGCCCATCTCGGTTGCCAGCGTGGGCTGGTAACCAACGGCGGACGGCATACGGCCCAGCAGTGCGGAAACCTCGGAACCTGCCTGGGAGAAGCGGAAGATGTTGTCGATGAACAGCAGAACGTCCTGGCCACGATCACGGAAATACTCAGCGGTGGTAAGGCCGGCCAGACCGATGCGCAGACGCGCTCCGGGCGGCTCGTTCATCTGACCATAGACCAAGCAGGTCTTGTCGATAACGCCAGACTCGCTCATCTCGAGGAACAGGTCGGTGCCCTCGCGGGTACGCTCGCCGACGCCGGTGAACACCGAGGTGCCGCCGTGCTCCTGGGCGAGGTTGTTGATGAGCTCCTGAATCAGAACGGTCTTGCCGACACCGGCGCCGCCGAACAGGCCCGTCTTGCCGCCACGGATGTAGGGCTCGAGCAGGTCGACGGCCTTGATGCCGGTCTCGAAGATCTCGGTCTTGGTGGTGAGCTCGTCGAAACGGGGCGCTGCATGGTGGATGGGGTAGAACTCCTCCACCTCGGGCATGGGCTTGCCGTCGACGGGCTTGCCCATGACGTTCCAAATGCGGCCGAGCGTCTTGGGACCAACGGGCATCTTCATGGGCTCACCGGTATCGGTGGCGATGAGGCCGCGCTGCAGGCCGTCGGTCGAGGACATGGCGACCGTGCGGACGACGCCGCCCGGAAGCTGGCTCTCGACCTCGAGGATCGTGCTCAGGTGACCGATCGGGGTCTCGGCCTCGACCGTGAGCGCGTTGTAGATCGGGGGCACCGCGCCGTCAAACTTGACGTCGACGACAGGGCCGATGATTCGCACGATGCGACCATCACCGGCAGTCGTCTTCTTGGTGGCTTCCTCGACCGCAAGCTTTACGGTGTTATTAGCCATTACTGTTCCTCCAATGCTGAGGCTCCGCCGACGATCTCGTTAATCTCGGTCGTGATCGAAGCCTGGCGCACGCGACTATACGTGCGGGTAAGGGTCGAGATGATCGCGGTGGCGTTTTCCGTCGCGGAGTGCATGGCCTTGCGGCGTGCACCCTGCTCGGCAGCCGCCGAATCGATCAGGGCCTGGTAGATGACCGTCAGGATATAAGACGGCACAAGCTTGCCGAGAACATGCTCGGGAGAGGGCACGAACTCGAACGTGGACGAGATGCGCTTAGGGGCGTCGGTCTCGTTCTTACGCGGACCGTGGGCCATAGCGATCATCTCGGGGTCGAGCGGCAACAGATGCTCGACGCGAAGCTCCTGATCCACGCGGTTCTTGGCGTGGTGGTAGACAAGCTCGACACGGTCAAGCTCACCGGCACGATACGCATCGCAGATATGAGAGGAGATCATGCGGGCCTGATTGAAATCGGGCTCAGAGGAGTTGCCCTCAAAGTGCATGACGACGTTTGCGCGGTCACGGAAATACGTGGCCGGCTTACGCCCGCACGCGATGATCTCGCACTCGATGCCGTCGTTCGCCCAAGAAGCGGCGAGCTTTTCGGCCGTGCGCTCCACCGTCGTATTGAAACCGCCGGCAAGGCCGCGGTCCGAGGCAATAACGACAATCAGGCCATGCTTGACGTTCTCATGCTTCTGCAGCATGGGATCGGTGCCCGAACAGGAAGCGTCGCCGGCGACCGTCAACATGACGTCGGTCAGCGCCTCCTTATAGGGCTCGGCCTGCTTGGAGCGATCGAGGGCACGACGGATCTTGGCCGTAGAGACCATCTCCATCGTGCGCGTGATCTGCTTGGTCGTGGTAACCGAGGAGATTCGCTTCTTAATGTCGCGAAGGTTGGCCATGGGGCTTAGTTCTCCTCTGATCCAGAAACATCCGAATGGTGCTTGGCCATGAACTGCTGCTTGAAGTCGCCGATGACGCGCAAGAGCTCAGCCTTGGTGTCATCATCGATCTTCTTGGCGCGAACCTTGTCGAGCAGCGAGCCAAAGCCATTGTCCATGTACTCGATGAGCTCGGCACGGAAAGGCAGCACGTCGGCGATCTCCAGGTCATCCAGGAAGCCCTCGTTGCCAGCGAACAGCGTAACGATCTGCTCGCCAACCTCAAACGGCTTGTAGCGCGGCTGCTTCAGGAGCTCGGTCATGCGGGCACCATGGGTCAGCTGCTTCTGAGTAGCCTCGTCGAGGTCGGAGCCGAACTGCGTAAAGCCGGCGAGCTCCTGGTACGAAGCGAGGTCCAGACGGAGGTTGCCGGCGACCTGCTTCATAGCCTTGGTCTGTGCGTCACCACCGACGCGGGACACGGAGATGCCCACGTCGACTGCCGGGCGCTGGCCCTGGAAGAAGAGCTCGGACTGCAGGTAGATCTGACCATCGGTAATGGAAATAACGTTGGTCGGAATGTAAGCCGAAACGTCGCCGTCCTGGGTCTCGATGATCGGCAGAGCCGTCATGGAGCCGTAACCGTTCTTCTTGGACATCTTGACGGCACGCTCGAGCAGACGAGAGTGCAGGTAGAAGATGTCGCCAGGATAGGCCTCGCGTCCGGGCGGACGGTGCAGCGTCAGCGACATCTGACGGTAGGCCACAGCCTGCTTGGACAGGTCGTCGTAGATGACGAGCACGTGGCCGCCGGGGTTGGTCTCGCTGGCGGGCTTGCCGTCCTCGCCGTTGTACATGAAGAACTCGCCGATAGCGGCACCGGCCATAGGCGCGATGTACTGCATAGGGGCGGAATCGGCAGCGGTTGCCGAAACGATGATGGTGTAGTCGAGCGCACCGTGCTGGGCGAGGGTCTCACGGATGTTGGCAACCGTGGAGGCCTTCTGGCCGATGGCGACATAGATGCAGACCATGCCCTTGCCACGCTGGTTGAGGATAGCGTCGATGGCAATGGCGGTCTTACCGGTCTTACGGTCGCCGATGATAAGCTCGCGCTGGCCGCGGCCGATAGGCACCATGGAGTCGATGGCGAGCAGGCCAGTCTGAACCGGCTCGCACACCGGTGTACGGTCGATGACGCCGGGGGCCTTGAACTCGATGGGGCGACGGTGCGTGGCGACAATGTCACCCAAACCGTCGATGGGCTGGCCGAGCGGATTGACGACGCGGCCGAGCATGGCACGGCTCACGGGGATATCCATAATGCGGCCAGTGGTGCGACACTCGTCGCCTTCCTTGATGGAGTCGACGGCACCAAACAGAACGGCGCCGACCTCGTCACGGTCAAGGTTCTGGGCAAGGCCGAAAACGGTCTCACCGGTATCGGAGCTCTTGAACTCCAGAAGCTCGCCTGCCATGGCGCTCTTGAGGCCGGAGACGCGCGCGATGCCGTCGCCTACCTCGTCGACCGTTGAAACCTCATGCGTATCGACCGTCGCGGAGAGGCTCGTGAGCTGCTCCTGCAGTTTCTTGGCGATATCCTGGGCATTGAGGGTTTCGGACATTAGGCTTCACCTCCGTACGAATTAGCAGAGTTTGCGAGGGTCTCCTGCGCGATGCGCAGCTGCGTCTTGACGGAAATGTCACGACGCTCGCCGCGAGCCTCGAGCACCAGGCCGCCCACGATAGACGGGTCGACCTGCTCGATAAGGAATACCTTGCGGCCGAAGTCCTGCTCGCATTTCTTAGTGATGGTTTGACGCAGCTCGTCGTCGAGCGGGATCGCCGTGGTGACGGTCACGCCCACTACATCCTCGTCTTCCTCGGCAACATACTTAAAGGCAGCTGCCACCTTGGGAAGAAGGTCGAGCTGGTCGCGCTTGGACATGGTGTCGAGCACAGCGATGATCTCGGGGCTGGCAGAAGCCAGGCGCTCGATCATCTCGAGGTCCTCGAACACATGGTTCTCGGCCTTAGCGGCTTCCAGAATGGAGCGCGCGTAGGTCTCGAGCACCTTGTCCTGATAGCGGCTAGTCGGCATTCAGGCTACCTGCTTCCTGGATGTAGCGCTCGATGAGCTTCTTCTGCTCGGCCTCGTCCTCGAGTGCCTCGCCCACGATCTTGGTGGCGACGGCAACGGACAGGTCGGCAATGGAGCTCGCGGCACCGGCGTAGATGGACTTGCGCTCGTCCTCGACGGTCGTATGGGCCTTGGCGATGATCTCCTCGGCCTCCTTGTGAGCAGCCTCGATGATACGGGCGCGCTCGGACTCGGCGTCCTTACGGGCCTCGAGAACAATGTCGGCAGCCTGACGACGGGCGTCGGTGACGATCGAGTCGGACTCAGTGCGCTTGGCGATAGCCTCCTGCTTGGTCTTCTCGGCCTCGTCGAGGCTCTCCTCGATCTTCTTGCCGCGCTCCTCCATGGTTTTCATGATGCCCGGCAGGGCGACCTTGGCCAGCACGATCCAGATAATCAGGAAGGCGATAAGCGCCGGGATGAACTCCGCCATCTTAGGGATGAGGATGTCCGCACCGGCAGCGCCGTCCTCGGCGAACGCGGAAACCGGCATGAGCAGCGCGGCCGCGGACGCGGAGAGTGCGATCGCGCTCTTCTGGGATGAAAGATTCATACTTGACGCTCCGTGCTATTTAACGATCAGCGCGACAACGAAGCCGATCAGAGCCAGAGCCTCGCCGAAGGCGGAGCCCATGATGAAGACGGTGAACACGCGGCCCTGGACCTCAGGCTGACGGGCCATAGCACCCGTAGCACCCAGAGCAGACAGGCCGATAGCAAGACCAGCGCCGATAACACCGAGACCGTAACCGATAACTCCCACGATTCCTCCTTTGTCGTGCGTGTCTTATTTCACGCAGGATAACCTTTTTATAACTGCCGGGCTCCATGGGTACGGGCACCGGCGGTTTAACGAATTGCCTTACCTTTAAGGTGCGAACGGAAGACTACTCCTCCTCCGCGACCTCCTCTGCCTCGGAGACATACACGGCGGTAAGGACCGTGAAGACGTAAGCCTGGATGGCGCCGACCACAAGCTCGATCGCATAGATCAGGATGAGGATGGCAAGCCAGGCCAGCGAAGGCAGGGCGCCGACGGCGTGGGCCGCGGAAACCTGCTGAAGCAGCGGCTGCATGAACATGCTCGCCATGATGGCGAACGAGCCCATGACCACGTGTCCTGCGAACATGTTGCAGAACAGACGGACGGCGAGCGTGATAAGGCGCAGGAAGGTCGAGAAGAGCTCGACGACCCACACGAGCACGTTCATCGGGAAGCTCACGCCCTGCGGGGCGAGGCTCTTGATGTAGCCGATCACGCCGTGAGCCTTGCATCCGTAGTAGATGAAGTACACGAAGGCGAAAATGGCGAGCGCGGCGGTGGAGCCGATTGCGCCGGTGCCGGGCTTCATTCCCGGGATCAGGCCGATCATGTTATTGATCAGGATGAACAGGAAAAGCGAGCACAGGAACGGGAAGTGCTTCTTCCAGTTCTCACCCACGACGCCCTTGCCGATATCGTTCTCGACGTACTCGATGATGTACTCGAAACCGTTGACGAAGAAGCCCTTGGGAACCAGGGTCTGCTTCTTCTTGAACACGGCCAGGACGATCAGGAGCACGATCGTGGAGACGATCAGCCAAAACGAGTACTGCGTGATGCCGCAGCCCAAATCGCCCACGACAGGGGTGGAGCTGAACTCGCTGACCAGATGATTAATCTCATCAGGCAGCTTTTCAAAAATTTCCACGACTTACCTTTCGACCTCATGAGGATCTCGCAGCGCCTTGGCGACGCGAACCGTGCAGGCGGCCATAAAGACCACGAAGCCGATCGCCTCGCCCAGGAGGAACATGCGAAATGCCTCTCCGAACAACGCAAACACAACCAAGGTAAAGACGAGCAGGGCGACTGCCGAGACCGCCAGACTCACCATGCCCTTGAGCATGTCCGCATTCTGCTTATCGTCAAGAACCGGCTTGAGCGTAAAGACAAAGGGAAGGAAGGCAATTGCGCCCGCGATGGCGCCTGCAACGATAGCGAGCAGATCGGCTATCTGAAACACGGCTTCCTCGCTTTCCTTTTTACGCCTCACAGCACAGTCCCAGCCAAACATTGGTGACTATTGTACGAGCCAATCGCTAAAGTACAACCGTAAAACAAACGGTTAATACGCACCTGTACGTTTTCTTAAGGCCTTCTTTATGCCGCAGCTACGGTAATACGTTTTTTCGAACCCCTCAGCGCAAAACGTCCGTTAACAGAAGTGCGCGTGGACGACTTTTGCTCGCCCGCGCGCACCATTTCTTCGTATTTGTGACCGTAGCCGACAAGGCCCAACGACTACAGCGTGCCGTAGATACGGTCGCCGGCATCGCCCAGGCCGGGGACGATGTAGGCGGCCTCGTTGAGATGGTCGTCGATGGCGCACGTGTAAATATGTACGTCGGGGTCCTTTTCGGTCAGTGACTTGAGGCCCTCGGGCGCGGCGACGATGCACAGCATGCGGATATCCTTGACACCGCGCTCGCGCAGGTAGCTGATGGCCATCTCGGCCGAACCGCCCGTGGCGAGCATGGGGTCGACAACCAGGCAGATGCGCTGGTCGATATCCTTGGGCATCTTGCAGTAATACTCATGCGGCTCGTGGGTAACCTCGTCGCGCTCCATACCGATGTGGCCCACGCGAGCGGAGGGTACCAAGTCGAGGATGCCGTCGACCATGCCAAGGCCCGCACGCAGGATGGGAACGATGGCGAGCTTTTTGCCGGCGAGCTGCTTAAACGTTGCGGTGGTGATGGGGGTCTCGACCTCGACGTCTTCCATGGGCAGGTCGCGCATGGCCTCGTAGCCGTCAAAAAGTGCGAGCTCACGCACGAGCCGGCGGAACTGGTTGGTGCCGGTGCTCTTGTCGCGCAGGATAGACAGCTTGTGCTGGACGAGCGGGTGATCGACAAGGGTCACACGGGACGTATCGTAGGTGACGGTCATGGGTTGATTGCCCCTTTCGTTGCGGCCGGAAGATGGCCTTGCTGACAAGGCGCATGGCGATGTTGTTGCCGCGCGCCGTGCATAAGTTTAACGGTTTGTTGTATCGAGCAGCTCGTCGCAGCCCTACTGTACGGAGCCGAGCGAGCGTTTGACGGCATCATGCCAGCCCGCCAGGTTTTGCTCGCGGCGCTCGGCGGACATATGGGGAAGGAAGGTCTTAACGATCTGAGCGTTTTGCTCCAGCTCCTCCAGGTCCTCCCAATAGCCGACGGCAAGGCCCGCCAAGTACGCGGCGCCGATCGCCGTGGTCTTCACCGTCTCGCACTGCAGCACGGGGATATCCAGCAGATCGGCCTGGAATTGCATGATGAACTCGTTGCGCGAGGCGCCGCCATCGACGGACAGGCGCTCAATAGAAAGCCCCACGTCCTGCTCCATGGCGCGCAGCACGTCATAACTCTGGTAGGCCATGGACTCGCAGGCCGCACGCACAATGGTCGCGCGACTCGAGGCACCGGTCAGGCCGCACACGATACCGCGAGCACGCGGATCCCACCAGGGAGCGCCCAGGCCAGCGAAGGCGGGGACGAAGTAGCAGCCCTCGTTGTCGTTGATCGAAGCGGCGAGTTGCGCGGACTCGCTCACGCTCGAGATAATGCCCATGTTGTTGCGCAGCCAGTTCATGGTTGAGCCGGCGGCAAAGATAGAACCCTCGAGCGCATAGCTGATCTTGCCGTCTGCGGCGATACCGATCGTGGAGACCAGACCGTTCTTGGATTCGACGACCTCGTCGCCGGTGTTCATGAGCATAAAGCAACCCGTGCCATAGGTGTTTTTGGTTTGACCAGGATGGAAGCAGCAGTGGCCGAACAGCGACGCCTGCTGGTCGCCCGCCACGCCCATGATGGGTGGCATGTTGGTCATGATGTCGCTCGCGACGCGGCCGTAGTCGCCCGAGCTCCAACGAACCTCGGGCATCATGGAACGTGGAACGTCAAAGAGCGCCAGCAGGTCGTCGTCCCAATCGAGCGTATGGATGTTAAAGAGTGCGGTGCGGCTGGCATTGGTGTAGTCGGTGGCAAAGACCTGACTGCCGGTGAGGTTGTAGATGAGCCAGGTGTCGATGGTGCCGAACATGAGGTCGCCCGCCGCCGCGCTCTCACGCGCACCGTCGACGTTGTCGAGGATCCACTGCACCTTGGAAGCCGAGAAATACGGATCGAGTGTGAGTCCCGTGCGGGAGCGCACCAGCCCTTCCGCGCCCTGCTCGACCAGCTCGTCGATCAGAGGTGCGGTGCGACGGCATTGCCACACGATGGCGTTATAGATGGGTTGACCGCTTATGCGGTCCCACACCACCGTGGTCTCGCGCTGGTTGGAGATACCGATGGCGGCGATGCGGTCGGAATGGATGCCGCTCTTAAACTGGACCTCCATCATCACGCCAATCTGGCTGGCAAGCACCTCCATGGGATCCTGCTCCACCCAGCCGGGGCGCGGGAAGCTGGTTTTGACGCTACGACGCGCCTGGGCAACGATGCAGCCGTACTCGTCGACGATGGTCGCGAGTACCGAGGTAGTGCCGCAGTCGAGCGCCATGATGTAGGAACCGCCAAAGCTAAACGAGGCGTCTTCCATACCCAGGCTACCTAGATTCAACGACATCGCTTAAACCTTTCTATTGCATCGGGTCGGACAGGACCCGTTCGATCTCTGATGCGGGAAGCGCGCCTTGGCGCAGGATCTGGAGCTCGCCGTGCTGAAACGACACGATGGTTGAGGCATCGCGACATGGGGTCTCACCGGCGTCGACGGCCACATCGACCCCCTCCAGGATGCGCTCCTCGACGGCGGCAAAGCTTGCCGGCGAAGGCGCGCCGTGCGTGTTGGCGCTCGTGCAGGCAAGGGGACTGCCGCAGGCGCGGATGAGCGCTTGGACCACGGGAGAGGCCGAAGCGCGCAGGGCCACGGTGTCGTCGGCAGCGCGCATAAAGGTCGGCACGCAGGGGGCTGCCTTGACCACGATAGTCAGGGCTCCCGGCCAGCATCGTCGCGCGAGTACGCGGGCATCTTCCGGGATATCCACGCCATAGCGGTCGAGTGCTTCGACGCCATCGACCAGCCAAGCGACGGTTTGCGTGAGCTCACGTTGCTTGAGAGTGAAGATACGGCGATAGCCGGTGCCGAGCGCAGGAACTGCGGCGCCATTGACGGCAGCCTGCGGATCGCGCGGCCACGATGGGAATTCGCTTGTATCTTGGGGCACGGCGCCCGAGAAGGCGTTGACTGCCACGGCGACACCGTAGACGGTCTCGGTCGGAATCAAGGCCAGGCCGCCGCGGCCGAGCACCTCGGCCGTGCGCTCGACGGCAAGCCGATGCGGCTCGCGCGTTCCCTCGTATACCCGATAGACCGTCTGCATGTGTATGCCAGCCCCTTACGCTCCGGTGCAAGTTTGTTTACTGTGGGGCATTCTCGCACGAAACGTTCAACCTATTTGCCCAGAGCGCATGTTGGTTTGGTGAGCGGCTCTAGTAGTCGGTGAAAGTGAGGGGGTTAATTGACGATTTTAGCGCGCAAGCGTAACGGTACGATCGGGAAACTCGATGCTTGCAACCAGTTTTCCGCCGAGGCTCTCTGCGTACCTGCTCAGCGTGTCGAGCCTCATCGAACCCAACTCCCCACGCTCGAGCTCGGATACACGTTTTTGAGAAACGCCCATCGACTGGGCGACCGACGCCTGTGTTAGATCTTTTAACCTGCGAATCTGAGCAAGCTTATAGGCTTCGATACGATCGCGAGTCCTCTCCTGCTCGGCGGTAATGGAGTCGCGTGTTATCCCGCGAGATTCCATATACTCATGCAGTTCCATCTCGATCGAGCCTCCTTACGTGGCGACGGTATATTTGCTCGGCCCTTGGAATGTTGATCGCATACCAACCGTTCCATTTTGCCCTTGACGATCCCGCTCGCGACTTATCACCCGCCAATAGCAATACCGCCTGGCGCTTGGGGTCAAAGGCGAAGAGGATGCGAATCACCTGCCCACCACACGACGTCACTCTCAGCTCCTTTAAATGATGAAGCTTCGAGCCCTTTACGCGGTCAACCAGCGGACGACCAAGGCTGGGACCTTCCTTCTCGAGCACCAAAAGGTCTGCATAAATCTGCTTCAGCGTAGCTTCATCCTGCTCATCAAGCCAAGGTTCAATGTAATCAAGCACGATACGGTACCGATGCAGCTGATTTGACATACCTTTCTCCTTCTATAGTAGAAGTTTTACGGTATATTGCAAGGACAAACTTGCGCAAATGTCTATTTATTCAGCTTAAATACGCTGTTTGGGCTCGGTGACGATGGCTCGAACGATGCGGGGACGATCGGTGAGGTCGTGGACGATACGCACGTCCGAAAGGCCTGCTTGACGACAGAGCTCGGCCGCGGCGTCGAGCGCGCCCTCGTAGAGCTCGCAGGCAAACAGGCCGCCGGCGCGCAGCATGTAAGGCGCCGCATTGAGCAGGCGGCGGAAGATATCGAGGCCGTCGGCGCCGCCCTCGAGCGCCAGGTCGGGCTCAAAATCCTTGACCTCGTGCGGCAGCGAGCGCATGACGCCGGTCGGGATGTAAGGTGGGTTGGAGACAAGCACGTCGAAGGTGCCCCACTCTTCGCGGGGAATAGAACTCACCAGGTTGGTGAGACTAAAGGCGACCTCGTCGGACGTGAGGCCAAGCGCATCGCGGTTTTTGGTGGCCAAATCGATAGCGCGCGGCTCGATATCGGTGGCGGTGCAGGTAATGTGGCCGCGGCGCTCCCAGGCAAGGGAGAGCGAAATGCAGCCCGTGCCGCAGCCGACCTCGAGAACGCGGGCGATGCGGGGCTCGGCTGGGGCAGGCGAAGCGGCATCCTGAGCTGAAGCCGTCTCCTGGTCGGCACCCTCGATGGCGATGCCGTATTCGTCGAGCTCGGGCTCGGCGGCTTCCGCGGCTTCGGCTTCTGCTGCCTGCGCGGCGGCTTCCTCGGCCTCGCGGTCGGCCAGCTCCTCGGCATAGGCACGGCTGCCCAGCACATCGCCGCCCAGCGCCGCCTCGTCGGCGGCCGTCAGGTTAGCGGCACGGCGCTCGGCGGTCGCGCGTTCGTCTGCCAGCGCGGCCTCGGCCTTGCGTGCCTCCTCAACCTCATCGTTCCAGGGCAGCTCAACGCGCTGACGGGCGGCAGCCTCGGGGCTCAGCACCTCGGCATCCAGATAATTGAGGACTTCCTCGACGAGCATCTCGGTCTCGGGACGCGGAATGAGCACGCCGGGGGCGCACGCGACGTCGATCATGCGAAACTGCGTGCTGCCGGTGATGTACTGCAGCGGTTCACCTTTAGCGCGACGAACAACGGCCGCGTGCATGGTCTCGAGCTGAGCCGCGTTAAGCGTCTCGTCCATGCGCATATATAGGTCAATGCGCGCCAGGCCCGTGGCGGCGCACAGCAGCCACTCGGCAGAAAGACGGGGGTGCTCCTCGCCGCGCTCGGCCAGGTACTCCTTGGTCCACTCGAGACAACGCTTGATGGTCCAAATCTCGTTTGCCATGGGGCCCTCCCCTCTTAAGCGCCGGACGGCGCGCGAATGTCGGAGCAGATTGTACGCGAGGCCAGCGCTTGGCAAGGGACGATTGAAGGCGATTATCGAGAATCAGCCCAGATTTTTGCACCGAGCTCGCTCAAAGTGTTCATTCGCCGACGTCTAGATTTGCATTCGTCAAGCTTTTGGCAAGGTTGCCCCAAAACTAACCAATATCTAACCAAGAACTTGCCAAATCACTTGACGCGCGACGCATCAAAAATCGCCCCGCGACTTCTTGAACGATTTTTCGAGCATTATTTTCAATAGCAGATGAATGCCGCTAATTTCTTTGAGCAGGTAGCCGACTTCATGGCCATCAAAGCCGATTGAATAACATCTCAAAGCAATGTGCCCAACCTAGTCATTTAAGAACGTCCCCAATGACTACCTCTAAGGCGCCGCAGGTTGAGCATACCGCATCCGGAGCAAGGCAGCGCCGCAGGTAGAGGACGGACAGCGAGCGGGCCGCATTTGAGACAAGGTGACGTGAAACGAAAGGGCGCTGACCTTCTGGTCGCGCCCTTGAAGTTGAACGTCAGATTGTCCAAATGCGGCCCGCGCAGCGTCGGCTGGTCCGCCGTTCGGTAGAACGGCGGAACTTAGACTGCCTGCGCCAGCTTCTCGGCTCGCTCGGCGGCGGCGAGCGCCTCGATGACGGTGCCGAGCTGATCGCCCAGAAGGACGCCGTTGTAGGTGGAGTTGAAACCGATGCGGTGATCGGTCACGCGGTCCTGGGGCTGGTTGTAGGTACGAATCTTCTCGGAACGGTTGCCGTGGCCAATCTGGCTCTGGCGCTCGGCACCGAGCTCTGCCTGCTGCTTCTCGAGCTCCATCTCGTACAGACGGGCACGCAGCATCTGCATGCAGACCTCGCGGTTCTGGATCTGGGAACGCTGCTCCTGCGACTGAACCACGGTGTTGGTAGGCAGGTGGGTGATGCGGACGGCGGAATAAGTGGTGTTAACGCACTGACCGCCAGGGCCGGAGGCGCAGTAGGTGTCGATGCGCAGGTCGGACTGGTTGATCTGGACGTCGATCTCCTCGGCCTCGGGAAGCACGGCGACAGTTGCCGTGGAGGTCTGGATACGGCCCTGGGACTCGGTCTTGGGGACGCGCTGGACACGGTGCACGCCGGACTCGTACTTCATAACGGAGTAGACGCGGTCGCCCTCGACCTTGAACTCGATGGACTTAAAGCCGCCGGCCTCGCTGGGGCTGGAATCGAGCACGGTAGTCTTCCAGCCACGCGACTCGCAAAAGCGCTGATACATCTTGTACAGGTCGCCGGCAAAGATAGCCGCCTCGTCGCCACCGGCGGCGGAGCGAATCTCGACGATGGTGTTCTTGTCGTCGTTGGGGTCGCTCGGGATGAGCATGTACTTGATGTCTTCCTCGAGCTGGGGAAGCTTGGCCTCGTTCTCGGAGATGTCCATCTGGAGCATCTCCTTCTCATCGGCATCGGTGGTATCGTGCAGCATTTCCTTGGCAGCCTCGATGTCATCGAGCGCGCCGATGTACTCGCGCGAGGCGGCGATGAGGTCGGACTGGTGCGCGTACTCCTTGTTGAGACGCGTGAACTCCTTGATATCGGAGGCGACGGCCGGGTCGGAAAGCTTCTTCTCGAGCTCCTCGTAGGCCTTGATGATCTTTTCGAGCTTGTCGCGCATGACGGACTCCTTTATATGCGTGAAGGCGAAAATCGGCAGAATTGATGGGGCGCGGGGCGCCGCTGCGGGGGTAAGTCCAGCTAGAGCATGTCGATCTTCAGATACATGCGCATCCCTTCGCGTATGGGGTACATAGTTGCGGTCTAACCCATATATGATAGCGTGCGCAGGCAAACCTGCATATAACCCGCACGGAATCCGACAAAGGGACAGTCCCTTTGTCGGATTCTAAAGCGTATGGAGTAGGGCGATGAGGAAGCGAACACCCTGGAGGTAGGCGCGGCGGGTGATGCGCTCGTTGGTGCCGTGGACGCCTCGGTCGCACTCGTCATCATCGACCACAAAGGCCGAGAAGCGAATGCACTCAGGGCAAATGTGCTGGTAGTTGGCAGCGTCGGTCGCACCGATCACGGTCGAGGGCACAATTGCCACTGGCTCGAATGATCCGTTTTCCTCCATCCCCTTTGGATCACGGAAATAGCGGACGGCGATGGAGCGAACCGCCTCGAGACCGGGACCACCGATGCGCGGGGACGGCGAGGGTTCGGAGCTGCCGGGGCCCAGCTCCACTTCGACACGACCGGCAAGGTCCGCCCCGGCAACCGCCTCACGGCAGCGCGCCACAACGTCGGCCACGCTCGTGCCCTCGAGCATGCGGAAGTTAATGTTGGCCCACATATCCTGCGGCATTACGTTGGCGCCGGTGCTGCCACCCTCGATCTGCGTGGGCGCGCAGGTGGTCGTCACCAGCGGATAGAGCTTTTTGCTGGCGAGGCAATCGCGGACAATGGCATCCCCGTTGGCGGCAATTTCATCGGCCGTGTAGAGCCCCAACTCGACGAGTTGGGCGGCAAGCAAGTCGGTCACGCGCGTCGGCCACTCGATATCGCAGATTGCGGTGATGGCACGGCTGAGCACCTCGAGTGAAGTGCCCCCGTAGGGGTTGGAGGAATGCCCGCCCTCGCTACGCGTCCTCAACACGATATCGGCATAGCCCTTCTCCGCGAGGTCGGCGTGCATGAGCCAACCCTCGCCCGCGCTGTACTCGGCAGCCGGAACGATGCGGTAGTCGCCCTCGTCGATCAGGTACTCAAGCTCAATGCCGCGCTCCTCGAGCACGCGGCCGATGGCGTCTGCGCCGTACTGCGTAGTCTCCTCGTCCTGGCCAAAGGCCAGGAGCAGCGTGCGCTCGTGCTGCCAACCGTGCGCCAGCGCATACTCGACAGCCTCGAGAATGCCTGCGACCTGGTCTTTCATATCGATGGCGCCGCGACCCCAAATGTAGGTGTCGTCTACATGCCCGCTAAAGGGGGCGTACGTCCAGTCGTCCTCGGTACCCGGCACCACGGGGACCACGTCCATGTGACCCATGAGCACAACGGGCTTGAGTGCGGGGTCGGAGCCGGAAAGCGTCACCAGCAACGAATGATCGATGAGCTCGACCTTACCCGCTGTAAATACGTGCGGCCAGGCCCGCTGCATATAGGCGCGCAGGTCGTCGAACGGCTGCCAGTCCACTGCCTCGGCATCCATACTCGAGATGGTCGGGAACGACAGCACGCGGCCCAGGCGCTCGCACGCACCAGCCTCGTCCAGATCGGCAAAATCATCCTCATGCGCAAAGAAGCGCCAAACCTCGGCCATGACATCCTTTCGATTGTGACGACAAGGGCCGCCCCACCGGAGCGGCCCTGCCACATAAGCGCTTGCGGTTGGTTATTTGTCCTCGAGATAACGCGAGAGGAACTCGCGGGTACGCTGGTGCTTGGGGTTGCCAAAGAGCTCTGCCGGCGCGGCGTCCTCGAGCACTACGCCCTTGTCCATAAAGACCACGCGATCGGACACGGTGCGGGCAAAGGCCATCTCGTGCGTGACGACGACCATGGTCATGCCGTCGGCAGCAAGTTTGCGCATGACCTCGAGCACCTCTCCCACGATCTCGGGGTCGAGTGCGGAGGTCGGCTCGTCGAACAGCATGATCTGCGGATTCATACATAGGGCACGAGCGATGGCCACGCGCTGTTTTTGACCACCGGACAGGCGACCCACGGCGGCGTGCGCGAACTTCTCGAGCCCCACGCTCGTCAGATGCTCCATCGCGACCTTCTCGGCCTCGGCCTTGCTCATCTTTTTGAGCGTGACGGGCGCGAGCGTGCAGTTGTCGAGCACGTCCATGTTGTTGAACAGGTTAAAGCCCTGGAACACCATGCCGATGTCCTCACGCAGCTTGTTGATGTTGCAGCGCTCGGCCGTGAGGTCCTGGCCGTGGAACCAGATGTGGCCCGCGTCCGGGGTCTCGAGCAGGTTGAGGCAGCGCAGGAAGGTCGACTTACCCGAGCCTGAGGCGCCGATAATGGTGACGACCTCGCCGGGGTTAACGGACAGGTCGATGCCCTTGAGCACCTCGAGCGAGCCGAAGCTCTTGCGCAGGCCCTCGACGCGGATGAGCGGCTCATTGGTCTGTGCGGCGGCCGCGGTGCCGGTAGTGGCGGTATCTGCCATGATGATTCTCCTCGTCTTGAGCCTAGTTGGAGCTGGGCAGCGTGACCGGAGCCTCGGCGCCAAGCTTTTTGCCAAAGGCCTCGAGCAGGCGGCTCGCCACGAGCGTCAGGATCAGGTAGACCACGAGCGCCACGCAGTAGACCTCCATCTGGCGGTAGTACACGCCGGCGACGGTGGTGGTGGCGTACATGAGGTCAAACACGCCGATGACCGAGAGCACCGACGAATCCTTGATGTTGATGATGAGCTCGTTGGTGAGCGCCGGAATCGCGTTTTTAATGCCCTGGGGGAACACGACTTTGCGCATAGCTTGCCACTGCGACAGGCCCAGCGAGCGTGCTGCCTCGGCCTGGCCGGGATCGATGGACTCGATGCCGCCGCGCAGGACCTCCATCATGTAGGCGGTGGAGTTGAGCGAGATGGTGACGAGGCCGGCGGTGAAGGTGCTCCAGATCTGGTTGGCCTGGGCGGTCTCGAAGCCCATGCCGCGCAAAACGGTGAAGCCCGCGTAATAGATGAGCAGGCCCTGGACCATCATGGGCGTGCCGCGCACGATGGTGGAGTAGACGGTCGCAAAGCCGCGGCCGATACTCTTAAAGAAGCGCACCAGGTCGTTATCCACGCGGTCGAACGTCTGAATGCGTAGGAACACGAAGAGCAGCGCCAGGAAGAATGCGATGACGGTGCCGAAGGTGGCAAGCGCGATGGTGATCTCGATACCGCGAATGAAGAAGTCCCCGCTCTTGTAGGTCATGTAGACCAGGCTCGACAAAAAGTCGCTGGGGTTGGAATCCGAGACAATGCTCACCTGCACCAGGTCGATAAACGACATGACGCAGCGGTCGATAAAGAAAACTGCCGCGATGGCGACCACGACGTAGCTGCCCAGGCGTGCGCCACGACGGCAGCGCTCGGATGCGAACGGCGACTTTTCGCGATAGTCGTTCCAGTGCATGAGCTTGGTGACCAGCGCCGCCGCCGACACGACGAGCCAGGCCCAAAGGATTGCCCAGAGGCAGTCTTGGAACACGCCCGTAGGCGCCAAGAAACTCATCGGCGTGGGGTTGCGCTGGCTAAACGCCAGGCCGAGCGCCGCGATGACGCTCGTGCCCAGGTATACATAACGGTGGTCGGCCTTGATAAAGGAGGCCAGGCGATTGATGGTTTTCATGCTGCCTCCCTATGCCGGCTGACGGTCGAGGCACGCGTCCCACATTTGGTCGCGCTCCTCTTGGCTAATGCCCTTGAGTGTCTTGTCGATGAGCTTAAGCAGCTTGTCCGAGCCCTTGCGGCAGCCGACGTTTGCCGTGACTTCCTGCTTAAAGCCCTCGCCCTCGGCAAATCGAATCGGCACGATACCCGGGTTTTGGGCCATATAGCCCTTCTCGTTCTCGGTATTGTAGGTCACGGCGTCGCAGGTGCCCTGCAGCAGGTTCGAAAACACCGTGGGGACCGAATCGACCGGGTTCTTGTGGACAACGCCCGGGATCTCGTCGATGACGGTATCGAGCATGGTGTCCTTTTGGCCGAGGACCGTTGCGCCGCTAAAGTCGCTGAGCTTGGTCGCATTTTGGTAGGGCGAGCCCTCTTTTACGAACAGGCCAAAGTAGCCAATGAAGTACGGGTCGGAAAAGCCGACGGACTCCTCGCGCTCGGGCGTGGCGCTCATGCCGGCAATGATGAGGTCGATCTGGCCGTTGTTGAGCGAATCGATAAGACCCGAGAAGCCCTGCTTGACGGCGACGGGCTCGCCACCGAGGGCCTTGCAGACGATCTTGGCGATCTGCACGTCGTAACCATCGGCATAGGCGCCCTGCACGTTGTCGATGGGGATAGAGTACTTGCTGGCTTCGGAGACCTGCCAGTTGTACGGGGCGTAGGCCGCCTCCATGCCGATGCGGATCTTGTCCTTGCCGATCACGGAATCGGACAGGTCGTCGCGACCGCCGCCCGTCGTGGGCTGGGCCACTTCCAGCGTGGAGGGGCGCTGACAACCGGCAAGTGCGCCGGCGACGACGGAAGCGCTCGCAGCAAACGCACTGCCTAAGAAGATACGACGGCTGCACACCGGCTGTGGATGCGCGTCGCGTTGATGGGGAGAATGCATAATCTGCCTTCCCTGTTGAATCGTATGCTGACGACTTAACAGGATATACGCCAGCAACTAGCAGCGCAGCACAAGCTCGAAAAATTAATAGACACGCGGTAGTCATTGGGGACGCCGATGTTTTGGCAATGCCGGCGAGCGACGTCCAGAGCGAACAAGTGGCATGAAAAAGGCAAGGCATGACCAGAAGGTCTATGCCTTGCCTTTTGAATGACAACTTGTCGCTCTGGACGACGCGCAGCATCGACCGAGCGACGGAACCTCTAGAGCAAGGTAACGCTAAAACTGCGCTTGTCCGTCTCGCCCGGGGCCAGGGTGATGGTGTTGACCTTGTGCTCAAAGACATCGTCCTCGGTGTCCATGGTGGTATGACCGGTCCAGGGCTCGAGCGCCACAAACGGAGCGTCGTTGGCGGCAGACCACACGCCAATGTACTTAAAGCCCTCAAAGTCGATCTTGACGCCGTGGCCCGACTTGCGGCCGCGCAGCGTGAGCGTGGAGCCCGGAGTATCGGTGAACATGATGGCATCGTTATCGAAACTGCGGTGCGTGATGGGCAGCACGTCCGAGTTGTCGGGAGCCTTATAGCTGCCCTCAAACGTCATAAGACCGTCGGGCGTGATGATGGGAGCCTCGTTCGTCCAAGCCTCGGTAAACGCCAGCTCGTAATCCTCGAACGCCTCGTCCTCGGCACCGGGGGCGGGCACGTTAAATGCGGGGTGGCCGCCCACCGAGAACGGCAGGTCCACATCGCCGGTATTGGTGACGGCAAAGGTCTGCGTGAGCGTGGCGTCACCAGTCAGGGCATAGGTCATGTTGAGCTTAAAGTGGAAGGGGAAAGCCTTGAGCGACTCGGGCGTATCGGTGATCTCGTAGGTGACGGACGAGCCGTCCTCGGAGACCTCGACCAGCTTGTGCTCGACGATGCGCGCGAGGCCATGACGCGGCATCTCGCAGGTGCCAGTCGCAGACGTCGCTGTGTTGTTGCGCAGCGATCCCACGATGGGGAACAGGATGGGCGCGTGCTTGCCCCAAAAGGCGGGATCGCCCTGCCATAGATACTCGTTGCCGTCGAGGGCAAGGCTCGTGAGCTGGGCTCCCATGGAATCGATGGCCGCGGTGAGGCCGCCGCGCTTGATGGTGGTGACGGTGGACATGCTACTTCCTCCAAAAGTAAACAACAGTGTCGAGGGCTATTGTGCCACTCTTGGCGGCACGGAGAGACGGCAGGCGCAGTTATTGAGCGATTGCGTAAAGGTCGAACCCGCCCTGCGGTGTGCTGTCGACCGTATCGGGCGCCTGCGAGTTAAAGCTCACGGGGACCATGCGCTTTGAGGCGCGGAAGCGCGTGCCATCGGTGGCGACGGGCGGCTCGTCGACCGTGAGCTCGTAGTCGCCGGGCTTGAGTTCGATGCCGTCGCCAGCGGAGTTGACATATTGATACTCGTCAATCGCCTGCCCCCTGAGCGTGCGGCCCACGATGTGGATGAGCATCTGACTATCGCCGCGGGCGGTGTCCCATGTCGCACCGTCCTTGACCTCGACCGACACATGCACCGAGCGCGTGCGGCTGAGCGATTGCTCGACAGACATCTCGACCTTGGCGGCATCTTTGCGCTGTTGCTCCACATGGCTCCAGACATTTCCGATCGCCGAGCAAGCGATGACGCCGGCCATGAAGGCGATGAGGATGGGACCGAGCGGAGAGCGGCGGCCCGCGTCTTCCTCGCGAGCCAGGTCGGGGCGATGCGTGGGCGCAGGCGCCTGAGCACCCCGCGCGGGCACGTCGAGTATGCTGAAGGACGCCGTGCTGCCGGGGTCGATGTTATGGCGCGGCTGCGGGGTCTTGGCCGGCGAGATGGACATGTCCGCCGGCTCACCGAGTGTGGCCGTGGCATCGGCCTTAGCCTCGTCGGCCTCGGCTTGGGCCCAAGCCTGCTCAAAGGTCAGGGGCTCGGCGGAGTCGGGAGCGGCGTCCGTCTCGACGGCATCGTTGCCGGTCTCGTCCTCGTCGCTCGACACGTCACACGGCGCGGGCTCGTCCCACTCCTCGTCCGGAGCCTCGCCCTCGCTATACCACCATTCAAAGTTATCGATATCCATACGGGGCGCCCCTTAGGCCTCGCAAATAAACACTTGTTAGCCTTATACCCCCAGACGGCGCTGGAGCTCGTCGGCACAGACAGGAAAACCGTCACAACATTCGACGCTTTTCCTCGATTTCGAGATTTTTGCCGAATGTTGTGATGGTTTGGGCGACTGGCTGGCAGCGCAATGTGACAAAGGGACTGTCTCTTTGTCACATTCTGTTAGAGTTGCAGGGATTGAATCCCGCTTATTCATGCGACATTGGAGTGACAACCTTGACCGCCGCAACCACGCCTAAAAGCAAGTCAACCGCCGCCGCGCTCTCCCCCGTGCACACCAAGCTCTGCCTGGCGCTGCTCGTGCTGTTGGGATTTTCGCTCGGCTGCTCGGAGTTCGTGGTCATCGGCATCGAGAGCGACCTGGCGACAGAGCTCGGCATCTCACTTGCCACTGCGGGCCAGCTCATCAGCGTGTTCGCGCTCGTCTACGCTATCGCTACGCCGGTGCTTGCGCTCAGCACGGGACGCTTCCGCCGCTACCAGCTGCTCGTGTGCTACAGCATCGTCTTTGTGCTTGGCAACCTGGTCATGGCGTTGGCGCCCAACTTCCAGGTGCTGTTTATTTCGCGCATTGTCCTGGGCTCTGTCTCAGGTGCGCTGCTCGCCGTGGGCGTGACGTACATCCCCGAGTTGCTGTCCCCGCAGCAAACTTCGCTTGCAATCTCGGTGGTATATGGTGCGTTTTCCGTGGCAATGGTCTTTGTCACTTCGATCGGCAAGTTTGTGGCCGACACGCTCGACTGGCACGTGGCCATGTACGGCACACTTACCTTTGCCGTTTTGATCTGCGGAGCGCTCGTGGCGTTTATGCCGCGCGCTGGGCAAACCGACGAGCCCGCCACCTTTCGCGAGCAGGCGGGGCTGCTGCGCGAGCCGAGCATCATCACCGGCATGCTCATCTTTTTGTTTGGCGTGGGCTCGGTCTATGTGTTCTACGGCTACGTGACGCCTTATCTTGAGCAGGTGCTGGGCATGGGCACGGTCGAAGCCAGTACCACGCTTATGGCCTACGGCGTGTTCTGCCTGATCTCGAACATCCTGGGCGGATGGATCGATGCGCGCTTTGGCATGAAGGCGCTGCTTGTGACGTTTGTGCTGCAGGCTGCGGCGCTGCTCGGGCTGTTTGCTGTGGGCGGCACCATGCCGCTCGCGCTGGTCTTTGTCTTTAGCTTGGCGCTGCTCATGTACCTGTTCTCGGTGTCGTGCATCACGCACTTTATGGACGTGGCACGCAGCCGCCATCCCAAGTCGATGGTACTCGCAAGTTCGGTGGAGCCCATGGCGTTTAACGTCGGCATCTCGTTTGGCACCGCAGTGGGCGGCGCCGTGGTAAGCAGCGTTGGCATTGCGCACGTGGGCGCCGTGGGCGCCGCGTTCTCGCTTGTGGCCTGGGCGCTCACACTGGTGACGATTAAGTTGGCTCGCTGGGAGCGCCGTCGTCAATCAGCACGGCCCCGGATGCAGGCATAGGGGCGAACATAGCCCAAGGTGGCGAGCAACCGGTGAACCGCCCAATATGAGTATGTTTATCCGCCCGGAAGCTTCAGCAGTGCAATTTCGTGTACTTCAGATACACGCTTTTCTACGATTTCGTGTATCCGAAGTACACGAAATGCGCGTGGGGTAACTCAAAGGCGGCGACAGACGCATTGTCTGCCGCCGCCTTCTACACCGGATTTTATAGATATATGGGGCGTTTACTCCATGCCCAGCAGCTCGCGCATCTGGGTTGCGTAGTTAGAAGCCATGTTGCCGTAGACAATCTGCACGCCGCCGTTAACATGCACGATACCACGCGCTTCGAGCTTTTCGGTAAACTCGGCGTCATCAACCACCTTGTCACAGTCATTGAGCTGGATGCGAAGACGGGTGAAGCAGGCCTCGACAGACTTAATATTGTTGTCGCCGCCCACTGCCTCAACGATGGCGGGGATGAGGTCGCTGATCACGGTCTTGGGAGCCTTTTCGGCCTCATCGTCGGACTCTTCCTCGCGGCCGGGGGTCTTAAGGCCCTTCTTAAGAATGATGAACTTGAAGACGAAGTAGTACACCACGAAGTAGATGGGGCCGAGGAACAGGATAACCTGCCAGTTGGAGCCCTTAGCTGCACCCATAATGCCGTTAAAGATCAACGACAGGAGCGGGCCGCCGAAGGACGCGGAACCGGCCACGTTGAACTGCAGGATATAGGTCAGCGCATAGGCAAGACCAGCCATGAGAGCGTGGAACACGTAGAGGATGGGCGCGATGAACAGGAAGGAGTACTCGAGCGGCTCGGTAATGCCGGAGAGGATGCAAGGCACCACGATGGCGATCATGAGCGCAGCGGTCTTCTTCTTGTTCTTGGGAAGTGCCGTCTTGTAGAAGGCGAGTGCAGCGCCGGGCAGGCCGAACATGGCGAAGATAACCTTGCCGTTCATGACAAAACGGCTGACCTCGATGTTAAACGGCGTGCTGGGAGAGCCCAGGATCGCGTTGTAGCTATTGATAGCGCCCTGAACAGTCTGGCCGTCGATGGTCTCGACGCCACCGAGCGACGTGAAGAAGAACGGCAAATAGACAAAGTGATGCAGGCCAAAAGGCAGGAGCATGCGCTCGCCGGCGCCGTAGACAAATGCACCAAAGGCACCCGTAGTCTTGATGAACTCGGACAGCGCACCGAGAGCGTTCTGAATAAACGGGAAAACAAAGGACATGACCAATGCGAGGATGCTGCATGAGAGCAGCGTCACCGCCGGAATAAAGCGCGTGCCGTTGAAGATGGAGAACACGGCAGGCAGCTCAATCTTGTAGTAACGGTTATGCAACCATGCGACGATTGCACCCACCAGAAGACCGCCGATAACGCCAGTGTCGAGCGTGGTGATACCGAGGATCGTGCTCTGGCCCGTCGTAAGATTCGCGGGATCGATAACGCCAGTCGCCGTAAGGAACGTGCCCATCACGGAGTTCATGCACATGTAGCCCAAAAAGCCACAAAGCGCCGCGGTAGCCTTCTCGGACTTGGCGAAGCCATAGGCGAGACAAATCGAGAAGATAACCGGGATGTTGTTCATAACGATGCCGGCTGCGGCCTTAAGAATCGAAAAGAAAATCGCAAAGCCCGGAGCAGCAAGCCAGGGAACAGCTGCCGTAAGGGTGGGGCTGGTAAAGGCATTGCCAAAGCCCTGAAGGATGCCGGCGATTGGCAGGATCAGGACAGGCGTCATGAGGACTTTGCCCAGGCGCTGGAACTTTGCCAGCAGCTCGTCTTTGTTCATGGGATACCCCTCTTAAAGAAACGGGGCGTGCAGCTCTACAATCCACACGCCCCATAACAGTTATCATGCGCTGTAGAACTAGCTACTTAAGCTCCGGCCAGTAATCCTTATTGGCCTCAATGAGCTTATCGAGCACCTTACGCGCCTTCTTTGCGTCACCGACCAGACGATTAAGTGTGAGTGCCTGCAGGGCCTTCTCGTAGGAACCCTCCATCCAAGCCTCAACAGTCAGGCGCTCATAGGCGTACTGGTTCTCCATAAGACCGCGATAGAAGGTGCCGATCTTACCGACAGCGTAGGGCTGCGGGCCATTGGCGCCCACGCTTGCCGCGACCTCGACCATGGCGTCATCGGGCATACCCTCGATAATGCCGTTGTTGGGCACGATGACAATGAAGGTCTTATTGGTGTTGCGATAAATGGCCGAGGTGATTTCCACGATCATATCGCCATGAGCATCGTTCTGCACAACCGAGGAGTTCTTTGCGGTGCCGACTTTGGCAACACGCTCGCACTCGGCGAACACGCGCTTCTCACGACCGTTGATGACCTCGTCGGAACGAGTGTAGTCGGGGTCGAGGTGAGCGACCTTGTACTCGGGATACAGATAGTACTGCAGATAAGTGTTGGGCAGATAGTCGGGGAAGTCCTCGAGCATGTCCTTGACCATGGCGTAGGTGTCGAGCCAGGACTGGTCACGCTGCTCGGCATCGGCAGGAAGGAAGCCGTTCTTCTCCGTGTACTCCTTAATCTGCGGGACGAGGTCATGGCCCTCTTCATCGTAGATGTGCTTGAACCAACCGAAGTGATTGAGACCAAAGTACACGGGCTCCGTCTTGCTCATATCGCGACCGAGCAGGCGACCGTAAGAGCGCATGAGGTTGACAGGCTGGTCGCAGATGTTGAGAACGCGATGCTCATCGGGCAGGACGCGCTCGAGACCATATGCCACAATAGCAGCCGGATTGGTGTAATTGATAATCCACGCCTCCGGGCTATGAGCGCGAACGTCGTTGACGATCTCAACCATGTCATGCATGGAGCGCATACCGTAAGCCATGCCGCCGGGGCCCACCGTTTCCTGGCCGATGATTCCCATATGCAGCGGAATCTTCTCGTCCTTGCTACGCATCTCGTAGCCGCCGGTACGAATCTGGCAGAGCACAAAGTCGACGTCGGTGTAAGCCTCGTCCTTATCGGTGGTATAACCAAACTCCACACCGGGCTCCTCCTCGGCGAAGAGGATCTTGCCAAACTCGCCGATCGGACGCTGACGCTCGGCATCGATGTCATAGAGCATCACGCGGTTCAGCGGCAGAATGTCCATGTGCTTGGTCAGGGCTTTAAGAATGCCAGGGCACCACGTGGAGCCGCCGCCAACGATCACAATATTGAGCTTATCCTTCATGTTCCGTCCCTCCAGGGTTGGCTGATCGGTGTTCTCGAAGACCTTGGGCTCCGCGGTTGTCCTCGGCTTGCTTCGTTTCGATTGATATTTTGCGACATAAGGTCATTTGAGAGTCCCCGTGTGGGCCAATGCGAAACGGGGACACATGATTTCGCTCACGACACAGATATGTGTAGGCAGACACGCGCGTTTGCCCAGTTCATGGGCAATAGGCAATCTTGACCGATTACCGATTTCTCACCTGGCAACACAAAGCGGTACCATATATACGACGAGGTGCGAGGGGCTGAAACATCTTATGAAAGATCAAGAATCTTTTTATGATCATGTGCGAGCTGGCGAGAGCAAGCTCAACGATCTCGAAAGCGAGATCATGCGCTACATCATCGAGCTGCGTGATGATATTGACGATGTCACGCTTAAGAGCGTTGCTGAACGGTTCTTCGTCGCTCCCAATACAATCGTCAGGCTTGCCCACAAGCTTGGCTTCTCGGGGTTTACAGAGCTCAAACAATCGTATTCCGCCTCGCTCGACCGCAATCGATTCACTATCGAGGCGCTTCCTCTTGATACCCAGCTCGTACAGACCAAAGATCTGCTTAACGACCGGGTCATCGATTCGGTCGTGAGTCTTATCCAGGACGCCTCGCATATCGTGTTCTTCTGCTCGGGCTTTTCGAAGTACCCGTGCCTCGAAATGGCTGAAAAGCTCAAAATAATGGGCAAGAACACCGATACGCTCAGTGAACGCCATGTCATGAGGCATTACGCAGAACTCCTCGGCAAAAACGACCTGGTCTTCAGCGTTTCCGTAAGCGGCGAGACGCAGGTGTCTATTGACGCCACATCGATAGCCAAAACGCGCGGATGCAAGGTCGTCACGCTCACCGGCTTTTCTCGAAATTCTCTCTCGAAACTAGCCGACTACCCTATCTACACCGTGCAAAAAGAAATCCGCTTGGGCAGCATGGACCTCGACAGCCGATTGATGTTCTATTACGTTTTCGAATTGATATTTGAGCGCTACTTCAAACTGGCCAAGAAATAAAACTTGGTATGCGCCCGGCTTCGACTCTTTAGCAGCCTTCTATATGAAAGGTATCGCCCTATGCAAAGCGTACTGTTTATCTGCCATGGGAACATCTGCCGCTCGACGATGGCCGAGTCGGTGTTTACCGAGCTGGTGCACCGCGCCGGGCGCGAGGCGGAGTTTGTCATCGATTCCGCCGCGACCTCGACCGAGGAGCTTGGCAACCCGCCACACCACGGCACCGTTGCCAAGCTGCGCGAAGTCGGGATTCCCGTCGTCGCACATCGTGCACGTCAGGTACGTCGCGCGGAGTATGGCGACTGGGACCACATTGTCTATATGGACGACGAGAACGCGCGTGGCCTGCGTCGCATCTTTGGCGACGACCCCGACGGCAAGATTACGCGCTTGCTCGATTGGACCGAGCGCCCCGGCGACGTGGCCGATCCCTGGTACACCGGCAATTTCGATGCCACGTACCGCGACGTGCTCGCCGGCTGCACGGCCATGCTCGAGCAGCTGTAGGCAAGCGAGGTCGCGGGCCACGCCTTCGGCGCGAAACAAGCGCGGATAATCTTCCACATGAAAAATGAGCGTGGGTTTTCTCCCACTTTGAGCGTTCAAGTGCGCTCTAAACGGGAGAAAACCCACGCTCATGAATGTGACAAAGGGGCTAGCCCTAGACCGGCTTGACCTCCAGCTTTATCCCCTCGGCGCAGGAGTCGCCCAAAACATCCGAAAGAGCCCAGGTCGCATATAGCGGCAAATAGAGAACTGCTCCGTTGCGCTCAACGTTGCCTCTCGAGAAAACAATCCCGAGCCTTACGCCATATTCAGCCGTATCAAGCACATGACCGAGCGCTGCGTGCGCGTGGTAATAGGAGCCCGATTTAACCTCGATCGGAACAGCCGTCCCATCCGGTCCATCGACCACAAAGTCCACTTCACCGCGCTTTTTTGTCTGATAGTAGTAAAGCTGGCGATTTTGGGCAGCCAGCTGCTGGGCCACCACGTTTTCGTAAATGCCGCCCAGATTGGGCTCCTTGCCATCAAGATACGCCGCTTGGGCGACTCCAACGGGGTAGCGCGCCATCAACATGCCCGTATCCGATTGATAGAGCTTGAACTGCGATGGCCGTGCCGTCTTGAGCAGGGGCGATTTTGGCTCTGTTACGATATCGGCTTTGAGAGCAACGCCGGCATCGACAAGCCATACAAAATCTCGCTGATACTTCTCGTAGTGAGCCTTGGGATCAATGGAATTGAGCACGAAGCGCTTGTTTTCGCCCTCGAGCATAATAGGGAGCTGATCGTAGATGCTCTGCACCTGAAGGGCTCGCCCGCTTGCATACCTGGAGATATCCCGCCGGTACTGTTCGTTGAGCTCTGACTGTAGCTGACGAACAGAGGCAAGGTCGCCCTGCGTGTCAAGGAAACGCTGCACGACCTCCGGCATTCCGCCGACAACGGTATAGGTCCTGAAGTTTGCCATCATCGCGTCATGAATGTAATCAGGAATGGGCCTCTCGCTGATACACGCGTCACGTATCGTTTGGCGAGCCCCCTCGCTCACCCCGATTGCCCAGCAAAACTCCTCAAAATCGAGCGGGAACATCCTAAGCTCGTGGACATACCCCACGGGATAGGACCTGACGCCCTTGAACTGAGTCCCGAGCATTGACCCCGAAAACGCCCAACGGCACCTCCCGTCCTCAACAAGGAACTTTGCCATCGTCATGATGTCGGGGGCCTCTTGGACCTCATCGATAAACACGAGTGTTTTGCCTGGCGCAATCGACTTTCCTGAAAGAAGCGTCACCCTGCTGATGAAATCATCGGCATCCCGCGCCTCGAGAAGAGCATCTTTTGCCTGGCGGTTTTCCATGAGGTTAAGCTCGATGTAGGTTGCATGGTTGGCTTTGCCAAATGCGCGAATCGAATAGCTTTTGCCAATCTGGCGAGAACCCGTAATGAACAAGGCCTTTTGCTCGGAAGACTTCAGCCAACGCTCCAGCTCTGCCGCTATTTTCCTGCGCAGCATAGGCTCCCCCTCAGTGTCATCAAATGAAATGCAAAGTTTTATACGCTTAATTATCGATGAAACGCATAATTTTTAGAACCTAAAATCGGATGAAATGCAGAGATTTGAGATTATAAGCAAAAAAGAAGGGGCACCACCGGCGAATGTGGCAAATGGACTGTCCCTTTGCCACATTGCGCTCAACTACTCGTCGACGATCTCGGCAAGCCAGACGTTCAGCGTATCGACCTCGGGGCAGCAGAACTTTGCCGTGCCGGGCTCGTTGCCGGGCACAGTTCCGCCATAGCGCAGAATGTCGATATAGGGAAAGCCCACGTGACAGGCCATGGCGCACATCTTGCCGCGATCGCGGTCGAAGTCGAAGACGTCGCCCGGCTTGTGACCATGGTGGCAGCGGCACGTCCCCAGCTGGTCCACGCAGCTCACGCGGATACGCGGACGCTTGCCCCGCGGCGCACCGAGCGGCTTGTTCTCGCCCGCAGGCTTGATGCCGCCCTCGTCGGCGTTACTCATGGTCGATCACATCCAGGCAGGCCTCGATGGGAAGGCCGGCCGATTTGTCCTCTTGGTCGGCATTGCGCTCGATAAGCTCAGCCACCACACGCATGGCATCGGACGTCGCGCGCTGCAGACTCCAACCTGCCATAACGCGGCCGACGAGCACCGCCGAGAACGTATCGCCCGTGCCCGGGAAATAGACCGGAATGAGCTCAAAGGGAATCGTAAAGTACTCCCCCGCCACATGGTCGTAACCGATAACCGCGTTCGTGCCATTGACTACGGCGCTCGTAATGACCACCGACTTGGCACCCAGCTCGCGCACGGCGTCCACAAGGGCGCGGGCCTCATCGGGCGTAATTTGCTCGACGATAGGCGTGTCGGTGAGCAAACAGGCCTCGGTGTAGTTGGGAACCGCGTAGTCGGCGCACTCGAGCAGGTGCCTCATGAGACCGATCGTGGACTCGGGCACGCCCGCATAGAGCTTGCCGTTGTCGCCCATGATGGGGTCAACGAACACCTTGGTGCCCTTTTGCGCACGGCGGTGGCAAAAGTCCGAGATGATGCGCGTCTCTTCCTCGGTCACGATAAAGCCGGTCGAGATGGCGTCGAACTCAAAGCCGAGCTCCTCCCAGATAGCGAGGCTTTGGCGCACGTACTCGGTGGTGTCGTGGATGTAGAACTTGGGGTAGTTGAGCGTGTCGGAAACGAGCGCCGTCGGCAGGTTATGGATACGGTAGCCCATGTGCGACAGCACCGGCAGCATGGCGGAAAGCGCGACCTTGCCGTAGCCGCACATATCGTTAATCAGCAGCAGTTGAGTGTTCTTCATGAGTGTCCCCCTTAGTTCGGGCGCGGCGCAACGGCGCCACAGTGCAACTAAGTGTAGCGCAGGGGACGTTGCGAGCGGAGTCGAGCAGCGCGAAGGGCAAATTGTTGCGGAAAGGTTTCGGAAAATGATCCCTTTTCCTCCGTCCCCAAGTAGTCGTTGGGGACGTTCTTAAACGACTAGTCAAACAAGAACGTCCCCAACGACTACCTTTTGGCAAGTTTGAATCAAGGCAACGCCGATGTTTTGGCGAAGTCAGACACTATGACCCAATCCGAGGGCACGGAAACGACAGGAGCCCCCGCTCGT
>CABRIB010000004.1 GCA_902470915.1 uncultured Collinsella sp. | reverse complement strand
ACACAAGGAGTATCGTCGGCAGCGTCAGATGTGTATAAGAGACAGCTCCAAGGCTAAAATCACCTTTAAAATCGTATTGCCGCAGGCTATTCGATTTATCATTCCGTCGTTGATTTCGCAGCTCGTGGTCGTAGTCAAAGACACCACCGTCGCCTACGTGGTGAGCTACCCCGACCTCATGCAAAACGCCCGCGTGCTCATTACCAACTACGATGCCCTCGTGTCGGTCTACCTGGTAATCGCGGTCATCTACATCCTCATCAACGTCGCGATCAACAAGGCCGCTGTCTATGTTTCGCACAAGACCGGCGCGACCATCATCCGCTAACGCTTTACCATTTCGAGTCATAAGGAGCCGAGCACCATGGCACAGAGCACTTCTTCTACCGGCAATCAGCCGCTGATTGAGCTCAAGCACGTCGATAAGCACTATGGCGATCTGCACGTCCTCAACGACATCAATCTCTCGGTCGACCGTGGCGAGGTCGTCGTCGTGATCGGTCCCTCTGGCTCGGGCAAGTCGACCATGTGCCGCACCATCAACCGCTTGGAGACCATCGACTCGGGCGAGATCCTCATCGAGGGCGAGCCCCTGCCGCAGGAGGGCAAGGATCTTGCCCGCATGCGTGCCGAGCTGGGCATGGTGTTTCAGCAGTTCAACCTGTTTGCGCATATGACCGTACTGCAGAACGTCATGCTGGGGCCGGTCGATGTACTGGGCGTGTCCAAGGAGGAGGCTCGTGGGCGCGCCATGGACCTGCTGAGCCGCGTGGGCGTTGCCGAGCAGGCCGATAAGGTGCCCGCACAGCTCTCGGGCGGCCAGCAGCAGCGCGTGGCCATCGCCCGTTCACTCGCCATGCAGCCCAAGGCCATGCTCTTTGACGAGCCCACAAGCGCCCTTGATCCCGAGATGATCAACGAGGTACTCGAGGTCATGGTGCGCTTGGCCCAGCAGGGCATGACGATGATCGTCATCACGCACGAGATGAACTTTGCCCGCCGCGTGGCCGACCGCGTCGTGTTTATGGCCGACGGCCAGATTGTGGAAACCGGCACGCCCGACGAGTTCTTCGACCACCCCCAGACCAAGCGCGCCCAGGACTTCCTCAACTCCATCAAGGGTCACTAACCCAATTGCCACGCGGGCAAATTCATCAGTAACGTTTGCTCCGCGCCACCCCTGTGCCATGTCCACCCGGATTCGAAAGCTACGCCCATGATCGGAACCCGCACCTCATCGTCCTACACTCCGCACGTCGACGTCGATCCCGCCGACCGTCCGCTCATCCTGGTCGCACCACGCTGGGAAGAAGCGAAACCCTATTTGAGCGAGACGCTCTCCCCCAACGAGGAGATTGCGAGCGTCTTTGTCGATGCCATCCTTGCCGCCGGCGGCCTGCCGCTGCAGATGTCCATCACCGAGGACATTGAGGTCATCCGTCATTACGTCGATATCGCCGACGGCATCGCCATTCCCGGCGGCCCCGATGTCAATCCCAAACGTTGGGGCGATGATCGACCCTACGACCCCACCCTCTGCTGCGAGATCCGCGATAGCTTTGAGTTTAAGCTGGTCGGCGAGGTGCTCCGCGCCAAAAAGCCGCTCTTTACCACCTGCCGCGGCACGCAGTTGCTCAATGTCGCCACCGGCGGCACCCTGTGCATGGACGTGCCAAGCCTGGGCGCGCGCGAGGGCCGCACGCAGTGGCGCCATACCCACGTGCTCAACGACCCCGTGCATCCCGTCGAGGTCGTGCCGGGCTCGTTGCTGGAGCGCGCGCTTGGCGGGCACAGGCTTATCCAGACCAACTCCGCACACCACTGCTGCATCGATCGTCTGGGTAAAAGCACGCGCTTGGTCGCCAAGGCAACCGATGGCGTGCCCGAGTGCATCGAAGTCGAAGGCCAACCCTTCTGCCTGGGCGTGCAATGGCATCCCGAGTACACCTGGCAGACGCTCGAAACCGACTTTAACCTCTGGAAGTCGTTTGTCGAGGCAGCGGCGCCGCGCAACGCCTCGGTCACCACGACCGCCGGCTCGTACAGATTATCGAATCCCAGGTTCTGGCTCACGCCCTTGAGCGTGTGCGCTGCCATAAAGGCACCTTCGGCGTCGCCTGCCGCCATGGCGGCCTCCAGCTTGTCCATGCTCTCGTCATCCAAAAACTTGAGGGCAAAGCGGGCAAGCATTTCCTCGCCCATCAGCCGAGCGCACGCGTCATCATAATTAGCGCCGATCTTCTCATACGCCTCACGCATGGAAATCATGGATTAAAACTCCTTAGGTCAAACTAAATCGTGGGAAACGCGACAACGTCGGCGGGGCGTGCCAACGTCTCGGCAATACGGTCTTGCACCTCGAGCAGACAGTCGAGCAACAGCGGGTTAAAGGTGCCGCACTTACCGTCCAGGATCATCTGGATCGCCTCCTTGTGCGGAATAGCGTCCTTGTACACACGCACGCTCGTCAGGGCATCGTACACGTCGGCCACCGAGACCACCTGCGCGGCAATGGGAATATCGTCGCCCTTAAGGCCATCGGGATAGCCCTTGCCGTCCCATCGCTCGTGGTGCCAACGCGCAATCTGGTACGCATATTCCATAAGCGCATTGCCGACGTGATGGCGACCCAGCTCAAACAGCATGTTGGCGCCGATCGTGGTATGCGTCTTCATAATCTCGAACTCCTCGGACGTAAGGCGTCCGGGTTTGTTGAGAATTGCATCGTCAATCGCCATCTTGCCGATATCGTGCAGCGCGGAAGCCAGGGCAATCGTGGAGCGTTCCTCGTTGTCGAGGGAAATGGTGTCGCTACGCTGGACTAGACAGCCAAGCAGCAGCTCGGTCAGCTTTTCGATATTCGTAACGTGCCTGCCGCTCTCGCCGTTGCGAAGTTCCATGACACCGGCCATGATGTCGATGAGCATGCGACTGTTCTTGACGCGCTCGTTGTACTGCTGGGACAGCAGGCTCGTCAGGCGGCGCTGCTTGGCGTACAGACGGATAGTGTTGCTTACACGACGGCGCACGACACGGGCGTCAAACGGGCGGCTGATATAGTCCGAGGCGCCCAGCTCGTACGCGCGCAGAACCACATCGTCGGATTCTTCGCTCGAAATCATGATGACAGGCAGATTGTCAACAACCGATCGGCGCGACAGATCGGCCAGTACCTCAAAGCCGCTCACGCCCGGCATGACAATGTCCAGCAGCACGAGCGACAACTCATCGCCATAGCGGTCGACCATATCGAGCGCCGTACGACCGTTATCAGCCTCGAGGATGCAATACTCGTCCTTGAGCATCTCGTTGAGAATGGCTCGGTTCATCTCGGAGTCATCGACGATAAGCACCAAAGGTTTTTCGCTTTGGAAGGCCTCGATGAAATCGCCATCGGTCACGACCGTACCGGCTTTTGCCTTGGCACGGCTCAGCAACTGGACAGCGCGGCCAACGCCCTCATCAACCGTCTCGCCATGAATGCGAACGCCACCAACACATGCCGTCAAACTCACGTGCTCATGGCCCGGAATAATCGCGGAACGAACGGCATCGGATACCTGACGCAGGCGACGGGCGAAGTCATCGGAGGGAATATCGGGCATGACGGCCACAAACTTGTCGCAGCCATAGCGTACGAGCTCGTCAGTCGAACGAATTCCGCTGCGTATGGCCGTCGCCACAGCACCGAGCGCAAGGTCGCCGGCATGACGACCACACGTATCGTTGAAGACCCTAAAATCATCAAGGTCGATCACTGCAACGCCGGCCTTCATGCGGGCGCTACGGAGCTTTTCCTCGTAATATCGGCGATTGCGCACACTCGTCAGCACGTCGGTGTAGACAAGGTCCTCTTCTGTAGCTTCTTGTTCATCGATCGGACGCACCATCAGCAAGACACGAGGCTCACCCTCGACCTTTAGAGGGCGTAGGCGAGCGCGGTACTCAACACCATCGTTGAGCAGTTGCTCCGACACCTCATCGGAGTCTGCCAAAGCCTCAAGACTCGACTGACGCAGACAAGGGCAGCAATCGCCGGCGAGCAGGCAGTTAGGCTCGCTCTTAATCTGATCGGCCGACAGCAAACGCACCACGGGGTAGGTCTTCGCGACGCGGGCGACCTCAGCGGCAGCCTCCTCGTCGGTTAGATTGACCTCGTGATTATTGAGCATATGGGGCCCTTTCGATAGTTTCGCATGGTAGCGGTGGGTTCCAAATGCTACAAGGGTAACACCTTGCCGATGCAGGTAAGCACATGAATGCTGTTACATTTTTATGACCTGGCAAACGGTGGTAATGGAGCCGCGGGCGCGTGGTTATTGGCGCATTCGTTAACAATGACGAAACGCCAACAGTCCCCCTCCCCGCAGGTCATCGAGCGTGCTAACGCTCCAAGACATCGTGAACGGCGTTTGCCGCCGTAACGGGGCGATCGCGCAAACCGTTATGCGCGCCCGGGATCGTCACAAGGGGGCAATCGAGATATTCGGCAGCCGCTCGCGTACCAGCCTCGCGGGGTGTACCGACCGAAAGCTCGCCCAAGAACACGGCCGACACCGCCTTTGACGCGCGGGCGCGCTCCCAGTCGGGAGCATATGTCATATTTGTTCCGTATTCATTGGCCATAAAGCAACGACCATTGCGCAGGGCATGTTTGACTTCCGCTTCAGTCGTCCCGAGAGCCTCGGGGTCCAAGTCGCCGAGAGCTCCCAAGAAAAGCCGGAGCGCCCTTGAAACCTTTCCAGCCGCAATCATATCGAGCAAAACCGGAGCTGCGCCCATACCGACGCCTTCGGCCGACACAGCCGGCTCATGCAGAATCGCACGGGAGACGAGATGGGGTTCGATGCGAAGAAGCTCCAGCGCCACCAACGTACCGGCGCTGTGCGCAAGCACATTTGCCGGAGCGCCAACGTGTTCGATCACGGCTTGCAGGTCGGCGGCCTGAACGGCAAGATCATAGCTGTCGTCTGCCGCATCGCTGCTGCCACCGCAGCCGCGGCGGTCGTAGGCAATTACGCGGTAGTTGCGACTGAGTTCACAAGCGATACCGTCAAAAAATGTGCCGTCGACACAAGCGCCGTGCACGCACACCAAGGCAGGAGTATCAGGCGACACATCCGGGCCGGCATATTCGCGACAGGCAATCGTGGTGCCCGCATTCTCGACCGTAAAATCCATGTTGTGCCCCCATCATCAATGCTCATCCAGTTGCACGTCAGTGCGGTTGGATGGACCCGCATTGCCTTACGCCTTGTTAACAGATTAACTTTACCCGACCCGAGGCTTTTCATGACACGGCATAATGAGCGACGTGAAAAAACGAAACTTGTAAAGCAAGAGCCCGCACCCTGCTTTGGAGCCGATGCTATGCTTAGGCACAATTGTCTTGAGGAGCATATGCCTATGTCTACGTTTTTGAATGCCAGCCCCATCTTTGGGCCCGTTCGCAGCCGTCGCCTTGGTCTCTCGCTCGGCGTCAACATGATGCCGGCCAGCGGCAAAATCTGCACGTTCGACTGCATGTACTGCGAAAACGGCCTCAACGCCGAGCGCCCCTGCCATGAGCCGTACAACACAGCTGCCGTGGTACTCGACGCGCTCGAGGCAAAGCTGCGCGAGATGGCAGCCGAGGGCGAGCTCCCCGATGTGATCACCTTCGCAGGCAACGGCGAGCCCACTGCCGCACCGGAGTTTCCGCAGGCCATCGCCGGCGCCGTCGCGTTGCGCGACGAGCTTGCCCCAAACTCCAAGATCGCCGTGCTCTCCAACGGCACGCGCGCCGACCGCCCCGAGGTGCACGACGCGCTCATGATGGTCGACGACAACATCCTCAAGCTCGATACCATCGACCCGGCGTTTATCCAGCTGCTCGACCAGCCCGTTGGCCCCTACGACGTCGAGCACCAGATCGAGACGTTCGCAAGCTTTGGCGGTCACGTTATTATCCAGACGATCTTTTTGACCGGCGAGTATCAGGGCAAGCTCATCGACAACACCAGCGAGGAGTACGTTGCCCCCTGGCTCGTGGCGCTTGAGCGCATTCGCCCACAAGAAGCAACCATCTACACGGTAGCGCGCGAGACACCGGTCGCCGGCCTTGCCAAAGCAGCGCCCGAGGCGCTCGACACGATCGCTGCACGCGTGCGCGCCCTCGGCATTCCCTGCCAGGTGAGCTACTAGCAAAACCACGCAGCAGCCAGTGTCCGCCATCCCGCTCCATCAGTTGCGGTGATATAGTTCCTATTTATGCTGTTAAACCGCTTAAATCGGAACTATATCACCGCAACTTTTATGGACGCGTGGGTGGGCTATACTAGCTGCGGATGAAAGGAAGTTAGCCATGTTTGACAACGGACCCGTACCCGGCCGCAACGACGCCTGCTGGTGCGGCAGCGGTAAGAAATACAAGAAATGCCATAGCGCCTTCGACGAGCGCCTCGAGCGCTTGTGGGAAGAGGGCTGGGAGGTTCTGCCCCGCACGCTCTACAAGACGCCCGCCGATATCGAGGGCATCAAGCGCTCCGCCGCCATCAACGTGGGCGTGCTCGACTACGTAGGCGAGCACATCGCCGCGGGCATGACCACCAACCAGATCGACCAGATGATCTACGACTACACCGTCGAGCACGGTGGCACGCCGGCCGACCTCAACTACGAGGGCTACCCCAAGAGCGTGTGCACCTCGATCAACGACGTGGTCTGCCACGGTATCCCCTGCGATACGGACGTACTGCACGAGGGCGATATCATCAACGTGGACTGCTCCACGATCTTAGACGGCTACTTTAGCGACTCGAGCCGCATGTTCTGCATCGGCGAGGTCTCGGCCGAGCGCCAGCGCCTGGTCGAAGTCACCCGTGCCAGCGTGGAGGCGGGTCTGGCCGCCGTCAAGCCGTGGCTGCCGCTGTCCGTTATGGCCGAGGCCGTGCAAAAGACGGTCGAGAACGCTGGCTTTAGCGTGGTGCGCGAGTACGGCGGGCACGGCATTGGCAAGGAGTTCCACGAGGACCCGTTTGTGGGCTTTACCACCGAGGCACCCGATGTGGACACCATCATGGCCCCGGGCATGGTCTTTACCATCGAGCCCATGGTCAACGCCGGAGCGCCCGACATTAAGATCAGCAAGGGCGACGGCTGGTGCGTGCGCACCAAGGACGGCAGCGATTCGGCCCAGTGCGAGGTACAGCTCGTGGTGACCGAGGATGGTTACGAACTGCTGAGCTGGTAGCCGTGGATGCGCCGGGCTTCGCGATGGATATGTTAACCATCGCGAAGCCCGGCGTTTTATTTGAACGTTTTGCCTGATAAAACCTGCCAAAATAAACCTGTCCCTTTTTGGCAGGTCGAGCGGAGAGGACTGCTTGTGAACATTCTGGTTATGTTGCCCGTCAACGACCGCCATCGCGCAATTCTTGAGTCTAGTGCTCCGGGCGAGGGCTTTATCTACACGAGCTCCGACGCCGCCACACGTGAACAGGTCGCCGATGCCGACGTGATCTTGGGCAACATCGACCCTGACATGCTCACAGCATGCGAGCATCTCCAGCTGTTGCAACTGCAGACCGCGGGCTATGACGATTACTTGGCCGCCGGCACCGTGCCAGCCGACGCTAAGCTTTCCTGCTCGGTGGGCGCCTACGGCCAGGCCGTAAGCGAGCACATGTTTGCCATGGTGCTGTCTATGATGAAGCGTCTGCCCGGCTATCACGATCTGCAGCGTGAGCATCGCTGGAAGGATTTGGGGCCGGTTACCTCGCTCAAAAACGCCAACGTGCTGGTGCTGGGCGCGGGCGATATCGGCGGCCACTTTGCCACGCTCTGCCGTGGCATGGGTGCGCACGTCCGCGGCATCAAGCGCCATCCGCTCGTCTACCCCATTGTGTTTGAGGACATGGACGGCATGGATGCCCTGTCTGAGCGCTTGGCGGAGGCAGACGTCGTCGCATCCTTTATGCCGAGCACACCCGAGACCCGCGGCCTGGCGAACGCCGAGTTCTTCGCCGCGATGAAACCGGGCGCCTTCTTTGCCAACGGCGGCCGCGGCGATCTTGTGGTTGCCGACGATCTGGTTGCCGCTCTTGAGTCCGGACACCTTGCCGGTGCCGCGGTCGATGTCACCGACCCTGAGCCACTGCCCGCAACAAGCCCGCTGTGGGATGCGCCCAACATGCTCATCACGCCGCACGTCTCCGGCTGGTTCCACCTGGCAGCCACGCTCAACAATGTGGTCGACATTGCCGCAGAGAATCTGCGTCACCTGCAAGCCGGCGAGACCCTGCGCTGTTGGATCGAACATTAGGGTTCCGCCGTTCTAACGAACGGCGGACCGGTCGACGCTACGCGCCGCCCAGAGCGACAATTTGTCATTCAAAAGGCAAGGCATGACCAGAAGGTCTATGCCTTGCCTTTTTCATGCCAACTTGTTCGCTCTGGACATCGCTCGCTGACGCTTGCTCAACCTGCGGTGTCATAACAATTCTGTCCAGCTGTTGGCTTTGCGGCATTTGCCCAGATAAAACCTGCATAATAAACCTGTCCCTTTTAGCAGGTTTTAGAGCTCCACGCTTTCGGCGCCGTTGATGTTGAGGTTGCGCTCGTAGAAGGCCGTGAGGGCGCGGATGGCACACATCACGTCGCGCACGCCGCCGGTCTCGTAGCTCGAGTGCATGGCCAGCTGCGGCAGGCCCACGTCTACGGCGTGCATGCTCGCCTGCATGTTCGACAGGTTGCCCAGGGTGGAGCCGCCGGCCATGTCACTCTTGTTGGCGAAGGCCTGCGTGGGCACGTCGGCGTCATCGCAGATGGCCTGGAACACCGCGCGGCTAAAGGCATCGGTGCAGTAGTGCTGGTTGGCGGCTTCTTTGATGACGATGCCGCCGTTGAGCACCACCTGGTTGCGGGCATCGCACTTCTCGGCATGGTTGGGGTGCACGGCATGCGCGTTGTCGCAGCTCACGAGCATCGATGCGGCAAGGGCGCGATGATACGACTCGTCGTCAAAGCCCAGCGAGCCGTTAATGCGGCGCAGTGCGTCGGCCAAGAACGTCGACATGGCGCCCTGCTTGGTCTCGGAGCCAACCTCCTCATTATCAAAGCAGCAGAAGACCGAGACGTCGCGCGCGTTCTCGGCACCCAAAAATGCCTGCAGCGAGGTGTAGGCGCAGGCCAGGTCGTCGAGCTTGGGCGTCGAGATAAACTCGTCGGCCCAGCCCCAGATGCGTGCATCCTGACGATTGACCAGGAACAGGTCGCGACCCAAAATTTGTTCGGGCTCAACATCCAGCTCTTCGGCGATCAGGGCATCAAAGTCGCCCTGCTTAAGGTCACCGGCGCTGATGAGCGGGCACAGGTCGACAGCTCGGTTGGGAGCAAAGTCCTCGTTGACGCCGCGGTTCATGTGGATGGCAAGGCTCGGGATAATAGCGACCTCGCGCTCGGTAGCGAGCAAACGACTCTCGATACGGTCGCCCTCGCGCACCAGCACGCGGCCCGCGAGCGCCAGCGGGCGATCGAACCAGGTGTAGTCGATCATGCCGCCGTAGGCCTCGGTGTTCAGGCGCAGCGTCTCGCCTGCGCCATCGAGCTCGGGCACGGCCTTGACCTTAAACGTCGGCGAATCGCTGTGCGACGCCGTGAGCTGAAAATGATAGTCACCGGCAACGCCGTCCTCGCCCCACGTCGCGGCCAGGTCCTCGCCCACCTTAAAGGCAACAACGCTCGAGGTGTTGCGCTGCGTGTAATAACGCCCGCCCGGCTCGATGTCCCACGCCGCGTTCTCGGGCAGGTAGGTAAAGCCTGCCTCGTCGAGCTCGGCCATAATGGTCGCCGCCGTATGGAACATGCTGGGACATGCCTCGATAAAGTCGATAAGGTCGTTGGCGGCCTCGATATCGTCGGCCGTCACGTGCACGCGCCCGGGCGTTTCCTGATCCGTCATGCTCTCCCCTTTCGCTGGGTTGATGGTCCCCTCCAGCATACCCCGCCACGCCAGCGCCGCACTCTTCATTCCGTGCTTAATTCCGCGCCGCTCACCAAGTTGAGCCATCATGCCCGCGCTCCTTTTGCGACAATTGCGCTAACAGGACGAGAGGAGCCGTCATGAAGCCACGTAACATTGCCATCGCCTGCGGTGTCGCGGGAGTCACCGTCGGCCTTGCCGCTGCCACCGGCATCGTTTACCGCAAGCAAATCAAGTCCGCCGCGTCGCTCAAACGCTTGACCGGCTATGCGGATGGCTATGACCTGTATGCAATCGACATCGCCTACGACTACGACCTCGACTGCATCATCGCCGCCGATGTGCGCGACGACCAGGCCTACATCGATGCTGTGATGGCGCAGGTGCTGCCCGGCGTGCCGGCACATGTCCAGGCGCCCCAGTTTGCCTGCAACGCTTTTGTCGCCGTAGATGCCGAAGACCGCGTGCGCACCGGTCGCAATTACGACTTTAAGGACGACACCTCGGCGCTGCTGGTGCGCAATCACCCACGCGGCGGCTATGCCTCCATCGGGTTTGCCGCCCTTAACAACCTGGGCGATAACACTCCGCTTGACTCCGTCGCGGGACGTGCCGCCGCACTCATGGGCCCGTTTGCTCAGCTCGACGGTGTTAACGAATGCGGCGTGTCCATTGCCGTACTCACCCTGGATTCCAAGCCCTGTGACCAGGACACGCAACGCCCCGTCATCAATACCTCGCTCGCCATCCGCCTGGTGCTCGACCGTGCCGCCACCACGCAAGAAGCTGTCGACCTGCTTTCCGCCTACGACATGCACGCCATGGCAGGACGCGATTACCACTTCTTTATCAACGACGCCGCCGGTGACGCGCGCGTAGTAGAGTGGGATCCGCGCGATCCGGACCGTGCTTTCAAAGCGACTCCTGTACGCCAGGTTACGAACTTCTACGCCTGCTATGGCGACGAAGTGCTGCCCAACCAAAAGAATGGCGAGCTGGGCCATGGTGAAGAGCGCGCCATCGCAATCGCCGATGTCCTTGACGCCCATGTCGGTGCCCAGGACGAGGCAGTCGCTTGGAAGGCCCTACGCGCTGCAGCGCAAGAACCCAATCCGAAAGACATCACCAGCAATACGCAATGGTCGGTCGTCTTTGACAATACCGAACCCGCCGCCGCCATTACGCTGCGCCGCCACTGGGGCGACGTCGACGCCTTCGCACTGTAAGGACCCAGGCTCGTCGACCTTACGCTCGCCTGACGTTGTTTACATTTCTATACGCTTGAGCTAACACGTTTTACCCCCGTATCAACAGTGTGCGGGGGTAAACTTATGCGCATGTTATAACTTGCCCGGAAGGATTCATCATGCTTAGGATCGGTCTTCTTACCAGTGGCGGCGACTGCCAGGCGCTCAACGCCACCATGCGCGGCATTGTCAAAACGCTTATGACCAATAGCGAAGAGCCTATTGAGATCTATGGTTTTGAGGACGGCTACCAGGGCCTTATCTACAGCCGGTTCCGCGTCATGACGCCCGCCGATTTTAGCGGCATCCTTACCCGTGGCGGCACCATCCTGGGCACGAGCCGTACGCCGTTCAAGCGCCTGGATATTCCCGAGGCCGACGGCGTCGAGAAGGTGCCGGCAATGGTCCACACCTATCATAAGCTGCAGCTCGACTGCCTGTTTATGCTGGGCGGCAACGGCTCCACCAAGACCGCCAACCGTCTGCGCGAAGAGGGCCTCAACGTTATCGCCCTGCCTAAGACCATCGATAACGACACCTGGGGCACCGAGCTGACGTTTGGCTTTACGAGCGCCATCGACGTCGCCACCAAGTGCATCGACGACATTCACACCACCGCTTCGAGCCACGGCCGCGTGTTCGTTATCGAGATCATGGGCCACAAGGTTGGCTGGATCCCGCTATACGCCGGCGTCGCGGGCGGCGCGGATGTCATCTTGATTCCCGAGATCCCCTACGACATGGATAACGTCATCAAGACCATCGAGCATCGCATGGAGACCGGCAGCCGCTTTACCATCGTGGCCGTCGCCGAGGGCGCTATTTCCAAGGAGGACGCGGCGCTGTCCAAGAAGGAGTACAAGAAGAAACTCGCCGAGCGCACGAGCCCGTCGATCGTCTACGACATCGCCAAGGAGATCGAGGCCAAGACCGGTCGCGAGACCCGCGTCGCCATCCCCGGCCACACGCAGCGCGGCGGCCAGCCCGACGCCCAGGACCGCATCTTTGCGACCCAGTGCGGCGTCGAGGCGGCACTAGGCTGTCTACGCGGCGAGTTTGGCTACATGATCGCCCTGCGTGACGGCAAGATGTGCCACATGCCGCTCGAGGAAGTCGCCGGCAAGCTCAAGTATGTCGACCCCCAGAGTGATCTGGTGCGCGAGGCCAAGGCGCTGGGCATCAGCTTCGGCGACGAATAGCCTCGGCCGAAACTGCTCTCATCGGAGACCCCAGGGCTTACCTCCCAAATCGTCCTCGGACATGTCAGGATCCCGCCGTGCGCTTCGCGCGGCGGGATCCTTCCGTCCTGCGGAAAGATTTGGGAGGTAAGCCCTGGGGCCTCCTACGGTGACTGGGGAGGCCGAGACTATTCGTCTTCTTGCTGCGGGTGCCTAGGGTAGGATGCGGCGTGCATTTTTGGGAGTATTCAGCAGCCAAGGGTGCCTGCATACTGGATTTTGGGCGAAAGGCAGGCACCATGGACCGCATCCTGTAAAAAACGAGCGGCTCTAGAGGCGTTGGGGCTCAGAATCGGGGCTTTCAGCGCAGTTTTGCACTCCCGCCCCCGCGCCCGCGGACCCCGGGATGCTGAATACTCCGGAATTTGCACGCCGCCCCCTGGGGTACCCGTGGACAAGTAGCAACCGCCCCGCCGAAATATGCATTCGATGGGGCGGTTTATGCAATAATGCGGATGTGGGTGCGTCGGTAGCTCGCTACAGCTTGAATCCCAGGACAGGTTACTCAGCACTCTTGAGGGCGCCGACCATGTCGATCTTGTTGAGAGTTCGGTTGGTGGCGAGGTTGACGATGATCGTAAAGCCGAAGGAAAGCACCACGGCAAGCACGTAGCTCAGTGGCTCGACTTCGACGTCAAAGTACAGCGACGGCATCTGCAGAATGTACGTAAAGCTCTCGGCCAGCAAGCCGCCCAGCGGCACGCCCAGCGCAGCGCCGATCGCCGTGAGGATCAACGTCTCCTTGTTGACGTAATGGTGCACCTCACCACGGCGGAAGCCCAGCACCTTTATGGTCGCCAGCTCGCGTTCGCGCTCGGAGATATTCGTGTTGGACAGCGTAAACACCACCACAAACGATAGGCACGCCGCCATAAAGGTCACGAGCACCACGACCGAATTGATAATCGTAAAGTTCGCCTCAAAGTTCTCCCAATGCTCGGCCGTACTCGAAATCGAAAGCCAACCGTCACTCTTAAGCTTCTTGCTAAACGCAATCTGGTCGGCCGACGAGCCCTTGAGCAGCACAAAGATGCCGTTAAGACGTACACTTCGACCGAACGCACGCTCATAGGTTCCCTGCGTCATATAAAGCGTGTTGCCCAGATAGTTGAGCGAAATGTCGCTGACTTTGACCTTGGCAACATTGAGCGACGAATCCTGGACGTGAGCCGTATCGCCCGGCTGAATCCCCAGCACCAGCTGTGAACTTTTGCTCAGATACACGTCTCCGTCACGCAATGACAACGGTTCTTTGGACTCATCCTCCAGGCGCACGTAATCGCCCAAGTCACCCGTGCGGTCATCTGGCACCACGATGAGCTGCACGGTCTCGCTCTTTCCGCCGAATGTAAAGGTGACGTTGTCGGTCATAATCGGCAGCGTCGAAGACACCGTCACGCTAGAATCCTTAGCCGCGCCGCGCTCATCCAATGCCGCGCACGTCTGCGAAAAATCGTCGGGATTGGCGACCGCCAGCAGGTCGTAGCGCGTGATATGCCCGTACTGTTTGGGCGAAAGCGCCACCGACGTGTCGCGAATGCCCATACCGCAGATCACGAGCGCCGTGCAGCCGGCGATACCGAAGATGGTCATAAAAGCGCGCTTTTTGTAGCGGAACAGGTTACGTGCTGCCACCTTGTTCAAAAAGCCCATGCGGCGCCAGATAAAGCCGATGCGCTCAAGCAAGATGCGAGAGCCGGCGCGTGGGGCCTTGGGACGCATGAGCGAGGCCGGGGTCTCGGCCATCTCGTGGCGGCAGGCGATAATCGTGGCGCCCACCACGCCCACGGTAAACAGCGCCACCGAGACGATTGAGGACACGATATCGTACGAAAGCAACATCTGGGGCAGCGAGTACATGTCGTCGAACACCGTAAACAGGAACAGCGGCAGGCCCACAAATCCGATGATGTTGCCGAGCACGCCGCCGATCAGACACGCCCACAGCGCATAGTCCACGTATTTGGACAGGATGCGCTCGCGCGAGTAGCCGAGCGCCTTGTACAGGCCAATGAGCGTGCGCTCCTCCTCGACCATGCGCGTGGCGGTGGTAAGGCTGATAAGCACGGCAACGACAAAGAAGATAAATGGGAAAACCGTGGCGATGGCCTCGATCGAAGAGCTGTCGCTCTCGACGCTCGAGTAGCTTGCGATGTTACCGCGGTCCTGGATGTACCAGGTGCATTCGCCCAGATCGGAAAGCTCGGCGCGGGCGTCGGCAAAATGCTGGTCGGCGGCGGCGCGGCGCTGGTCCAACTCGGCCTGAGCCTGGACGCGTTCCTCGCTGCCCTCGGCCATATGGTCGATGTTGCCCTGTTCAATCCCAAAGAGCATATTCGCCTGACGCTCGGCCGCATCCAAGCTTGCCGGCGTGTCGACCGTCAGCTCCTGAGCGCGCGCCTTCTCACGCTCCTCGCGGATCTTCTCGATATTGCCCTTGACCTCGTTGATCTTTGCCGCGTAGGCATCCGAATAGGAATTGAGACTCTTGGCTCCCTCGACGATCACGCGGATTGCGGAGTAGGAAGAAGATGTCGCGGCGTCCTCGCTCACATAGAACTTATAGTCCGCCGCCGAAGCAGCGCGAAAGGCGTTGACCGTCGAGTCGGAGCTCACGTCGGTAGGATCGAGGACCTCGGCCGTAATGGTGTAATCGCCCGCGGCAAACTGATCCTTGGCGCTTTGGTTCGACGAGCTCGCGTCATTGGCGGCAAAACTCACCGTATCGCCGAGCTTTTTGCCCGAAGCCTTCAGGAACTTCGAAGTCACCGCGACCTCATCGGCGCTCTCGGGCAAATCGCCGTTCACGAGCACTGGCTGATCGATGTTCTCCTTGGAGAGACTTTGCACGACCACGCGCTCGCGCGTTGTGCCCACGGCGGTGTAGGCGGTCTCGGTGTAGATGCCCTCGGCCGTCTCGACGCCGTCGACCTCTTGGATAGCCGCAAGATCGTCGCGCGTAAGGCCATAGGTCGACTGCACGTTAATGTCATAGACATTCTGCTGGTCAAAATAGGCGTCGACCGAATCGCACAAATCCTCGCAGCCCGCCTTAAGACCGCACATCACGCTCACGCCGAGCGCAGTGATAACCACGATGGACAAAAAGCGCTTAAGACTGCCTCGGATTGTGCGGTAGATGCCGCGGCGAAAAACCGTCGGCACCATATCGTTTGAGCTTTGAGCGGTACGGTAGGTCGCGAACTCCCGGTCGCGACCCGCGTGCTCCGTATCGTGGTTTTGGCTGTTTTGGCGATCTTGGTCCATGGGCGCTACCACTCGATCGTCTCGATAGGCACGGGATTTTGCTGGACCGTCTCGCTCTCCACGCGGCCGCTCTTAAAGCGGATCAGGCGATCGGCCATGGGCGCCAGCGCGGAGTTGTGCGTGATGATAATGACCGTGATGCCCTGCTTGCGGCAGGTATCCTGCAGCAACTGCAAGATCTGCTTGCCGGTTTTGTAGTCGAGTGCACCCGTGGGCTCGTCACACAAAAGCAGCTTGGGGTTCTTGGCCAGCGCGCGGGCGATGGACACGCGCTGTTGCTCGCCGCCCGAAAGCTGCGCCGGAAAGTTGGCGAGGCGCTCGCCCAGGCCAACCTGACGAAGCGTTTGCTCGGCATCGAGCGAATCGGGGCAAATCTGTGCCGCGAGCTCAACGTTTTCAAGCGCCGTCAGGTTGGGGACCAGATTGTAGAACTGGAAGACAAAGCCGACGTCGGCGCGGCGGTATTCCACGAGCTGCGCCTCGTTGGCGGAGCTCACGTCGCGCCCGTCCACCGTCACGGTGCCGGAGGTCGCCGTATCCATACCGCCCAGAATGTTGAGCGCCGTGGTCTTGCCGGCACCCGAAGCACCCAGAATGATGGCGAGCTCGCCGTGCTCGACCGTAAAACTCGCGCCGTCGAGCGCGTGAATGCGGGCGTCGCCCTCGCCGTATGCTTTGATGACGTCTTTGAATTCAATATAGGCCATCGATTGGTTCCCATCTGGTCGGATAACTCTTTAGTATTACCCATTTCGCACCGACCAAAAAGGGACAGGTTTATTTTGGCAGGGTTTATATGGAAAAACGGCAGCCATAGATGAGGCTACGGGGAGGCAGAGAAATCATCGACGGGGTCAGGCCGACCGCCAAACACAACGCACGCATCTCTATCTGTCAGCCAAATCATTCGAACAGTTGTTCGTTTCTATGATATGATTTCGCTATCTAAGCAGGCCAATACGCAGAAAGGCGGCCAACATGGCGTTCGACTTTAAGAAGGAATGCAAGGAGCTCTACAAACCTGCAAGCAAGCCGAGTATCGTAACTGTCCCGCCTATGAGCTACGTTGCCGTTCGCGGAAAGGGCGACCCAAATACCGAAGGTGGCGAATATCAAAACGCCCTGCCGCTGCTTTACGGCATCGCCTATACCGTCAAGATGTCGAAGAAAGGCTCAAGGAGTATCGAGGGCTATTTCGACTTTGTGGTACCGCCGCTCGAGGGTTTCTGGTGGCAAGACTCCCCGAGCGGCGACATCGATTATGTACGCAAGGACGATTTCAACTTTATCTCGTGCATCCGCCTGCCCGATTTCGTCACCCAAGATGACTTTGACTGGGCAGTCGCGGAAGCCACGACCAAAAAGAAACTGGACTTTTCTGCCGTCGAGCTGCTTAAAGTTGACAAGGGTCTCTGCGTTCAATGCATGCACACCGGGCCCTACGACAACGAACCGGCGACCGTAAACGCTATGCATGAATACATGACCGAGCAGGGCTATGTCCCCGACTTCTCAGACACCCGTTTACATCACGAAATCTATCTCTCCGATCAACGCAGATGTGCACCGGAGAAACTTAAGACTGTGGTTCGTCATCCTATCAAGCGCGCTGAATAGCGTGGAGCGTCATTTCACGCGCTGGGTTTTAAGCCAGCCAACCAGCCGCCTCCTAGGCCGTCCGGTAATTATCTTGACGCGGCCCGTCGCATCTTATAAGTTTGTTTTGCTAAAGTTGGAAAGCCTCTCAACGATGCGCAACTCCAGCTCTTTTTCTATCAAGAGGCTTAATGAAATACCAGAAGTCGCGGATATCCATCAACGAACAAATAGCACTATTGACAGAAAACAAGGGTCTTAAGTGCTCTGATCAAAGCGAACTCGAGCGAGCTTTGGTCGAAGCCAACCACTACAGACTGTCGGCCTACTGGTTTCCCTACAAAACCAAATGCAAGTCCGGGATTACCATCTTTCGCGAAGGCACAACATTCGAAACCATCATCTACACGTATGAATTTGACCGAGCCCTCCGGCAGTTAATGTTTGATGCGGTCGGCAGTGCGGTCGGCAGAATTGAGATCTACCTCAGAAGCAGAATTGCCTATCTTGCCTCTGAGGAACGCGGGCCTTTCTGTTACCCAGATGTCGCCATAACGAGGCTCAACTCGGCATGCCCGTCGAGCTCTGCGCCGCACTGGGCTACGCAGCCGTCTTTGGCAGCGCCACCAATACGCTGCTCGCACCCATCCTTATTGGCTGCGAAGTCTTCGGCTTTGGTAACTTGCCGATGTTCATTATTGTCTGCGTTGTGGCTTACCTGTTCAACATGGATAAGTCCATCTACGCCCTGCAGGAGCGGGCGTAGATCGATGTCCAGGCAGGTGGTCTCAGCCGGAAACGGTGTCCCACTCTGAGGCTGTATTCCGGGACACGGTTTCCGCTTGGAACGCCATTCGGAAAGCGCATCCCGCTTTAAAACGGAATTCCGGGACGTAGTTTCCGTCTGAGCCTCCATTCGGAAAGCATGTCCCGTTCTTTCACGGCATCTTGGCTATGCAAAGCGCTCGAGTGTTACTCCTCGTACGCGCCCTCAAGCCGAAGCAGCCACTCCTTGCGATCAAGCCCGCCGGCATATCCGTTGAGCGACCCGTCGGCCGCCACCACGCGATGGCATGGCACAATAATCGAAACAGGGTTGCGAGCGACCGCGGCCCCCACGGCACGGGGAGACACAACGGGTGTCTCATTTCCCGGCACACGATGTCGAGCCGCAACACGCTGGGCGATCTCGCCATACGTAGCGACCTCGCCACGCGGAATAGAAAGCAGCTCGTACCAAACTTCACGCTGAAACGCCGTGCCAATCAAATGCAACGGCGGCGTAAACCGAGGTTCCTGCCCTGCAAAATAAGCATTCAGCCAAGCCCACGAACGCTCAAGCACCGAAGAAGCCGCACCATTTGCAGGGCTCACCGACGACATGCCGCCAGCACCAGAAACTGCATCGGCGCCTTCAACATGTTCAGGATCTTCTTTGAGAAGCGTGGAGCCAAAATGCTCCTGTCCCTCAAACCAAAGCCCCGTCAGACCGCGGCCATCAGCGGCAAGCAAGATTTCGCCCAAAGGCGAAGCAAACGTCGTCGTGACCACCAGCGGCTCCTTTCAAAACTCCGCACCATAATACCGCGAATTGTGTAGACAACTTCAATCGACCCCAAAGTTACCCAAGGCAGCAGGCGCACAGCGCCGCAGCTGCGATCCGCGCTCCACAGTCCCCCAAGGAGGCAGGCGCGAAGCGCCGAGGCCGCCGCCGGGACCAGGGCCCGCAACAGCCACGTGCTCCCATCAGCCCAGCGGCCCCAACCAACAACGGCCCCATCGCAGGTCGCTTGCAGCAGCGTCACCGAAGGCGGGGGCCGGGCTTAGCTTTCAGAACACTCCGCAGACCAGTGTGGCGCCTTGTCCGCGGCTCCGAAGGAGCAGGACAAGGCGCCACACATGGTCGAGGACGTTCTGAAAGCTAAGCCCGGCCCCCGTCGGACAGGTCCACCGCTACTCGCAGAGCAGCTTAGCGATCTGGACGGCGTTGGTTGCCGCGCCCTTACGGATTTGGTCACCGCAGCACCAGAAGGTAATGCCACGCGCGGCCTCCGGGTTCGAGATGTCGCGGCGCACGCGACCGACCCAAATCAGGTCCTGATCGGACGCATCCATCGGCATGGGGAAGCGGTCGTGCGCATCCTCGGCGCTCATGTCGTCAACCAGCTTCACGCCCGGAGCGGCAGCCAGCGCAACACGGGCCTCGTCAACCGTAATGTCACGCTCGAACTCGAGCGTAATGCTCTCGGAGTGCGAGCGCAGCACAGGCACGCGCACGCAGGTGCAGTTCACGCGCAGCTCGGGCAGGTGCATGATCTTACGGCCCTCGTTTTGTAGCTTCATCTCCTCAGAGGTAAAGCCCTCCTCCTTGACGCCGCCAATCTGCGGAATCAGGTTGCTCGCCAGCTGGGCGGCAAATGCGCGCGGCTCGGGAATCTCCTCGCCACGGCCCAGGGCAGCAAGCTGCGCTTCGAGCTCGGCCATACCGGGAGCACCGGCACCAGAAGCCGCCTGATACGTCGAGACGATCATGCGCTTCACGCCGGCAAGCTGATGCAGCGGCCACGTGGGAACCAGGCCGATGATGGTCGCGCAGTTGGGGTTGGCGATAAGGCCGTGATGCCACTTGATGTCGTCGGCATTGATCTCGGGCACGACCAGCGGCACCTCGGGATCCATGCGGAAGGCATGGCTGTTGTCGACCACGACGGCTCCGCGCTTGACGGCCTCGGGCAGCAGCTCCTTCGCGATATCGTCACCGGCAGCGCCGAGCACGATGTCGCAGCCCTCAAAGGCCTCGGGGCAAGCCTCTTCGATCACGATTTGCTCGCCGCGGAACTCAACGGTCTTGCCCGCGGAGCGTGCGCTTGCCAACAGCTTGAGCTTGCCGACCGGGAACTCCTGCTCGTTGAGGCACTCGAGCATCTGGGTGCCCACGGCTCCCGTCGCGCCCAAAATAGCAACCGTGTACTGTTTCATGCTTCCCCCTTTAAAGGTTGTGGCTTTTGCCCGCACGCCGAGCAGGCCGATTATTGTTGCCAGTTTATACAAGAACAGGGCGGGCACGAAACCCGCCCCGTCGAAACGAAACCGAAACGAAACGCCCCGCCTTAGTTTTTTGAGACATGACCCAAAAATCTACCGAGCAGTCGCTACTTTTTGAGCGCGGCCAGAGCGGGATCGACCGGCGCGGGAGCCTCCAGGTCGGAGACCTTCACAATGCCGTTCTCATCGGAGAAGGCACGGTAAATGGTCCGAATCGCTAGGTCGAAGTCCTTCTCCTCGACACCGATAATGATGTTGATCTCGTCACAGCTCTGCGAAATCATACGCACGCTCACGCCGGCCTGGCCGAGCATGCCAAACAGATGGCCCGAGATACCTGCACGACCGCGCAGGTTGCGGCCGACGGTAGCGATGAGCGCCAAGCCCTCGACAACCTCGATCTCGAGCGGTTCGACCTCCTGCTGGATGTCGCCCACGAGTGAGTACAGCGAATCGTGCACATCCTGCTCCTGCACCACGGCGCCAAAGCGGTCGACGCCGGTGGGCATATGCTCGACGGAAACGTCATAGCGCTCGAAGACCGAAAGCGCACGGCGCATAAAGCCAACGCGGGGCTTGGTGCGGTCGCGGGCCACGTTGATGGCGACAAAGCCGCGCTTGCCGGTCACGCCGGTAATGATGGGCTCCGCCTCGCCCTCATCAGCCGTCTCGCTAATGATAGTGCCGGGGTCCTGCGGCGCATTGGTGTTCTTGATGACCAGCGGAATACCAGCCTCGCGCACGGGGAACACAGCTTCCTCGTGCAGAACGCTCGCACCCATGTACGAAAGCTCGCGCAGCTCCTCGTAGGTAACGCGCGCAATGGGCTGAGCCTCGGGAACAATGCGAGGATCGGCAGAATAGAAGCCAGAAACGTCGGTCCAGTTCTCGTACAGGTCGGCGCCCAGGCACTTGGCCAGGATCGAGCCCGAGATATCGCCGCCGCCACGGTCGAGCAGCTTGATCTGGCCCTCACGCGTCGCGCCGTAGAAACCGGGCATAACAAAGCCGCCCTGCTGGCCGTACTCCTGCACCAGCTCGGAGGTGCGATTCATGCTGAGCGTACCGTCGTGATGGAACGCCACAACCGTCGCGGCGTCCAAGAACGGTAGGCCCAGGTACTCGGCCATCAGGCGGGCGGTAAAGTACTCGCCACGGCTCACAAGCTCCTCGGTGGAGTAGCCGCCCGAGCGGGCGCGCTCGGCAAAGGCCGCGAACTCCTCACGGATGGGATAGGTGAGCTCCAGCTCGTCAGCGATATCAAAATAGCGCTGGCCAATGTCCTCAAGCAGCTCCTCACACGACACGTGGTACTTAACGTGCGCGTTAACCAGATAGAGCAGGTCGGTCACCTTGGTGTCACCCTTAAAACGGCGACCGCAGGCGGAAACCACCACAAAACGGCGAGCCGGATCGGCATCGACGATGGCCTTGATCTTCTTGAAGTGTTCGGCGTCGGCGACCGACGAGCCGCCAAACTTGGCAATCTTAATCATGGGCTGGAGGTTACCTTTCTAAAAAGCCTCTGCGAACCTATTTTGCACGCTCTGATACCATGGTTTCACCGATTGGGACCAAGGCATCCGAGGAGCAGTGTTATATGGGAACTTATCATAGTACACGAGGACGCACTTTATCGTGCTCAAGTAAGGTGGCAATCCGTACCGGCATCGCTCCCGACGGGGGTTTGTTTGTCTCGGACGAGCTCGGCACCCAGCAGGTCGATATCAGCTCGCTTGCAGATAAATCGTACTTTGAAATCGCTCAAGATGTGTTGGGAATGTTACTGAATGATTACACGGCCGAAGAAATTTCGGCGTGTGTCGACGAGGCATACCGCGGCACGTTTGCGAGTGAAGAGGTTACGCCGCTCGTCAAACTCGACGCTGCGCCGGGCGCTGACGCCCCTCAGACCTATGTGATGGAGCTCTTTGGCGGCCCCACAAGCGCCTTCAAGGACGTCGCCCTGCAGATGCTCCCCCGCCTCATGGCCCGCACTTCCGCCAAGGACGGCGGCGCCGAGCGCATCATGATCGTCACCGCCACGTCGGGCGACACGGGCAAGGCCGCGCTCGCCGGTTTTGCCGACGCCCCGGGCACGGGCATCACCGTCTTTTATCCCGAGGGCAAGGTCAGCCGCGTCCAGAACCTGCAGATGTCCACGCAGGAGGGCGACAACGTCGCCGTCTGCGGCATCCGCGGCAACTTTGACGACGCCCAGAGCGCCGTCAAGCGCATCTTTGCCGATAAGGAGCTTGCCGAGCGTCTGGAGGCCGCCGGCACGGTGCTTTCGAGCGCCAACTCCATCAACGTCGGCCGTCTGGTACCGCAGGTCGTCTACTACTTTGCCGCCTATGCGCAGCTGTTGCGCGCCGGCGCCATCGAGGCCGGCGACGCCGTGGAGTTCTGCGTACCGACCGGCAACTTTGGCGATATCCTGGCCGGCTACTATGCCAAGCGCATGGGTCTGCCCGTCGCCAAGCTCGTCGTGGCGAGCGACAAGAACAACGTGCTTGCCGACTTCCTGACCACCGGCGTTTACGACCGTAACCGCCCGTTCTTCACAACCATCTCGCCGTCGATGGACATCCTCATCAGCTCCAACCTCGAGCGCATGCTCTACTTCCTGTCCGATGGCGACTGCGAACTCGTTGGCGGCCTTATGGAGCAGCTGGCACAGACTGGTCGCTACGAGGTTCCCACTGACCTGCTGGCAAAGATTCAGAGCGTCTTTGGCTGCGGTTGGGCCAGCGAGGACGAGGTCCGCGCTGCCATCAAGAGCTGCTGGGACGCAAATGGCTACGTGATCGATCCGCATACTGCTTGCGGCTATCACGTCTTTGAAAAGGTCGCTCCCGCCGAGGGCGCCAAGGCTCGCGTGCTGCTTTCGACCGCCAGCCCCTACAAGTTCCCGCGCGCCTGCTGCGACGCCCTGGGCCTCAACGTTCCCGAGGACGACTTTGAGGCTATGCGCGTACTCGAGCAGGCCACCAACACGGTCGCCCCGACCCAGCTCGCCGAACTCGAATCCAAGCCCGTCCGTTTCGAAGACGTCTGCGACGTCGATGAGATGGCAAGCTACGTCGAGTCCGCAGCAAAACGAATGAGCACCAACTAGATCCCTTATTAAGCGCCGGCGAAAGCCGGCACACCTTCTTTTTATTTAGCTTTCGGGATGATGACGAGCATGCGAGCGGGTCTGGCCGTTTAGTTCGTCGCGAGTTCCGCACGAGCCGGAAAGCACTTAATGTGCTTTCCGAGCGAGTCAGGACTGCCCGAGCAGCGAACTAAACGGCCAGACCCGCCCAGGAGGACCCACATGATCAAAATCACCGTCCCAGCAACCAGCGCCAACCTAGGCATCGGCTACGACACCCTCGGCATGGCCGTCAGCCTCTACTCGCACTTCACCTTCGAGCGCGCCGACAAGCTCACCATCACGGGCTGCCCCGAGGAATTCCAAAACGAGAACAACCTGGTCTACGTTAGCTTTGTCGATGCACTGGCCGCATGGGGCGAGCCGGCTTTTCCCGTTGCTATCGACATTCAGACCGACGTGCCCGTCGCCCGCGGCCTGGGTTCCAGCTCCACCTGCGTCGTCGCCGGCATCATGGCTGCTGCCGCGCTGACAGGCCACACCGTCGACCGCGCCGAGCTCGTCCGCATCGCCACCGAGGTCGAGGGCCATCCCGATAACGTCGCCCCCGCTATCCTGGGAGGTGCCGTCTGCTCCTTTACGCCGACCGACTCGCTGCCCCAGTGCCTGCGCTACGAGGTGAGCGATCGCTTGCGTTTTATTACCGTGATTCCGCCCTACGAGGTGCATACGAGCGAGGCGCGCAAGGTTGTGCCGCAGGAGATTCCACTCTCCACCGCCGTATGGCAAATGGGCCGCATCGCCGGCATGACGCGCGGCCTGGAGACCGGCGATCTGGACCTGATTGCCGCCGCTAATGACGACCGCATTCAGGAGCCCTATCGTCGCCGCCTCATCCCCGACTACAACGCTGTGCGCGACACCTGCCTTAACGGAGGCGCCAAGACCATCTGGATCAGTGGCTCCGGCTCGACCCTCATGGCTGTGACCGACGACACCATCGTGGCAAAGTTCCTACAGGTCAAACTGCGTGAGCAGTTCCCCAAGTGTGATACGTATATTCTGACGTGCGACACGGAAGGCGCCCAGATCGAATACCTGTAGTCGCCGTCCTGTATACTCGCCGGTGAGGCCAGGGGCTTTGCCCCCAAATCGTCCTCGGACATGGCAGGACCCCCGCTGCGCACTTCGTGCGGCGGGGGTCCTGCCGTCCTGCGGAAAGATTTGGGGGCAAAGCCCCTGGCCTCCCCTACGTTAACTTCGCCGCCGGCGACTACAGGGGCCTACGCTCTGGAAAGTCGCCGGGCTGATAATCTGGCTTTTTATTGGTAGGGGCTCTTGCTAGGCTGGAGCACTTCCTAGAGGCGGGCATCGGCTGTGTGCTTGGTTTACGCTGCGTTTGTTTCTTTGTATTCGAAGACTGGTTCTAGGAGGTCTTCGATGTTACAGTGAAGGGCTTTTGCTATAGCTCTTACGGTTGTTGCCGAGGCTTCGTTGATGTTTCGTTGGCGCTGTTCGTACATTTGGATTGAGCGGAGCGATACGCCTGATTCGTATGCCAGGTCTTGTTGGGTTTTCTTAAGCTTCTTTCTTGCTAACGCAAGTTTTGTTTGCCTGGACGCTTTCTTCGCCATATCGCAGACGAGGCGAGCCACACGTTCCTCCGAGGCTTCGTGCCAGGGGTAGTACAGACTGCGTAGCACATCAAATGGAACGACATGCAGCAAATCTTCGAAAGACTCTCCTAGGCGCCACTGAAGGTATGCCAATATCCAGCCTGTCCAATATTCCGGTGTCTTTTCGAATCGGTAGGTTCGATTTGGCATCGGCCTTGATTGATAGCCCGACCTTTCGGCGATAAGCGCGAACAGCTCAACGCCCGATTTTCCCGACACTACCCATGCGTTGCCGCATTCGAACTCGCGAGCTACGCCGCTCAAGCAAAAGAGTTCAGCAACTTCCGATCCTTCTGCTCCATAATCGTTAACGGCATAGTCAAAGCAGTCGCCGAGATTGTTCATTGCGTCCTCGAGGTAGTAGACGGGGTATGTCCTACTCGGCCCACGATCCGTTAACTCTTGGATCATTTAAATCAACCCTCCCTGCCATCAAATCCCTAATGTCGACACCATCAGAGTCAAATCCGTTTACCGTATCCAAGTACTTGCGCCGCGCGTTCTGCTCTCGCCCAAAGCGTTTGGGATAATACTCAAATCCCAAAGCCTGCCTCCAATCGCAGAATGTAATCGCTGAAAACGCACGCTCACTCATAAGCGCGTATTGGATACCTAGGTCTCCTAAAAAACTATCACTGAGGTGATACAGATAGGGGCTTTTGAAAGGTTAGGCCTGATTAGAGGCAAGCCTCGGCGATGCGCTTTTTTAGTTCGTCGATGCCGGTACCGGTCTGGGAGCTTGTGATGATCACGTTTTCGGCCGGGACGTTGAGCTGCTTTTTGATAGCTGCTGCCTGGCGGGCCTGCTGGGTGCGGCTGAGCTTGTCAGCCTTGGTGAGGCAGACGATAAAGTTGAACTCGTTGCCCTGCAGGTAGTCGATCATGTCATGGTCGAGCTTACTGGGATCGTGGCGAATGTCCACCAGCGACACGACCAGGTTAAAGCTGCGCTCGGAGTCGAAGAAGTCGCCGATGAGCTCGGCCCAGCGGTCGCGCTCGGCCTTGGAACGACGGGCGAAACCGTAACCCGGCAGGTCCACGAAATGCACGTCATCGGCCTCAAAGAAGTTGATGTTGCTCGTCTTGCCCGGCGTACTCGAAACCTTCACCAGGTTCTTGCGGCCAAAGAGCTTGTTCATGATGGACGACTTGCCCACGTTGGAGCGGCCGACAAAGCTCACCTCGGGGCAGGTGGACTCGGGGATCTGCGAAACCTTGCCGTAGCTGGCGACGAACTTGGCAAGCTGATAGTTAATGGAATCGGCCATGGACACTCCTTGGTCGTAGGTTCTTACAAATAGACGCGCTATTGCGCAGCGGCAATGCGGCGGACGATATCGAGCGTGATGTCACTTGCGACACGCGCGTACTCGAACAGATCGAACTCGCGCTCGCAAATTGCATCGTACGCCTCGTCACAATTATCGCTGATAGCGCGCAACACCAGGCAATCGACACCATTTTTGGTTGCGACATGGGCAATTGCCGCGCCCTCCATGCCGACACAATCGGCATGCGTCGCCTCGATAGCGTCGTTGCGCATGGTGGCGCCCGTCACAAAGCGATTACCCGTGGCAATCGTGCCGACCAGGAACTGCTTGGTGCCCTCATTCGAAGCGATTGCATTTGTCGAAGCGTCAACAAACCCACGCTCAGCAAGCACGTCGGCGGCAATATCGACCAGCGCGGGCGTCGAGCCAAACTCCTCGAGCCCCGGTGCGGACTCGGCGATAAGCGCGGTATCGGTATCCAGATAGCGTAGGCGTTTGCCAATGACCACGTCGTCGATATGGAGCTTGGGGTTCAAACCGCCCGCGATACCCGAAAACACAACAGCCTGCGGAGCATACTTGCTAATGAGGTGCTGTGTTGCAGCAGCGGCGTTCACCGTGCCCATGCCCGCCGTTGTGGCGACAACTGTCAGGCCGTCGAGCTCACCGCTCACAACGGTCAAGCCTGCCTCCTGTGCCTCGCAAACGTCGCTCAACTCTTCCTTAATCTGCATGATCTCTTTTTCGAGCGCACCGATAATCGCGATGGTAGCCATGCCATTCCCCAAACCTATTCGAAATTCTCAACCACGGTATGGTACCAGCATTTTGTTTGACCTCGCCAAACGAACACGCTAAGCCAGCGCAGCTCGCGTATCAAACAGAGCCTTTGCAATCGCAGCCGCAACCTCGCTCGAGCGGTCGCTCCACGGCATCGATGTCATGACGCTCATGACATAGGTACGGCCATCGATGTCGATAAGGCCCGCATCGCATGTCGAGTAGTAACCATCCTCGCTAATCCAGCCTGCCTTGTTGCGCACCAAAACCTGCTCGTCCGCAATGCCATCGCGAATAAACGAGCGCGATGTTGATGCCAGAAGGCCCGACAACCACTGTGAAGTCTCGGTATCCATGCTCAGATACTCGCTCATCTCACGCCATAACCTCGCAGAAGTGCGCGGGCAGTAGGTCGGAAAATCACTCATCGGATTCAGTGCCGTTTCGTCATCAACACCCAGATTGGCAATCCAATCCTCATAGCCATCATGGTCAAACGCCGCGCGTAACGCGATAAACGAATCGTTGTCTGAGTTGACGACGGCATTCTCGATAAGGTCGCGCACCGTCTGCCAGCCCATGCTGTAACCACCATACGTGGCTAAAGGCCCATCGAGCGACACCTGCCCCGATTCGACCAACGTCTCGCAAATATAGAGCGCATACAGCGCTTTGTAGCTGCTCGCTCCATACACCTCGACATCGGCGTTATACGTCACGCCCCTACCGCTCGATAGGTCGTAGAACACTACACCCACATCGCCCAGCTCCTGCGCCCGACACAGGGCATCCTGGAGCGAGGCAAGGCTCTCATCCTCCAAGGCAGGAGTCTTGTTATCCACCAACGAGAAGGTCCGAACGGTATCACCCGAAGGGATATCGTTAAAGTCCGCCTTCGAAAGTCTCGTCTTGAGATCTGCCGTCGACAGAGCTTGATCTGCCGACGCTTTGGACTTTGAAACCTTCTCGTTTTGCAGCTGTACCGTTGACGCATCTGGGCGCCCCGTTCGCTCCGAGGCGTAGGTTTTAACGGTAATTCCGAGGATAATAACCGCCGACGTTAGCATCCCAATGGCGGCAATCTTCCTCACGCGGATGCGAGCGCCGGCAAGGCCACGCGAAGACGTGCCCTTCGTCTCATATCTGCTGCTATGCTGCGGCATATACTCGTCCCGCGATGCGTTGTTTCGCACGTGGTCTCCTGACTGCTACCGTTCATATACGAGCAGCATAATACCGAGCAGGCATTTCTTTCCAAAGATATTCAGCGGCGTTTAAGGCGTCTTTAAAGAAACCACAAGCGTATTTATCCAAATGGCGCGATTCTGTTGCGCATCTCCGCCCAAAACGCAGTTGCGGTGGAATAGTTCCTATTTGGTCGGCATAAGCCGAAAAACAAGAACTATTCCACCGCAACTTGACGGGGCTCTTTGGCAATCAACTTGGTGCCCAGGGGCACTCATTTAAGTCTGTCCCCAATGAGTGCCTTTGGGGAGCGAATATGACTCGCTAGCCGATGGCGTTTTTGAGTTCCGTGCGGCGCTTTTTCATGCCGGTCATAACGGCATTGCGCAGCTCGGGCATGCGCGCGGTATCCATCTGGGGCACGCCCTCGAGCTTATAGGGAATGCCCAGTTGCTCGTACTTGACGACACCCATCGTGTGATACGGCAGCATTTCCAGGCCCACCACGTTGTGCCATGGAGCGATGAGGCGGCCGAGCTTCTCGCACTCCTCCACCGTGTCGGTAATGCCCGGCACCACCACGTGGCGGATAACGACCTTGATCTTGCGACGTGCAAGCTCATCGCCAAACGCCAAGATGCGTGCGGGATCGCAACCAGTCAGCTTTTTATGCTCGACCGGGTCGGCATGCTTGATGTCGAGCAAAACCATGTCGGTCTCGTTGAGAACGGCATCGAACTTCTCGGGGTGATTGGGATCAAACGCATATCCGCAGCTGTCAAGGCAGGTATGCACGCGATCATCGGGGTTGTTGTGCATTGCACGGAACAGGTCGGCCAAAAACTCAGGCTGTAGGAGCGGCTCGCCACCCGAAACCGTAATGCCGCCGCTGCGATAGAACTCATGGTTGCTCTGGAACTCGTCCATCAGGTGCTCGACGGTCACCATCGTGCCGCCGTTAACCGACCAGGTATCGGGGTTGTGGCAATACGCACAGCGCATGGGGCAGCCCTGAACAAACACCACAAAGCGGATGCCGGGTCCATCGACCGTTCCCATCGTTTCAATCGAATGTACGCGGCCCAGGGCAAACGCAGAGTCCTCGGGACGAGCGTCCACACCCTCGAGCGTCATCTCAGCCATTCCCGCTACCTTGCCTCTCATTGGTTTTAGCTACATAAATGCCAGAATCATTCTAGCCCATACGCATGATGGCGAAACGGTTTAGCGGTCAATTGGGTTGTCCTATTTGGCCCTACGCAAGAGCGGCGGGAAGGCTATCGCAACCCGCCCGCCGCCGAGGCAATAGAAATCGATAGATGCCAGGCCTTACGCTTTAAGCGTGAGCACCGCACCGAAGGCGGTCGGGCCGCAATGGCTCGAGATGACGCCACCGACCTGAGTCCAGGTAACGTCCTTAAAGCCCAGGTCGTGCGCATAGACTTCCATGTCGTCGCGCAGCTCCTGGGAAAGGCCTACCGAATACGCCAGGCCAATGTGCGAGTAGTCAATCTCGCCCTTCTCAACCATGTGGTCAATAAAGGCGCGGGCGCACTTGAGCATAGAGCCGCGGAACTTCTTGGTTGCCACGAACTTGCCGCCCGTCACCTCAATGCAGGGCTTAATCTTGAGCAGGTGGGCGCCAAGGAATGCCACGTTGGACAGACGACCGCCCGCCTTAAGGAAGGCTAGGTCGGTAGGAACAAAGCCCAGCAGCACACGGTCCATGACGGAATTCGTAAATGCAAAGATCTCGTCGACGGTGGCATCGGGGTGAGCCTCGATGAATTTGGCGGTTTCGACGACAACGAGCGACTGGCCCACCGAGACAAAACGCGTGTCCATGGAGAACACGTAGTCGCGCCCCTCTGCTGCAATCTTAGAGGACTGATGCGAACAGGTCGTGGCCTCGGAATACGCAAGATGCAAAATGGTCGCGTCAGGCTGCTCAGCGTGAATGCGGTCGTACACGTGAGCAAAATCCGCAGGCGCACAGCCACTGGTCTTGGGCATCACGCCAAACTCGTTGCAGCGCGAGTAAATCTCGAGCGGATCGATCGAGCCGTCCTCGACGGTCTCGTCACCAATCGTGACATGCATGGGCACGCGCACGATGCCGTAGCGCTCGCAAAGCTCCGGCGTCACATCCGACCCAGACTCAACCACGATTACGTACTTGCCCATTATTATCACGACCCATCTCAACATTGGCTTTTCAATACATGGCACGCGCCGCCGCACTGTTGCACAACGGCGTCCAAGCGCCAAAGAGACGCCGCCCCTTGCACACAACAAAGGACAGCGTCTCCCTGGAAAACTCCGTGCATCCTGAGATTCTACACGGTTTATTAAGGAGTGTTACTTATTCCGCAAACGGTCGCTATACGCGATAAACGGTAGCTGGCCGCGGTAACTGCGACACATTCCGCCCAGCAAGTCCAATCGTACTCCATGCACGGTTAATGCACGAGGCGGTAGAAATTCATCGATACCGCACCCTCGGCGTGCAGCTCCATCGCCGGAACCGCCGGCGAATAGGTCCGGCTCGTAAGTGCTGCCTCGCCGCCATTTGCAAAAATCTCGACCATCGTAGTGTCCGAAAGCACGCGCAGGTCGCGAAGCTCGCTGAGCTCGATCGACCTCTGGTCGCGCCCATAGCCTTCGTCACCCATGTCGAGGGTAAGCATCCCGTCTGCATAGCGCACAAAGACACCCTTGCGGATTTCGAGCTCGATCACCTGGGCGCCCTCACAGGAAACCACAAGATCAAACAGGCGGCCCGGCTCCTCAACGGTTTCACCGCCTGTCGCGCAAACGCAGTCGCCGCGCATCCTCTCAATCTCGTGCACCGGCTGCTGACAGAGCTTACCATCGCGCATGCTCAGTTCTCTCGGCACCGTCAACGCGCACTGCCACCCGCGTGCCACCGTCGGGCTTTTTGCCGTCGCATCGGGGCAACCCGACCACCCGATCATCAAACGCCGACCCGCAGCATCCTCAAAGGACTGCGGTGCGTAGAAATCAAAGCCGGCATCGACCATCGGGGGCATGCCCTGCCCGGCGATCTTAAAACTCGGCGCCTCCCAATCGGCCTCGATGGGAAACCACACGCACTGGTGCGGATTGCGGTAACGCCATCCATCGGCGGACACACCCTGCGGACAGCAAACGAGAATAAGCTCACCATCGAGCTCAAACAGATCGGGACACTCCCACATAAAGCCAAACTTCTCGCCCAACTCAATGCGCGTCGCATAGCTCCAGTCCTCTAGATCGCTCGAGGTATAGACAAGCACGCAGCCGCGGTCGTCTTTCGTACGAGCGCCCAGAACCATGTAGTAGATACCATCGTGTTCAAGGATTTTGGGATCACGCACGTGCGTACCGATATCGTCGGGGTAATCGACCGGCCCAACAGCTATGCGCTTCTCGCCCAATTCGTCGGGGTTCTCGGCAACCACATGAATCTGGTTTTGCTCACGGCCCGTCAACACGTAGTCGTAATCATCGCGGTCAAAATGCTTGACGTTGCCGGTATAGAAGTAGTGAATCTTGCCGTCGTGTACAAAGGCAGAACCAGAATACGCTCCGCTCGAATCCAAATCGGAATCGGGGAACAGCACAGGGCCGCGATTCTCGTACGTCACAAAATCCTTTGTTGTCAGATGATTCCAAAGCACTGGACCGCCATGCGCAGCATCGAATGGATCGTATTGGTGATAGATGTGATACGTATCACCGATCTGCACCAAACCGTTGGGGTCGTTGAGCCAGCCAAGCTCAGGCTCCACATGGAACAGGAGCCTATCGGGGTCGGACGCGATGCGACCCGCCGTCTCATCCTGTCCGGCACGCCACTGTTCATAGTCCGCGCGTGTCACCTTATTTTTTTGATTAAACATCGCCGTTGACTTTCTCGTCTATGGGGAAGGACGCTCGACTCACACGAGTCGAACGCCCTTCCCCAAATGGACTTATCCTCAGATTACGCTGAATGGCTCAACTAGAAGCTGACATCGAAACCAGCACCAGCGCCCTCTTCATCAGTGGTCGGCACGCCCTTTGCCTTGTTGTAGGCAAAGATCAAGACGATCGGCACGATAAAGGCGATGAGATTGCCAGCCACATACCACACGAGCGTCTCGGGCGTGACGATGAGCAGGCCAAGCACGCCGGTCAGACCCTGACCGATGGCGCGCACCTCAAAGAGCTTCACGAAGGCACCGCCGCAGCCTGCACCGATGCAAGCGCAGATGAACGGGATGATCGAGTAGCGCATGTTTGCAGCAAAGATTGCGGGCTCGGAGATACCGACCAGCGTCGGGATAAAGGACGACATGCAGATGTTGCGCTCTTTGGAATGCTTCTTGTGAATGAGGTACATGCCGATGGCGCCGCCGCCCTGGGCGATGATGGAAACCGACCAGATGGCCTGGATGTAGTTGAAGCCAGTCGTGGCGACGAGGTTTGCCTCGATACCCTGGATGAACTGATGCGTACCGGTAACGACGAGCGGCTGCAGGAATGCGGCAAAGACAAAGGCACCGAAGACGCCCATCCTGTTGTACAGGATATCGATTACACCGGCGAGGACGTCGCCGATCAGGTTGCCGAGCGGGCCGAACACGGTGAACAGGGCGACGTTAGCAAGAATCAGGGTAACGGTCGGGACAAAGACGAACGAGACGACCTCGGGGATGTACTTCTGGGCAATCTTTTCGACCTTGGCCATAAACCAGGCAGTCAGGATTGCAGGGAACACGCCGCCCTGGAAAGCAACCATGGGAATGGAGAGCGGACCAAAGTTCCAGTACTCAGCACCCGTCGGATCCATAACGAACGTGTTGCGGTTCATAAGGCTCGGGTGAACCATGACGATACCGACGAGGATGCCCAGAATCGGGTTACCGCCAAAACGCTTCACCGCGCTGTACATAACCAGGACAGGCAGGTAGTCAAACGTGGTGGCGATAATGGCAAAGAAGCTTGCGAGGTTCTTGAGGAACTCGCTGTGGTCGGCAAGGCTGCCCTCCATGCCAAAGAGGCCGTTGGCAACGATCAGCGACTTAAGGCCGATGATGATAGCAGCGCCGACGAAAGCGGGAATGATGGGGATAAAGATATCCGAGAATACCTTGAGGACCGAGAAGAACTTGCCCTTCTTGTCCGCCTCGGCGCCCTTGACCTCGGAAGCGCTGATCTCCTTAACGCCCGTCAGAGCCATAAACTCATCGTAGACCTTGTTGACGGTACCGGTACCGAAGATGATCATGAGCTGGCCGCTGTTGTACAGCACGCCCTTGACGCCATCGATGTTCTCGAGCTCGGCCTTGTTGTACTTGCTCGTATCCTTGAGCACCAGACGCAGACGCGTAACGCAATGCGTGGCGCCCTCGATGTTCTCCAGACCGCCGACGTTATCGACGACTTGCTGAGACACTACTTTGTAGTCCATGTTCCTCTCCATTCCCTTACGAAATCATAAAACGTTTTGATGCCATTACAGAGACGCGATCGTTGCATTTGCGCACTTGAGCGTACCGTCGGTGACCGTCAGTGCCACACCCTGGCCCTGCTTATTGCAGAAGCGCGCGTTAAGCGCAACATCATCGACAAAGATGGTCGCGATATCGTCGTCAACGACCAGGCGCACATGATGAGTGCCCTCGCCCTTAAAGAACAACGGACGCTCGAGGCCCATGTTGTTGACCTGGAACCACGGATACTGGGGGGCCGCCGTAAACTCGAGCTTGCCCTCACGCAGGTTGGCGCGGAACTCATAGGCAAGACCGGACTCGGCGTCCTCGGCAAGCTTCACCGAGAAGCCGGCAGCGTCACCGGCGAGCTCGATGTCGGCATCGAGCATATAGGTGGAACCGGCATCCGCGGCGAGCACCTGCTCGACCTTGCCCGACTCGCAGGAAAGCTCAAAGGCCTCGACTGCCTTAGCCTCGCCAAAGGCGCCAAGCATGCTGTCAGGGAGCTTGGTGCCGAGCGTTCCGTCGGCACGCTGAACGATCTCGAGAGGCATAAAGGTGCCACCCCACAGGTAAGAGCTGGGATCGCCACCCTCGTCACGCGTAGGAACCCAACCAAAGAGAACGCGGCGCTCGCCATCAAATGCGGTACGCGCGGCATAGTACGCGCGGCCATCGAATGAATCGTCAGCAGGAGTGATCCAAGGACCGTTGATGGAGCGAGACATGCGGTAACGGGTCTTGTTGCCATCACTGTACTCGGAGAACACCAGATACCACCAGTCGCCCATCTTAAAGAGATCAGGCATCTCGAACATGGTGTAAAGGCCCGGATTCCACCAGTCGCCCTGGAACTCCCAGGTATCCAGGTCCTTGGAGGTGAACTTGACCAGACGCCCGGTCATCAGACGCTTGTCCTCGCCCACGCGCGTGCCGAGGATGAGCATGTACTCTTCGTTCTCCTCATCCCAAAGCACAAAGGGATCGCGCCAGTTGCGGTCATCGTAACCTTCCTGGGGCGGAAGCAGCGTCTCGGCGATGTTCTTCTCCCACTTGACGGCGTCGTCACTCGTTGCGTGAAGAAGAACCTGCTTCATCAAGCGTGCGCGGACCTTATCGCGATTGCAACCAGTGTAGAGCGCATGGTACTTGTCGCCCACCTTAAACACCGTGCCGGCATAAACATACTGGTCGACTTCCTCGTCGCCGCCACGCTCAAGGCTCTCGCCAAAGTCCTTGTAGTTGACGAAATCCTTGGTCGTCGCGAGTGCCCAACCAAACGGCTCTCCGAAAGGACCGGGGTTTCGCGTGTCACGCTGGTGATAGAGATAGAACGTGCCGTCCTCGCCGTACGGCATGATGTCGCCTACCCAAATTCCCTCAGGCTGGTAATACACCTTGTGCATCCGAGACTTCCTTTCTCACGAGATACTAACTCGGTACAACTGCAAGATATGTCAATCGTTTTCATATGTCAAACGTTTTCACACCAATACGTCTTTTCGCAGTTCCAGTCGTCGGCAAACGGTTGACATATGCCGGCGAACGGTCATCAGAGGCGTTTGAGGAATTCTTTTGGCACGGGATGAACTACGCGGTTTTACCCTCAATGAGTTCAACGGGGAGCTTGATATTCGATTCGGGCTTTTCGCCGTTAACAAGAGCGACGATGGATTGCGCCGCGAGCTCACCGATGCGATCGATATCTTGGCGTACGGTTGTTAAGTCAGGCATAAACGTCATAGTGCGGCGGGCACCATCCGCGCCCACGACCTTAATATCATCCGGAGCGCTCAAGCCGCGCTGCTTCATCACGTTAAGACAGATAGCCGCCATCGTGTCGTCTCCCGCAAAGATGCCGTCAATATCGGGGTTCTCATCGAGGATCTTCGCAACGACCGCGCTCTTTTCGTCGTCGGGCTTAACGAACTCGACCTCACGGACAAGCGCGGGCAAACCGGCCTGTTCAACAACATCGAGGTAGGCATCGGTACGCTTATTGGCAGGCATGCGCATGCGGCTATTGCTGCGCAGGCACAGGATGCGCGAACACCCGTCATCGATCAGGCGACGCGTGGCAAGTTCGCCGATGCTATAGCTGTCGCTCGCAATCTGAACAGAGGCTTCGCCAAGGTCGCAGTCGATACCAACCAGACTCAAGCCCATCTCGGCATACGCCTCGGCACCGATATTAAGCGAGTTGACGATGACGCCATCAACCATATTGCGTCGAAGCATGTCGATATAAGAGCGCTCAAGCTCGGGTCGATTGGCGCTATTGCACAGCAGCATCTTAAAACCGTTTTCGGCCAGGGTATGCTCAATGACTTGAACCACTTGGGCATGAAACGGACTGCTGACATAGGGGACGATCATACCGATAAGATTCAGGCGACCGTTGAGCATGGCACGGGCGATATCGTTGGGCGTATAGTTGATGCGCTTCATCGCGGCATGGACCTTATCGCGGGTCTCTTGGCTAATATAGCCGCGATTATTAAGCACGCGAGATACCGTAGTAGGCGAAACCCCCGCCACCGCTGCAACTTCCTTGATGCCAGGCTTAGCCGTATCCTTAGAACGAGCACTCTCGCGAGCCATAGCACCCTCCCCCATCAACATGTCATACGTTTACATACGAACAAAGCATACCCCAACAAGAGCGGGAAGACGGTAACAGTACAAGTAAGTAAACGACTCATCCAAATAATTAGGAGAGTTCCGCCTAAAGGGTGACTCCAAAGGACCCCACATGGCCGGTTTTGGGTTATTTTCCAAAACATCCCGCAGGACGCAAAGGGCTCCGCCGCGCGAAGCGCGCAGCGGAGCCCTTTGCATGTCCGAGGACGTTTTGGAAAATAACCCAAAACCGGCCCGGCGATCCTGCGGGAGTTAAACCCCTTTAGAACTTGTCGTGGAAGGTACGCGCAATGACCTCGTCCTGCTGCTCCTTGGTGAGCGTGTGGAAGTTCACGGCATAGCCGGAAACGCGGATGGTCAGCTGCGGGTACTTCTCGGGGTGAGCCTGAGCGTCGAGCAGCGTCTCACGGTTGAAGACGTTGATGTTCAGGTGGTGGCCACCCTTCTCGGCGTAAGCGTCGAGCATGTGGACCAGGTTATCGGCCTGAGTCTCGGAAACTTCAGAAACCTTCATAATGTGTCTCCTTCGATTAATAGGCGCCGGCCGAAACCGGCGCGCTAATCAGTAATCGTTATTGTTAGTATAGCACTAACAATAGTTACTCGCCCAGCTGATCAAGGTCGATATCGCCAAAGAACACCTGGTCCTCCTTGCCGAGCGCACTCGGGATGATGGAGAAGGTGTTGGAGATGCCGTCCTGAGCATCGCGGAACGGGAGCTTGGAAACCGAAGACAGCGAAGCGATGGCGCCGTGGCTATCGCGCTTGTGCATGGGGTTAGCACCCGGGGCGAACGGCTGACCAGCCTTGCGGCCGTCGGGCGTGGAGCCGGTCTTCTTACCGTACACGACGTTGGAGGTAATGGTCAGAACCGAGGTCGTGGGCACGGAGTTGCGGTAGGTGTCGTTCATGCGGATGTACTCCATGAACTGGTGCACAACGTCGTGAGCGATCTGGTCGACGCGGTCGTCGTCGTTGCCGTACTTGGGGAACTCGCCCTCGGTCTCGAAGTCGACGATGATGCCGTTCTCGTCACGGACGGGGTGGACCTTGGCGTACTTGATGGCGGACAGGGAGTCAGCCACGACGGAAAGGCCAGCGATGCCCGTAGCGAACCAGCGGTGCACGTGCTTGTCGTGCAGAGCCATCTGAATGCGCTCGTAGCAATACTTGTCGTGCATGTAGTGAATGATGTTCAGCGAGTTGACGTACACGCCAGCGAGCCACTTCATCATGTCGTTGTACTTGGCCACAACGTCGTCGTAATCGAGCGTATCGCCCTCGACGGCGCGATACTTGGGGCCGACCTGCTTCTTGGAGACCTCGTCAACGCCGCCGTTGAGTGCGTACAGCAGGCACTTGGCCAGGTTGGCACGGGCGCCGAAGAACTGCATCTCCTTGCCAATGCGCATGGAGGACACGCAGCAAGCGATGCCGTAGTCGTCGCCGTGGTAAACGCGCATGAGGTCGTCGTTCTCGTACTGGATCGAGGAGCTGGCGACAGAAGTCTTGGCGCAGAACTTCTTGAAGTTCTCGGGCAGACGGGTCGACCACAGAACGGTCATGTTGGGCTCGGGGCTGGTGCCCATGTTCTCGAGCGTGTGCAGGTAGCGGTAGCTCATCTTGGTAACGAGCGTACGGCCGTCGACACCCATGCCGCCGATGGACTCGGTGACCCACTGCGGATCGCCGGTGAACAGGGCCTGGTACTCGGGGGTACGGGCAAACTTGACCATGCGGAGCTTCATGATGAAGTGATCCACGAACTCCTGGATCTGCTCCTCGGTGAAGGTACCGTTGGCAAGGTCGCGCTCAGCGTAGATGTCGATGAACGTAGAGGTACGGCCGATGGACATGGCAGCGCCGTTCTGCTCCTTGACGGCAGCAAGGTAGGCGAAGTACATCCACTGGATGGCCTCCTGCGTGTTGGTAGCAGGGTTGGAAATGTCGAAACCATAGGTCTCGGCCATCATCTTGAGCTCGCCGAGGGCGCGGATCTGCTCCTGCAGCTCCTCACGATCGCGGATGTTGTCGGCGGTCATGACCGTCGGGGTGGAAGCCTTCTGGGCCTCCTTGTCCTTGATCAGGTAGTCGACGCCGTACAGGGCAACACGACGGTAGTCGCCGATGATACGGCCGCGGCCATAGCCATCGGGCAGACCGGTGATGATGTGAGCCGAGCGGCAAGCACGCATCTCGGGGGTGTAAACATCGAAGACGCCAGCGTTGTGGGTCTTACGCTCGAAGGTGTAGCGCTCGACAACGTTCTCGTCGACCTTATAGCCGTGCTGGCTGGCAGCCTGGCAAGCGATGCGGATACCGCCGTTGACGTGCAGCGCGCGCTTGAGCGGCTTGTCGGTCTGGAGACCGACGATGGTCTCCTTCTCGCGGTGGGCGTTATCGATGTAGCCAGCGGGGTGGCTCACGATACCCGTGACGATCTTGGTGTCCATATCGAGGACACCACCCTGCTCGCGCTCCTTAAGCAGCAGGTCGAGAACCTCGCCCCACAGCTCCTTGGTACGCTCGGTCGGACCGACGAGGAACGACTCGTCGCCCTCGTAGGGGGTGTAGTTCTTCTGGATGAAGTCTCGGACGTCAACCTCTCCCGTCCAGATGCCTTCCTTGAAGCCTTCCCATGCCTCCTGCATTGTGTAACCACGCTCCTAGTTACGTGTAATGCGGCGCTCTCTCACACCGCTGCTTATTGAATTCTTGAATTTTCGGCTTGCACTACCGGCTTCTTCCGTTCTTCACCACACGTTGGTGCAGGGAAAACGTTTGTCCACCTTGGAACTACAACCCAAAACCCAAGATTTCACCCGTCTGAGAAGGATAACATAGCGACCCTCTCCATCTGGGCTGTTATATGTCTGTCTCTTATACACATCTCCGAGCCCACGAGACGGACTCCTAT
>CABRIB010000003.1 GCA_902470915.1 uncultured Collinsella sp. | reverse complement strand
TGTATAAGAGACAGCGCAAAGCCAGCCTGGCGCAACACGTCGGCAAGCGTCCTCAACTTGTTCATCGCGACCCCTTTTCCCAGACGCCCAATCACATTCGCTCGGTATTGTCCCACGCCTCCCCCGCAAACGGAACTAGTCATTGGGGACGTTCTTAAACGACTAGTCAGTTAAGAACGTCCCCAATGACTACCTAACCGTTTAGCGGTGCGGCGGCTGAATGGGCAGGCTGAGCTGGTATCCTTATGCGAAACTGTCTCAACTCGATAGGATTTCATGTGAAACCTTCCGCTGTCTTTCGCTTGGCTCTATATCGCACCCTGGCCGTCGCGCTTGCCGCGCTCGCCATACTGAGCGCCGTCATGCCCGCCCCCGCCTTTGCCGCCGACTCCGACCAGCAGGTCAAGACGGTCCGCGTTGGCTGGCTCGTCAACAACAAAGGCTTCCAGGAAGGCATGCCGGGCGAGCGACTCTCGGGGTGGGGCTACGAGTACCTCCAGACCCTCTCGTATTACACAAAGGGCTGGCAATACGAATACGTTAGCGGCACCTTCTCCGAGCTTATGGACATGCTCGAAGCAGGCGAAATCGACCTCATGCCCAACATCTCGTATTCGGCAGAACGCGAGCAGAAGCTGCTCTTTTCCTCGAACCCCGAGGGCACCGAGCGCTACTACATCTACGCCAGGCCCGACCGCGACGATCTGGCCAAGGGTGACCCCCAGGCGCTCCAAGGCCTCACCATCGGCTGCAACTCTGGCGTATGCAAACTATCGTCGGCCAGCAGTGGCTCGCCGACGAAGGCGTCACCTGCACCTATAAAGAAATCGACACCGGCAGTGCCCTCTTTGAGGCGCTTGCAGACGGCGAGGTCGACGCCGTCATCATGAACGATACCATTTCGTCGCCCGATGCGTCACCCATGTTCTACGTAGGCTCGAGCGACTACTATTTTGCCGTTCCCAAAAGCCGCCCCGATCTGATGAACGACATCAACGCCGCCATGACGACCATCGCCCGCGATAACCCGCGCTATAACGAGGAAGTCAAATCGAGTTACTCGACCCAAAACAGTGGCTCGTCATCGCTCACCGGCCCCGAGACCACCTGGCTCAAAGCAAACGGCAATACCATCACGCTCGGCTATCTTAAAAACCAACTTCCCTACTGCACGCAAAATGACGACGGCGAGATGGAAGGATCGCTCGCCTCGCTTGCAACGACGTTGCACGACAAGTTTGGTATTACGGTCAAAACAATCGCACTCTCGAACAACAGGCAAATGATCAAAGCCCTTTCCAACGGAACCATCGATGTCGCCCTGCCATTGTTTCGCGACTACTGGCTCGCCGAGCAGACAGGGGTCATCCAGTCAAACTCGATGGGAACGGTTTCGCTGACCGCCATTCACAGTGGCAAAAACATGAACAGCGACCTTAAGAACATCGCTTGTACAAAGAGCACAATCGTTAACCGTTTTGAGCTCGAAAGTCTCTTCCCGAACGCAACAGTAACCGAGTACTCGAATGACGGCGAGGTGCTCAAAGCCCTCAATGAGGGGAAGGCACGTTGCATCATTGTCCCCAGCACGCGCCTGGAAACTCTCCGCGACACCTACGACATCGAGGATTTCGAAACACAGGAACTCACCAACACGGCGCAGCTATCGTGTTTAATTTCGCGCGGCAAGCCCGAGCTGCTGGGAATCATCAATAAGGGCATCGTCAATGCAGGTGAATCGCTCTCTGCAAACAGCTATTTCCCCACATCGTACTCGGCGCAAGAATCGGACACGTTCCAGTTTTTCTATCGCAACCGCACCGCCATTGCGACTGTTATCATCTGCATCTTGCTCACCAGCATCGCCATCCTTGTCTGGTCGCTTTACCGCGCACAGGAGGAACGGCAGAAAGCTGATGCCGCCAACACCGCCAAAACCGCTTTCCTCACGCGCATGAGCCACGACATCCGCACGCCGCTCAACGGCATCCTGGGCCTTATCGAAATTGAGGAATTGAGAGAAGGCGACATGCAGGTCGCCCGCGAAAGCCGCGCCAAGGCGCGCGTTGCCGCCAATCACCTGCTGTCACTGATTAACGACATCCTCGAGATGGGCAGGATCGAGGAGTGCAAAGTGACGCTCGAGCACGAATCATTCAACCTTAAAGAGCTGTGCGACAATGCGCTCGTACTGTGCAAGCTCCGCGCATCGGACCGCGGCATAACCATGCTCGACACCAGCGAGCCCTACGCTGTCGATCAATATATGATCGGCAGCCCCACCCATATTCGGCAGATCCTTGTCAACCTGCTCGACAATAGCATCAAGTACAACAAGCACGGAGGCACCGTCACGTTCTCATCGACCATCAAACCGGTCGACGACGAGCACGCCGTGTTTTGCTTTAGCGTCTCGGATACCGGCATTGGTATGACGCCCGAGTTTTTGACGCACATTTACGAGCCGTTTGCCCAGGAAGGCGACGATGCGCGCAGCAAGTTCCAAGGAACCGGCATTGGCATGTCTATCGTCAAATCGCTCATCGATATGATGGGCGGCACGATTGAGATTTCGAGTGAGGTTGGCGCGGGAAGCACGTTCAACGTCCAGATACCGCTCGATATCGACAAGAACCCTCAGGCGAAAGAACGTGCGTCCAAGCAAGCATACAGTTGCTCGCTTGCCGGCATGAACGTCCTTTTGGCAGAAGACAACGAGCTCAATGCCGAAATTGCCCAGGCTCTACTCGAAAGCGAAGGCATCGTCGTAACGCGCGCCGCCGACGGCAACAAAGCAGTCGACCTATACGTTAGTCGTCCCGCCGGCAGCTTCGATGCGATCCTGATGGACATCATGATGCCGGGCATGGATGGCTACGAGGCAACCCGCGCGATTCGTCTGAGCGAAAAGGCCGATGCAGCCGACATCCCCATCATCGCGCTCACTGCCAACGCCTTTGCCGAAGACGCCAAGGCGGCACACGATGCCGGTATGAACGCCCATCTGCCCAAACCGCTCGACTTTAACAAGCTCAAAAACATACTCGCCCGCATCAAGAAATACGGATCCGTTTCGCTATAGTTTGTGCTCAACCACCATGCACAGCCAGAAAGGAAGCCAACGATGTTTAGGCCCTTACGTCGAAAGAAACGCGCCATCACTGACGAGGAAGCGCGCGAGTTGCTCGCCACCTGTAAGCGCGGCGTCTTTGCCGTCAACGGCGATGATGGCTACCCCTATGCCATTCCCGTCAACTACTTCTTTGACGCCGAGCACGACAAGATTTATTTCCATGGCGCCAAGGCCGGCCACAAGGTCGATTCGCTCAGGCGTGACGATAAAGTCTGCTTTACCGTTTACGGCAACGAGTGGTACAAGGACGGCGACTGGGCTCCTTACGTCATGAGCACCGTGGTCTTTGGCCGTTGCCGCCTGGTAGATGAAGCGCCTGCGTTTATCGAGGACAAAGTCCGCCAGCTCGCGCTTAAGTACTACCCTTCTGCCGAAGAAGTCGAGGAGGAAATCGCCAAAGACATCAAGGGCGTCCAACTCTACGAGATTTCAATTGAGCATCTTTGCGGCAAGCAGATTCAGGAAAAGTAGCGAATGCGAAAAACGCGCTCGCTACCCTCTGCGCCCCATGCGCCCACGCATTTTGACGGCGTGGGCGCATGGGGCAGCACTCGAATCGAGCGCCCCCTATACCCCAAAAACGTAGCGGTCCAGGCGGTCGCACGCCTCCCTTACGCGCGAAAGCGGCAGCGCCAGATTCACGCGAATGTGGCAGGGCCCGTGGAACGGGCGGCCGTCCTGATACCCCACGCCCACGCGCGCCCCCTCGTCGAGCAGCCACTGAATATCGCGGCCATGCTCGCGGCACCACTCGGTGCAGTCCAGAAACACCATGTAGGTGCCCTGCGGACGCGAATAGGACACGCCCGCAAAATGCTTGTCCACGTAATTGCAGAAGTAGTCGACGTTGCCCTCGATGACCTCATTGAGCTCATCGAGCCACTCGTAGCCCTGCTGCTGGTAGGCACCGATAAGCGCATGCATGGAGATGACGTTCATCTCGTTGTAGTGGGTCTTGTCGGACACGGCGCACACGCGGTCGCGCAGCGTCTCGTTATAGATGATGTGGTAGCTGCCGACCAGGCCCGCCAGGTTAAACGTCTTGCTGGGCGCGTAGAGGGCAACCGTGCGCATGTGGGCGTCCTCGCTCACCGACTGCGTCGGGATATGCTTGTGGCCCGGCAGGATGATATCGGACCAAATCTCATCCGAGATCACCACGCAATCGTGCTGACGATAGATGTCCATGGCACGTTCGATCTCGTCGCGCTCCCATACGCGGCCGCAGGGATTGTGCGGCGAGCAGAACACGGCGGCATGGATATGGTTTTGTGCGAGCTTGCGCTCCATGTCCTCAAAGTCCATGCGCCACACGCCCTGGTCGTCGAGTTTAAGCGGGCTGTGGACAATGCGATAGCCCGCGGCCTCGATGGACTTGGTAAAGCCGATGTAGGTGGGACTGTGGACCAGCACCGCATCGCCCGGCTGGACATATGCGCGCAACGTCGACACGACACCGCCCAGTACGCCGTTTTCGTAGCCGATCTGCTCAGGGAGCAGGCCTTCGACGCCATTACGGCGGGTCTGCCATTCGATGATGCGGTCGAAGTACTCGTCACGCGGATTGAAATAGCCAAACATGGGATGCTGGGCGCGCTGAATGATGTGTTCCTGAACCGTGGGCACCGTGGCAAAATTCATATCCGCCACCCACATGGGGATGCGGTCGAAGCCCTCGTCGGGTGCGTTCGGAGCCATGCCGGGGATCTCGCCCCAGGAGTCAACGGCGATGGCGTCCATACCGTGGCGGTCGATAAGCGAGGTAAAGTCGTATTTCATGCTGAGCTCCCGTGCAAAGCGGATTGTTTCGGTAGGCGTTATTGTCCACCAGCGTGGGCGGTTTTGGGGCGGAGTTTGGCGCTTAATTTGACGGGTGCGGACGAATGGCTGGTTAGTCTCGCGCGTCGTTGATGGCGGTTATCGTCAACCTGGTTCCGTCGACCGTAAACGATATGTCAAGCCCAGCGTAAGCCAAATGGTAAACGCGGTTTGGCTCGTGTTTGCTGCCCGCACGGCGCGGATCTTGGCGGAGCACCTCGATCAAGCCGGGGAGCTTTGTGTCCGGGACCATGTCCCGCAGCGCTTGCGGGAGCTCGACATCGAGCTCTTGCCATGGCGCGTCCTCAATCCAGCCGCCCGTCGCATCCGGGTGACAGTCCGCAAACGGAATGTAAGGCTTAATGTCGTAGATGGGCGTACCGTCGCGCAGGTCGGCCCCCAGCACATGGATGATGGGACCATCGTCGGTGAGCTCGACACGATCAAGCTTGACGCAGGTGAGCCCGATGGGATTAGGGCGAAACGGACTGCGCGTGGCAAACACGCCCACGCGTTCGGCTCCACCCAGACGCGGCGGGCGCACGGTTTTCGACCATTTTGCGTTGGTGCCGGACCTGTCCTGCGTTTTGGCATCGGCGGCTATGTCTTTAGCCGTGCCGCCGGGCGTTCCGTTTTCGAAGCACCACAGCAGCCATAGGTGAGAGAAGGAGTCCAGACCCTCAACTGCAGCGTTGGAGGCAAATTCCGGCTCAAAGACGATGCGTCCCTGCAGATGGGGCGCCAAAAAGCTGTTGCGTGGGATGCCGAACTTCTGCGGCAGGTCGGTATGTATGTGTGCAATAGATTCCATGCCGGTCATTGTACGGCATGGAGGCGTGGGGTGTTGCGCGCAATTCTTCGCCGCGGTCCCCGTCGCGCAACCAACGGTTGCTTGGAAGGGTGCCGGCCGCCGCGTATGCTTAAAGCAACAAACAGCAGAAAGGAGCCGTCATGGCCTTTGCAGAAAAGCTCATCGCCATCCGCCGCGACAACAATCTCACCCAAGAGCAACTCGCCGCCAAGCTCTTCGTCACACGCCAAGCCGTCAGCCGTTGGGAACGCGGCGAAGTCACGCCGGGCATCGACATGATGAAGCTCATTGCCGCCATAACCGGAGAGCCGCTGTCCCACCTGCTCGAAATGCCCGAGCACTATTGCCAGAGCTGCGGCATGATACTCACGCCCGACGACTGCGGCACCGATGCTCACGGCGCAACGACCGATCATTACTGCAAGTGGTGCTACGACCACGGCAAGTACACCTACGAGACCACGATGGAGGCCATGATTGAGGATTGCGCCCCGCGCCTGGCACAAAACACCGGTATGTCGCTCGACGAAGCCGTCTCGCTCATGGGCGCCGTGCTGCCGCAATTGGAGCGCTGGCGCACCGTGCAGGAAAACGAGGAGCGCTACGGTGCCGAGGCGCGGGCGCGCTATGGCGACGAGGCCGTCGATGCAGCAAACGAGGCACTGCTGGACATGGACCCCGAGACATGGAACGACATGAAGGAACTTGAACGCGCTATTCTGGGCCAGCTCTCGATCGCCATGGGCGACGGCGAACCGGATGGAAGCGAGGCGCGCAAGCTTGTCGCAATGCACCGTCGATGGATTGGCCTTAACTGGGGACACGAACCCCAAGACGAAGCATACCTGGGCCTCGCCCACGGCTATCTTGCCGATCAGCGCTTTATCGACTACTACGACAAGCCCTGCGGCACCGGAGCCACGGCGTTTCTGGTCCATGCCATCGAGTCATCAATGGATCGCGCATAGACTGCGGCGGCTTTGGGTATCTCAACCGAAACCTCAACCGATTGGAGACACCATGGCTACTGATCATGAACTCGCGCTCTACGTTATGACTGGCTGCCCGTATTGCATAAAGGTCAAGCGCTTTTTGGCCGATAACGACGTGACCATTCCCGAGCGCAATATCTCGACCGATTCCGATGCCGAGCAGACGCTCATCGCCGTCGGCGGAAAACGCCAGGTTCCCTGCCTGTTCATCGACGGCGAGCCACTCTACGAATCGAGCGACATCATCGCCTGGGTACAGGAGAACCTGCTCTAGTACTCATTGGGGACGCACTTAAATGAGTAGTCGTTAAAGAACGTCCCCAATGACTGGCTAGCCGTCGAAGCGGGCAACGGGCGCAAGCGGCTGTTCGCGAAAGACGCGATCGACGGCGGCGCGGTATTCGTCGACCTTTTTGGTCTTGCGTACGAGCTTGTGAACGGTCGCGGGATCGGCGAAGGCGCATTTGGCGTAGAACCACAACTCCTTCATGCGGAAGACCGCGTTGCCGCCGATCTCGTCCGCATAGGCCGCAAACAGCGTGTCGTGGAAACGCTGCAGCTCGGCTGCCGTGGCAGCAGGACCGCCCTTAGCCATGCGAGCCAGCGCGGGGTTCGCAAGCAAGCCGCGCCCCAACATTACGTGACGCGTTCCGGGATAGGCCTCCACCAGCGCATCCATGTCCTCAAGATCAAAGATGTCGCCGTTATAGGCAACGGGGAACGGCGCCCGCTCCAGCGTCTCGCCGTAAAACTCCTTGCGCGGCGAGCCCGTATAACGGTCCTTTTGCACGCGCGGATGCACGATCAGCTCTGCCAGCGGCATGCGGCAATAGAGGTCGAGTACGCGCTCGTATTCGTCGTCGCTTTCCAACCCCAGCCTGGTCTTGACCGACACCGGCAGCGGCGAGTGCTCGCACACGTCGCTCAAGAACACCTCGAGCTCGTCGAGATTGCGCAAGAAACCCGAACCCTTGCCCTTGGCGACAACCGTTCCCGAAGGACAACCCAAGTTGAGATTGACCTCGCGATAACCCATGTCGGCGAGCACCTGTGCCGCCCACACAAACTCGTCCGCGTTCTTGGACATCAGCTGAGGCACTACGTTGAGCCCCTGGTTATTGACAGGGTCGACCTCCTTAAACGCCTTGCCGCCAAAGCGGTTTCCCACCCGTGGCGGCGGCAAGAACGGCGTGTAATAGCAATCGAGCGCACCGAAGCACTCCGCGTGCACGCGACGGAACACATGCCCGGTAATCCCCTCCATAGGGGCCAACGATAGAATCATCAACATCTACTCTCAGATCAATGCGGCAAAGGGACAGTCCCTTTGTCACATCTGCAAATCATCATTCGAGTGTTTATTTTGGCACAGCAACGCAAGCGGCCCCATGCACGTTATTCGTCCTTCGGCAGCGGCTTCATGCTCCAAAAGACGACGTTCATAATGACGACGATGATGAGCACCACGCCGTTGGCCACCCAAAAGCCCATATTCAGGCCGAGCCACTCCGAGGTGCCAAACAGGTCAATCCAAATCTGCGTCCAGTTCATGCGAACGCTCCTCTCATCTCAAATCCCCTGTTACAGCAACTCGCCATAGCGCCTGACATAGGCCTTCTTAAGGCTTGTCGCCAACGCCATATACAGCAAGATGCACGGGATCAGGAACAGGAAGTACTCAACGGGCAGGGCACCCAGACCCAACGTAGGCCCAAGCGGGCTAAACGGAATCGCCGTGAGCAGCGCGATACCCGTCATCGTGAGCAGCATTACCGGCGCTGAGGCGTGGCTCTGGATAAACGGCAGCTTGGGCGTGCGGATCATGTGAATGACCAGCGTCTGACTCCACATGGACTCGACAAACCAACCGGCTTGGAACAGCGCGATATATGCCAACTGCATCTGCTCCAGCGCAGCGCCCGAGTAAACGTGTGCCAGATCGTTAAAGAGCACGCCATGGCTCACAAACAGCGGACAGAAGACAAAGTACATAAAGATGTAGGTCATAAAGTCGAAGATGGAGCTGGTGGGACCGATCCAGATCATGAACCTGCCGACACTCGACGCATCCCAGGTACGCGGCACGCGCAGGAACTCCTCGTCCACGTTATCCCAAGGAATCGCCAGGCAGCTGCAGTCATAAATCAAGTTGAGCAAAATCAGCTGGATGCTCATCATGGGCAAAAACGGCAGCAGGGCAGACGCGGCAAGCACGCTAAACATGTTGCCGAAGTTAGAGCTCGCGGTCATCTTGATGTACTTGATCATGTTAGCGTAGGTCTTACGCCCCTCGATGATGCCCTCCTCGAGCACCATCAGGTCCTTCTCGAGCAAAATAATGTCCGCCGACTCCTTAGCAACGTCGACAGCGGTATCGACCGAGATTCCGATATCGGACGACTTCATGGCCGAGGCATCGTTGATGCCGTCACCCATATAGCCCACAACATGCCCGTTGTCGCGCAGAACGGAGACGACACGCGCCTTTTGGTCGGGCGTGAGCTTGGCAAACACCTGCACGTCCTCGGCGCGGCGGGCGAGCTCCGCATCATCCATGGCGGCAATATCGCTGCCCAGCAGCATGTTGTTGACCTGCAGCCCCACCTGCTTGCAGATGGTACGCGTGACCTTCTCGTTGTCTCCGGTCAAAATCTTGGTGGCGACGCCATGATTGCGCAGCGCCTCGATAGCATCGGCCGTCGACTCTTTGGGCGGATCCAAAAACGCCAGATAGCCGATTAGGACCATATCGCACTCGTCTTGGGCGCTAAAGGCGCCGACCGGCGAAGGATTGGACTTTTGCGCAATCGCCAACACGCGAAAACCGTCGTCGTTCAGATCGGCGACCGTTGCAAGGATGCGCTCGCGCACTTTGCCATCCAGCACGCGAACCGCACCATCGATCTCGGCATGCGAGCACACCGAGAGCATCTCCTCGACAGCGCCCTTGGTGACCATCTGAGTCTTGCCGCTGCGATCGCGCACCACGGTGGTAAGGCGACGGCGCGCAAAATCAAACGGCACCTCGTCGACCTTTACGTATGCCTCCGAAAGATCGGTGAGACTCGGGTCGTTTTGCTCCTCTTCCTCGGTGCACTTGATAATCGCCAGGTCCATGAGGTTCTTGTAGCCCGTCTGGAAATAGCTGTTGAGATAGGCGTGGCGCAAAACGCGCGAATCCTCCTGACCGTTGATATTCCAGTGATACTCCAGCACCACCTGGTCCTGCGTCAGCGTGCCGGTCTTGTCCGTGCACAGCACGTCCATGGCGCCAAAGTTCTGAATCGAGTTGAGGTTCTTAACGATGGTCTGTTTTTTGCTCATGGCAACTGCGCCCTTGGCAAGGCACGTGGTGACAATCATGGGCAGCATCTCGGGCGTAAGACCCACGGCAATGCTGATGGCAAAGAGGCCGGCATCGAGCCAGTTGCCCTTGGTAACGCCGTTAATCAAAAAGACGAATGGGACCATCACCATCATAAAGCGGATGAGCACCCACGAGACGCCATTGACGCCTTTGGAAAAGCTGGTCTCCACGGCGTCATCCGAAAGGCTCGACGCCATCGAACCAAACAGAGTCTGCTCGCCCACGCTAAAGACGACTGCGGTCGCGCTGCCCGAGATCACGCTGCTGCCCATAAGGGCGATATTCTCGAACGACGTTGCCGAATCGGATTCTACACAGGTCGTGGGCATTTTCTCGACAGGCTCGCTCTCACCCGTCAGGCTGGCCTGGCTCACAAAGAGGTCCTTGGCCTCGATGATTCTCACATCCGCAGGGATCATGTCGCCAGCGGAAAGGTGCACAATGTCGCCGACCACCACATCGTCGATGGGAATCTCCTCCTTGGGAGCATCCTTTCGAGTGACCGTCACGGTCGTCGTGATCATGTCGAGCAGCTTTTCGGCCGCGTTGCCGCTACGCGCCTCCTGGATATAGCGCAACGTGCCCGAAAGCACCACCATCGTGGTGATGATAATCACGGTCAGCGGATCGAAATCTTCCGGCACGCTCCCCATAAGCGAAAGGGCGGGAAACACCATGTCCGTTGCCGCCGAGATAATGGCCAGGAAAAATAGGATTGCCGTAAAGGGGTTGACGAAGGCGTCTGCGAGCCTGCGGGCCAGCGACTTATTCTTGCCGCGCGTGACCACGTTGCGCCCGTTGTCCGCCTCGCTGTGTGCGACCTCGTCGCGATCCAGACCACCCAGGTTGGACCCGACCCATGTCATAGCATCGCTCAGCGGAATGGTCGCCGCATACTGGATGCGCCCCTCCGCACGATGCCGAATCAAATCGTGCTGCGCTTGAGCCGTCGAAGCCGCACGGTGCATGGTTAACATCTTCACTTACTACGCTCCGTTCTATCGATTGCATGCAGAGCAACTTAGCTGCGGCGGTCCTTAACAAGATGGGACCGCGGCGACGCACACCGCCCTGCGCTTCCGGTACTGTCACTGCCGCTCAAGGTCCTCACCTCTCCTTCGCGTCTGCGACTGTTCACAGCATAGAAAAGCCGCAAGACCAGGCACATGGCTGGTTTCTTGCGGCTTTCTTGCGATTCGGCAAGGATTGTTCTGCTGCTTTCTATTGGCGGAGGCAATAGGCCAAAGCGTCATTCCGTCATCTTGTAGCCCACGCCCCACACGGTTAGCAGGTAGCGCGGGTTGTCGGGCTCGGGCTCGATCTTCTTTCGAATCTTTCGGACAAAGGCCATGATGTTGCTGTCGTCGAGCAAATACTCGTCCCGCCACACCGCTCGATAGATTTCTTCCTTGCTAAAGACCGTGCCCCTATTGGTGGCCAAAAAGGCAAGGATGTCAAACTCCTTGGGCGTGAGCGAGGCGGGTACACCCAAGACCTTCACGGTGCGCGAAGCCAGGTCAATCGACAGCCCGTCGATAACGATGGGCTCTGCGGCGGAACCCGGCTGCGAACCCGCAAGCATGAGTTCGACGGATGTGAGTCTGCCCGACGCGATATCGGCAAATATAGGCGCAAGCTCGTGGGCGGCGGCACTGCCGGACGAGAACAGCGCACCGCTGAGCTCGGCGGCCTCGGCGGGCGTGATCACTATGTTGGTTCTGTTCGTTTGCATAGAACCACCCTAGAACAAACTGCTCGCACGGGACAAGTAGACCCGCTTGATGACCGAAACGACAACAAGGTACAGCACACTGAGCAGTGCGACGACACCCAAATACCACGCCGGTAAAGCGGCAAGACCGATCAGTTGCACCGCCGGACCCAGTGCGAGTAAGGCAGACGCGACAAGCATGATGCCGACCATCATCGCGAGCAAACGGCGCGGGCGATCAGCCCCGCGAACGCATCGTGTTCGCAAGACCAAAAGCACCAGCGACTCGGTCCATGCGCACTCCAGCAGCCAACCTGCTTGGAACATGGCAATAAAGGCCGCCCTACCCGCGGCGTCCAACGCCATAAAAGATGCACCGCATACGGCGGGGCACACGCCAAAGAACAAAATGGCAAAGGTGATGATGTCAAAGGCCGAGCTCGCAAAGCCAAAATGGAGCATAAAGCCACCCAGGCCCTTGCCCGACCATGCCTTGGGGCGAGCAATCTCCTCGCCGTCAACGTTATCCCACGACAACGCCAGGCAGGTCGCGTCGTAAAGCAAGTTGAGCAAAAGCAGCTGAGTAGCGGTCGCCGGCACAAAGGGCAAGAAGATGCTGGCGGCAGCCACCGAACAAATATTGCCAAAGTTAGAACTCGACGCGATGCGGATGTACTTGGAGGCGTTTGCGAACGAGGCCCTGCCCTCGCGTACGCCCTCGGCAACGACGCCCAGGTCGCGCTCGAGCAGCACGAGGTCGGCAACCTTCTTGGACTCGGCGGCGGCAGAATCCACAACGATACCGACGTCTGCCGCCGTAAGCGCCGGCACGTCATTCACGCCGTCGCCGATATAGCCGACGGCATGGCCCGAAAGCCGGATGAGCCCTACGATACGCGCCTTTTGCGCGGGCGTGAGCTCGGCAAAGACGCGAGTCTGCCCCACCTGGATAAGCGCCTCGGACTCCTCCATGGCATCGAGCATGGCACCCGTGATGACGCTACCGGCGGGAATCCCCAGGCGCGTGCAGGCAGAACGAGCAACCGACGCCGAATCACCGGTCAGCACGCGCACTTCGACAGACAGGTCAGACAGCGAGCGAACAGCGGCACGGGCACTTGCCTTTGGTCGGTCGAAAAAGCCCAGAAAACCACACAGCACCAGGCCGTTCCAACCCGCCGCCGTCGTACTGTAGGCAACAGCGAGCACTTTGATGCCATCGGCGCGCATATCCTCGGCAACCTCGTAGGCGCTCCGACGCCCTTCTTCATCCATGGGAACCAGCTCGCCTTTAAAGCTCGCCCAGTCGCAATGCGCGCAAACGCTCTCGACCTCGCCTTTAACGATGGTCAGGTGACTATCGGGGCGAGCCGGTAGCCCCAAGCACCCAAGCGCACCCGGCGCGGCGTCGAGCTTAACGCCCGATGCCTTGGTGATGTGGTCAAAGGGATCGGACGCATGCAGGGTAAATGCACGGTCAAGATCTTTGGCAATAAGGCGAAACTCGGGTGCGGCACATGCATCGGCAATAGCCCGGTTAAGCTGATTGGCGGTGACCCCCTGATTCGCACTCTCGAGATACGCCAAGTTGAGGGTCTGCTTGCTCTCGTTGCCCAGGATATCGGTGTAGTACTCCAGCACCGCGGCGTCTTCGGTTAGCGTGCCCGTCTTGTCCACGCACACCACGTCCATGGAGCCCAGCGACTCCATGGCGTCGACATTCTTTACGATGACCCGTTTGCTTTTGAGACGGCGGGCGCTACCCGACAGACAGACGCTCGTAACGACCGGAAGCATTTCGGGAACCAGGCCCACGGCCGTTCCCAAAGCAAACAGCAGTGCTTGCGCCCAGTCGCCCAACACGACGCCGCGAATCATGATGACAAATGGCAGCACGACAAGCATGCACTTGACTAAAGCCACGCAAACGCTTTTAGCCCCAGCATTAAATTGCGTGCCAGGACGGACGCGCCGGCGGGACACGGTTTCCTCCTTGTCGACACATGCAAAAACGGTCGCCGTGGCCTTACCGTCAACGATAGTCGTCCCTGCGCGAACGGCCTCGCCCTCCCGCTTGACGGTCTGGCCGCTCTCGCCCGTAAGCGACGACTCGGAAACAAGAATGTGATTGCCCTTGGCAAGAACTGCATCGACCGGGCAGAGCATACCGGCATACAGGCGAATCACATCGCCGGGCACAAGCCGGTCGGCATCGACTTGAACCCAGCATGCGTCAACACGCTTCCAGACGGCCGCATGGCTCGCCTTCAGCATATGGCGGTCAAAGCTGCGCGTGGCCTCATTTTCATAGAACAGGCGCACCAAGCCGCCGACCAGCCACATTGCAAACAACACAGCAGGCGCGAACACTCCCGTCTGGCCCTGCGTCTGCGGAACGACATCGACCAAAAAAGCCAAACCGGCCAGCGCAAGTAACAGGGACGAGAACGGGTTGAAGAATGATTTTCTAATCATCGAAGCCTCTTTCTAGCATGGCTTCGATTGTATCCGAGGTATATACCGGCATCCCCGCCCCAGACCTTGCGACTTCCTTGCTTTTCATGTGACAAAGGGACAGTCCCTTTGTCACATGAAACATGTACGTCAGCATACAAAGTCGATATCTTTCGACATCTTTGGATGCTGACGTACAGCTTTTTCATGGGCCGGCAAAGGCTCAAGTGACGAGCCCATCGAGCCGCCGTGGCACTTCTGCCGTATGACCTGCGCTCACCGATGGCGGGATTCTCTATACTGAGTCACATATGACGGCATCGCGCCACAACGACCGCCACGACACCAAGGACCCGCCATGGCAGCACTCTCCGAACAAGAACGCAAGCGCATCCAGCGATACTGCATCTGCCCCAAGGTTGCCGGCGCGGCGCTTGCCATGGCATTCGTGCTGCCCTTATCGATCATTCCTTTCGAAATGGTCGACGACATCGTCTTCCATCACGAAGGCTTCCAAGAGACAGGCATGATGACCGCCTTGGTGCTCACCGCCATCGAGCTCGTTATATTCTGCTACTGCGCTCTCGCCCCGCGCTTTGGCATGCGTGGCAAGCAGTGGAAGGAAATGCAGTACCGGCTCGCCGTCGAGCAGAGCGAGAAAGACCGCTCGGCACAGATCGCAGGCGTTGTTGGCACGCAGGCCGCCGCGCGCCTGCTCAGGAACAGTGACAACGAGACCGCGCGCAACCTGGGCGGCGCGGCAGAGGTCGCCGCTGCCGTAGGCGCCGTCGCCACCGCGGCAGACGTGCTTGCCGAGAGCTTTGCCAACGCGAAGGCCATGGCAGAGGCCTGTGGCGTGCCCATCCCCCATGCAAAAAAGTGGATCGTCGCGCTTGTGGCGCTGCCCCTCGCAATCGTGTGCGGCGCCTATATCCCACAGCTGGCGCAGGGAAACATCGAGATGCAGGAGAACGCCGCGGCCGCGGCCGAGCAGATCGCCATCGCACGCAAGGCATTAGAGCCCTCATGCGAGTACGTGTCCGCCGATGACCCCTACGAGCGATATCAAGATTACGGCTATCACGTCCGCGGCTATCTGCACGACGGCGACTCCGATACCCAAAAGACCTATACGTACCTGGATTTTGACAACAAGGGAACGCTCACGGAAGTGAGCTACGCGGCAGAGGTCGACCCCAATGCGAGCCTCGAGGACAACCTCGCCCGTATCGAGCTCGACCTTGACGAGCTTTCCTCTGCCGTCCAAACCATAGACGTCAAGACCGCAAGCCCCAAGCTCCTAGCAGCGCAGAAGCTCCCTGAAGAGTTTAGACAGGCTTTTTTGAGCGGTTCGCTCTACGAGAGAATCTCTATCAGGACGAGTGACGGCCCCGTCAAAGCGTATTACTCGTTTGACACGGATCCTAAGGACGAGTTTGACGAGTACATCCATCCAACCATCCGCATCACGCTGATGGGCAAAACGAACTAGGTGCAGGGAGATGAATGTGACAAAGGACCGTCCCTCGTCACATTATTCGGAACGCAAGGCCTCCACGGGGTCCTTTTTGGACGCGCTGCGGGCCGGCAGCAGGCCGGCAACAACCGTCAACAGCACCGAAATTGCAATGAGCACCAGCGCATCCTGCACGGGCAAGCTCATCAGATTGGGCACCTGTTTGGCAGCAAGCGCCCAGGCATTAACCGGAAAGCTCACGGCCACCACGACGACAGTGGCAAAGACGCCGGAGATGAGGCCTTCGATAAAGGTCTCGGCGTTGAACACGTTTGCCACGTTGCGCTTCGACGCGCCAATCGCGCGCAGGATGCCAATCTCCTTTTTACGCTCCAGCACGCTGATATACGTGATGATGCCGATCATGATGGAGCTCACCACCAAGCTGATGCTCACGAATGCGATGAGCACCAAGCTGATGGTGTTCACGATGTCGGTCACCGAGCCCATGATGATACCCATGTAGTCGGTGTACGAGATTGCCTGCTCGTCGTGGCCGGCGGCTTTGACCTGCTTGTTGTACGCATCGATATGGTCGAGTACGCGCTCCTTTGCCTCAAAGTCACGCGGGAAAATCTTGACCGAGATGGGGTCGGCCTCATCCGCATAGCCCAACGTGGTCAGATTGTTGTCGTAGGTGAGCTTCGACGCCTTGGCGTAACTCATCATGAGCGAGCTCAGGTCCTCGGCGTCCATGTTGAAGTGAATAGCATTGGCAAAGGCGCTCGCATCGACACGCATGGCGCCCGCCAAGTTGGCAATACTCGACGACATCTGCGTAGCCATCTGTCCCATGAGCCCCGCCGCGCCTGCTTTAAGCTGGGACGATACCGTCGACGCTATCTGCTCGCTGATTGCCTTCATCACCTGATCCATAGCCTGCTGCAGATACGGAGCCAGCTGCTTTTGGACATAGTCGGTCATCGTCTGTTGCAGGCGCTCGGCCAGGGCATCGCCGCCGAGCGCTTTGAGCTGGGCCAGAATTTGCTGGGCTGCCGTATCACTCTCAAGATACGTCGAGAACGCGGCAGCGAGCTTTGACGCGTCCTTAAGATCTTCGGGTGTCAGTGCCTTAAACTGATCAGACTGCAAAAAGCCCTCAAACAGCTGGTTGGCTAGCGTTCCCACCTGCTGCATTTGCTCGGGCGTGAGTTCCAGACCGTCAAAGATACCCGAGAAATCTGGGGCTGGCGCTTTGGCCATGATGTCGCTGAAGTCGATGTCCTTCCCAACGCCCGAAAGGTCAATGTCCAGCCCGGACAAGTCAAGACCAGACAGGTCCATACCGCCGGCCGCACCCGAGAGCGCAGACGCATCGAACGAGAACGCGCTCTTCAGCGCCGCCTCATCCACGCTGAACATACTGCCCAGATCCACGCCTTGTTTGGCCTCGCCCTGCAGCTCATCGAAAGACTTGCCCGTAAAGACATCCGTCTCGGGGTGGGCGAGTTGCTCCTGCACAATCTGCGAATCGGCGGCGCGCTCCATAAGCTGGCGAGTCAGCGCATGCGTATAGGCAATGCCCGGGGACAACGCGCTCGCGTTGGCCGTCTCGTTGGGTCGCACCACGCCTACAATGTGCACGTCGATACCGTCGGCAACCTTGGCGGACATAAAGTCGGCGTCGCCAGACATATCGGTCCACATGCCGGTCTCTTCGTTTTTGCGATACGCATCGGCCGGCGACAGCACCTTAAACGTCGTGGACAGCGCATCGTCGTAGGTAAAGTCGGTGCCGGTCTCGGGCGTTTCGACCCCACCGTCGGCCGCCATGGCGCTGTTAACCAGGTCATTGAGCTCATCAATATCCAGCGCACCGATGCTGTAGAGCGTGTAATCGCCCACCGTGCCACGGCTCGAAAGCACCATCACGGCTTCGTTGGCGGACGTAGGCCAATGGCCAGCGACGACATCGTACTGGCTGTCGAGCAGACTCTGGTCGTCGATCATCTCGTTAAAGACCGAGGTTCCCATGGATTCCATGCTCACCGTTGCCGCCGAACTTGCGCCTCCGCTCATGGCCTCGGTCATAGCGTTGGGCACCAGCCGGACGGGCTTCTCGTCACCCTTACTCGAACGATAGACAACTGGCGTCACGCCGTAGCCATACTGGATGGCGTTGACCTCTTTGTCGATACCATCGCCGCCGTCGTCAAGCCATGCCTTAAAGCTCGTCATGTCGTTGGACTTAACGCTCGCAAACATATCCTTTACGGCCGTGACCACGGGAATCTTATCGGTTCCCTGAGCCTTGCCGTCGGTACCGTCGTCGGACGAATCCTCGCCGTTGGACGCCTCGTCATCCGTGGCCCCCTGCCCGCCCATCATGGACGACAGGTCGTAATCCTGCTTGGAAATGGTGAGCGGGTAGCTCGAAAGCGTATCCTCCTCGACCTTTTTGATGTAGCCGTTTACGCCGTTGGACAGCGCCAGAATCGCCGCAATGCCGATAATGCCAATCGAGCCCGCAAAAGCAGTCATGGCCGTGCGACCCTTCTTGGTCATGAGGTTGCGGGCAGAAAGCCCCAGCGCCGTCACAAAGCTCATCGAGGTTTTGCGCGTAGGCTTGGCCTCGCGACGCGTGGCGTCGGCGACATCGAAAGGATCGGAATCGTCGGTGATCTTACCGTCCGCCAGGTTGACGATGCGCGTGGCATATTGGTACGCCAGCTCGGGATTGTGCGTGACCATGATGACCAGGCGGTCGCGCGCCACGTCCTTGAGCAAATCCATGACCTGTACGGATGTCGTTGAATCCAAAGCGCCGGTCGGCTCGTCTGCCAGCACGATCTCGGGATCGTTGATCAGGGCGCGGGCGATGGCCACGCGCTGCATCTGTCCGCCCGATAGCTGGCTCGGGCGCTTGTTAACATGCTCGCCCAGGCCAACTTTCTCCAACGCCTCGCGCGCACGCTGGCGGCGCTCGGCATGTCCCACGCCCGTAAGCGTGAGCGCCAGCTCCACGTTTTCCAAAATGGTCTGATGCGGAATGAGGTTATAGCTCTGGAACACAAAGCCGATGCGGTTGTTGCGATAGGCATCCCAATCGCGATCGTGAAAGTCCTTGGTCGAAATACCGTCGATTAGCAGGTCGCCGGAATCGAAATGATCGAGCCCACCGATAACGTTGAGCATCGTGGTTTTACCCGAGCCCGAGGGACCCAGAATGGCTACGAACTCGTTATCGCGAAAAGACAGGCTTACGTTGTCGAGCGCCACCTGCGTAAACGACTGCGTAACGTACCTTTTGCAAATACCTTTGAGCTCCAGCATGGACGGCAACCTCTCCCACGCGGGCACGTTCACCCGCTCTCCCCCGCCGTTCGTATTCGACGCGTTTGTCCTACTCTATCCCCATTTTTTGCCGGAACCAGTGAGGAATGTAACGAACCGCGCCAAAAAACGAACGGGACGGCGCCTAAAAGAAGAGGTCCCGAGCGGGACCTCTGTATGGTGGAGATTATCTTGAAAGGCAGCGGACTACTCTGCACAGCGGCGCGCAATCCTCGCCATGCTTTACGCGTTTTCTACTGCTCGCTATTCGCAATCGCCTGGTCGATGAGCTTGTCGAGCGCTGCGCGCTGCTCGGCGGAGCTGATGGCTCCCACGATTGGATCCCCTACGATGTTGCCATTCTGATCGATGACATACGTTGTCGGGAACGAGAACAAATTTGACGTGAACTTACCGGCCTCGCTATCCGACTTGAACCAGACGTTCTTATATGTCACGCCCTTCTTGCTCAGCACGTCCTTGGCATCCGCAATCTCGCCCTTGTTGCCATCGAGCGTAAAGGAATTGACGCCCACGACCTGGCCGCCCTTCTCGGCAAGTTCTTTATTCAGATTCTCAAGATCGCCCAGCTCGCCCACGCACGGCTTGCAAGTAGTGAACCAGAAGTTCATGACGGTGACCTTGTTCTTAGAGAACAGCTCGTCGCTATTCACGTCGTTGCCATCCAGATCCTTGCCCGTAAAGCTGGGGAACTTCGTCGCCTCGCTCGAAGCATTGGCACCGGCCGTCATGCCAGCGGTCGAAGCGTCGACGCTCTCGCCTGCGCTCGGCGTGCTTCCACAGCCGGGGAACTCCTTCTCCAAGCTCTCGAGCTTGTCCTCGATCTCCTTGATTTGCTGTGCACCGGCCTTCAGCGTCTTAAGCTCATCCGCCGTGAACTCATCCTTGGCGCCGTCGATGGTCTTGAGCAGGAAATCGCCGTAATTGCTGCCGTCCTCGATCATTGCCGAGTCTTTATTTGCCGCATTGAATACCTTTTCCCACAGCGCGTTATCACTCGAAAAGATCTCGTTCTCCTTCTGCATGAGCTTCGCATACAGCTCGGCGGCCTCGTCGGCATTGGCCGGCTTCTGCGCAGTGAGTTCTGCGATCTTAGGATCGGAGCTCGCAGATTCGCTCGCATTGCCGCCAGGTGCCGAGCACGCCACAAGACACAAGACCAGCACCGGCACCATAAACAGGGCCGCAATCTTAGAAAGCTTCATAGTCATTCCTCCGTTTTGTCGAAGCTTGTTTACTTTTTATCGGCGGTCAAGGGGAGCTTTTCCGCCGACACATCCAGGCCATAGCGATAGCTGATGGCATCGACGGGACAGGCCCCGATGCACTTTCCGCACCGGATACATTCGGCATGATTGGGTGCGCGGACCACATCAACGTCCATCTGACAAACCCTTGAGCACTTGCCGCACGAGACACATTTGCATGCGTCAACCCGAATCCCCAGTAGGGACACCTTATTCATGAGCGCATAGAATGCGCCGAGTGGACAAATCCATTTGCAGAAGGGGCGGTAGAACAAAACGCTCAGCACTACCACGGCAATAAGAACGAAAAGTTTCCAAGTAAAGAGCTGCCCCAGCGCAGATCGAATGCCGGCGTTGGCAATGGCCAGTGGAATGGCGCCCTCGAGTACGCCCTGCGGACAGATGTACTTACAAAAGAACGGGTCGCCCATGCCCACGTCGTTAACCACCAAGACGGGCAGCAGCACCACGGCAAACAGCAGCACGACGTACTTGATGTACGTGAGCGGCTTGAGCTTTTTCGTGGAGAACTTTTTGCCGGGGATCTTGTGAAGCAGTTCCTGCAGCCAGCCAAACGGGCACAAAAACCCACATACAAAGCGTCCCAGCAGCACGCCGAGCAAAATGAGCGTACCGGTGACGTAGTAAGAAAAGTTGAACTTGGATGAACCTACCACCGCCTGGAACGACCCGATGGGGCACGCACCCGATGCCGCGGGGCACGAATAGCAATTAAGTCCAGGTACGCAGACTGTTTTTCCCGCGCCCTGATAGATGCTGCCTTTGGCAAAGTTTGGCAGGTGAATGTTGGTGACAAGCGTCGCCGCCGCCTGAATGAATCCGCGAAATCGGGCCAAAACATGCGACGCAGTGTTTTCTCTTTTATCCAATTCCGATACACTCCAAGCACAGCCTAATCGCTTTAGCCAGCACGGCATCCGCCTCGCCACGCATAACGCCAAAGCACACCATGGCAATTCCGACGATCAACAAAGCGACCTGCACCACGGGTTTTACCGCTTTGAACAACCTGACCACTCCTTTCGTTACGCGACCATTGGACCATATCGACCATAAAATCCGTGTTAAGCGCGATTTGGAATGTGCAAGGAGACTGTTATGCGTATTTTGATCGTCGAAGACGAGCGGGCGCTGTGTGACGCAATCGCGCGCAGCTTGCGAAACTTGGCGTACAGCGTCGACTGCTGTCACGACGGACAGGAGGCGCTCGATCTACTGAATGTTGAGGCCTTCGACCTCGTGGTACTCGACCTCAACCTTCCCCGTATCGATGGCATGACCGTACTCAGGGAACTTAGGAAAACTGACTGCGAGACTAAGGTACTGATTCTGTCCGCACGTGGCGAAGTATCAGATAAAGTCGCCGGACTCGATGCCGGCGCCAACGATTACCTCACCAAGCCGTTTCATCTGGACGAGCTTGCGGCAAGGATTCGTAGCCTTACCCTCAGGCGCTTTACGCAAAGCGACATCGTTTTAACCTGCGGAGAGCTCCGCTTTGACACCAAGGCGCGCATCGCCTCCGTGAACAGCGAGGCTTTATCTCTTACGCGCAAGGAAACGGGAATCTTGGAATACCTGATGCTTAATCAGGGGCGTCCGGTAAGTCAGGAGGAGCTTATCGAGCACGTTTGGGATAGCAGCGTAAACAGCTTTAGCAACGCAACCCGCGTTCACATCTCGTCACTCCGAAAAAAGTTGCGCAGCGCTTTGGGATACGACCCGATTCGCAATCGGATTGGAGAGGGCTACGTTATGGAGGATAGCGAATGAAAAGGCTTTCCCTGCAATGGCGCATAACGATTATGACGGCACTGCTCACGTGTGCAGCATGCGTGCTGACAAACTGCCTGGTCGGCTATACGGGCATGCGCTACATGGATGCCATCGGCAGTAACATCTCGGCCTTTAACGCAACCGGCGAAGATTCGCCCCAGGCGTTCGACCCAACGAAAGCGACCCCCGATGACAAGGTCACGATCGTCGTAAACGACGCACAAGAGTCTTTTGGCACGACAACCTGGTACATCACGGCTGGAGTCACACTCCTTGGCGGCGCGCTGGCATACTTTGCGAGCGGCCGTGCACTCAAGCCGCTACGGGCTTTTGCAGCCCAGGTTGAGCGTGTGCAGCCTGACAACCTAAGCGAAATCAGACTCAGTGAAGATGCGCCCACCGAGCTACAACGATGTAGCGCCTCTTTCAACGACATGATCGCCCGTCTTGGCGAAGGGTTCTCTGCACAGCGTCAGTTTACCGGCAACGCCGCACACGAGCTGCGCACCCCGCTCGCCCTTATGCAAGCACAGATTGAGCTATTCATCTCCGAGCGCTCCGGTTTGCAACCCGAAACAGTCGAGCTGCTCGGCCTGCTACAAGAACAAACCGAGCGCATGTCTCGAATGACCAAGGTATTGCTCGAGATGAGTGAGCTCCGCAGCGTTCCTTGCGAGGACGATGTCGAACTTGGCCCCTTGTCCGAAGAGGTCCTCACCGATCTTGCGCCACTTGCCGAGAATAAGGACGTAACCCTCGATTGCACCGGAGATGCTCTGATAACCGGAAGTGATACGCTCCTCTATCGGCTGGTGTTCAATCTGGTCGAAAATGCCATCCGTTACAGCCGCTCCGGCTCGACTGTCAACGTCTCCATCAGCGACAACGACAGCAACGTGTTCCTGCGAGTCGAGGACCAGGGCCCGGGAATACCAAAGCAGTACCGTGAGAGTATCTTCCAACCGTTCTTTCGCGTCGACAAGTCCCGCAGCAGAGCATACGGCGGCGCGGGGCTTGGATTGGCGCTTGTTTGGGAGATTGCAGCCCTACACGGCGGCACGGTAGAGGTCGAAGCAAGTTCCGAGAACGGGACCACCATGCTCGTGACCCTCTCAAAGGGGGCCACCACGTGATCCGACTGTCCAGGGGTCCCACTCGGCATTGCGAAACGCGTCCCAAAACTTGGACATGAGAAATGGGAGGCAGTTCGCATCTGTGCCGAGGACGAAGTCCTGGCGGGAATTCAGGATGCGCAGAGGAAGCTTACGGCAGAAAACCCCGACAGAGTCGTGACCGTCGGCGGCAACTGTATGGCGTCGCTTGCCCTCTTCGATTACCTGCACGGGAAATACGAGAACGTTGGAATCGTCTGGATCTATGCGCATCCGGATGTATCCACGCTGAATGATGGCTACCCCAACGCTCACGCCATGGTACTTGGCAACCTTTTGGAACAGGGTGCACCGCAACTCGTTTCGCGGATGCGGCATCCGGTGTTTAAGCCGAGCGATGTCCTGCATGTCGGGCTACAGCAGCTCCACGACTATCAGGAAGTTTGCTTAAACAAGCATAGGTGTTGCGGTTTTAGCCGATGTCCTCATGGAGGAAAACGACATGCTGGGTCTGTCTGATTAAAGTCCAACAGTTTCCATGAGGCATCTAGCACGGTAAAAGCTAAAGACCCGGGAGACCCCAAACTGTCAACCATCTTTACGGGTGCAAGGGAAACGGGCAAGACAGTCCCCTCTCGCTCCTATCCGAAACGGCGCTTGAACACGGCTGGATTGCAGCGAATGTCTCCGCCATGCCCGGTATGCTCGAAGATATCATCGAGCACACAAAGGAGGCCGCAGGCCGTTACCTCTCGCAGCCCCATACACGCGTGAGCGGAGTTCAAGTTGGGCAGCGGGGCGGTTTAGCGCGCCAATATAATCAAATCGTGCACTTCCATAGCCTCTCGTCTACGTGGTGTACCGTCGTCTCCCCTTTTATCAGAGTTGGGCGATTTCAGGCACCCGAGCTGAACTCAAATTGAACTCAACGATGCCTTATCGGTCGAGGGCGTCCTAGCGAGAATATACAGAGGCGCACATTTCGCAGGGAACCTCCCATTCGTTATCATATCGGGATGCTGTCAAGGCAGCGTCAATGCGTTCGACCTACACCTTCTCGCTTTTCGAGGCCTCGTCTGCAGGACCATCGGAATCGATACGGAATCGATCGGCATACCATTCATCCGAAGCAATCACCTTATGGAGCATCTGGAGATGCAGGTCGACATAGTGGCAGAACGCCTTGCCGCATTCCACGAGAGGCGCATTGTTTCTCTCGTTGGGCTCGGCTCCAAAATTAAACTCGACCTCATAGCCCTCCCCAGGCACACCCATGCTCGGCAGAACATCAATGGAGAAGTGGACGAATCCAGACGTCACCTTGTATACATCTTTTACCTTTGGATCGAACTTCTCGAGTAAGTCTTGAAGTCTTCCATCGGACATCTTCTCACCCGAGAAATCTTTCAGCTTGTTCACAGGCACACCTTGAAACACCTGCTTGAGAAAGTCATCCTGGTCTTCGGCGGCGAATAATGCGAATGTCCGCAGGCAGACTCCAACCTGTGCGCGGAGAAGCTGGGCGACGCAAACAAGATTCCTCGACTCGAGCATGGAGATGAATCCGTCTATCAGTCTCATCGCATACTCAGAGGAGGATGCCAGATATAGATCCCATTGGGTAAAGTCGCCGTTCATGAAGGGAATCACTGCATTGCGCTCGGCGACTCTCAAGGCACTCAGGCTTTGTTCTATTTTCTCAGCTTCTTGTTTGAACTGTTCGCTATCCAAAATGCCCCCAAATGCCGGCTTCTCAACAAATCAAAAAAGCAGGAGAGACAGAGATTAGGTTCCTGCTCCACTGAACCCGCGCTTCCAGTCGAGACACTCCTCCTCGAAGATCTCCCCAGAGTCCCGTCTCTCGCGCCCCTCACGGAACTGTCCATATCAGTGTAGCCAATCCAAGCACAGCCCCACCGCACGGCCCAGTCGCTTCCGGTCCTGCGTGGCCCCATGAAGGCGGAAGGGCGTGGTTGTCGTCATCGCGTTCCTTTCTCCTCATACCTTTTGGGCATGCGTCACGGGCCCCCGCGCGGCGCCGAGAGCGAATCGGCGCAGGCTTGGGGCCAGTTGCGTAGAGGTTGAGGTTCGGGTTTCGCCGGCTTACGCAGCTTGGCGGGCAGAGCGCCCGGGCTCGCTGCGCCTAGGGCGCGGCGGGATCCGCGACGCCGGAGGTGTCGATCTCGCCCAGATTGGCGAGCTGCTCGATGAGGGGGAGGCCCATCGGGTCGTCCACCTCGACGCCGCCGAGCACGATGGTGCTGTCGCGCGTGTCGATATGGGTTGTGAACACGGCCGGGTCGAAGCCCGAAGCGATAAAGCCAATGCCCGCGAGGACAACACCCGCGGCAACGAGCCCGCCCGCCACGGCGAGGTAGATCTTCTTCGCGCTGGTCATGGTACTCACTCCTTTCTACGCCGCGAGATGCGCGGCAGCGCCGCCCTTCTCGCCCTTGCCCTTCCAGAAGGGCGAGGCGGCCTTCCTCGCCCAGAGCGCCGAAAGGCGCGCAATTTGTTTTGAGGCGGCCCAAGCGCCAGCACCAACGAAGAGCGCCACGCCGACGAGGCCGAGCCCCACGCCCGCCGAGGCGAGGGCGTACGGGAAGTGGCCGATGGTGACGCCGCTTACGGCAAGCAGGAGCTCAACTACGCCCACGCCCCCGAGTGCCGCCGCGACGATCCACACGCAGAGTGCCAGCAGCCAGATGCAGATATAGACCGTGACGGCCACGGCGGCGAAGGCGGCGAGCAGCGGCACCCACACCGGGGAGCCCACGATGGTCAGCACCCACAGCAGCGTGGTGCTGCGCCGGCGCGTCCTCGCGATCGCGCGCGGCACGGCGGGCAGGTCGTCGAGCGTGGCCTCCGCCACCTCGCCGGGTGTGCCCATGGCGGCCACGGCCTCCTCCTCGCTCATACCGTCCTCCATGCGGTCAGCGATGGCCTCCGCATAGAACGCCTTGGTCTCCTCCACCTGCTCGGCCGGCAGGCAGGCGAGCAGCTCGCCCAACCGGCCCAGAAACTCATCGCGCGTCATGGTGCGCCCCCTCAACGTATGCGTAAATCTCCCGTACGGACGGCCACTCGGCCAGGAACTCCTCGATGCGTGCTCGCCCGTCGTCCGTGATGCGGTAGTACCGGCGCAGCCGCCCGTTGTGCTCGGCGGAGCGCGCCGTGATGCACCCGGCTTTCTCCAGGCGCTTGAGCAGCGGGTAGAGCGTCGACTCCGTGAGCCCCATGCTCGCCGGTACGTCCTTCACGATCTGGTAGCCGTAGGACTCCTCGCCGGAGACGGCCGCGAGCACGCAGGCCTCCAGGAAGCCGCGCTTCATCTGTGCCTCCATCCGCACACCTCCTCTCGTCATATACTATGCTATACACACTATACGATGCAAGGTATTAGACGTCAACTCTCATCGCGAAGATTCTCCGGCCCCTGCGCGCTGCGAACGTGATGTCGCGGGGCGGTTGGCATTATGCATGAAACGTCAAGTAACGCTCTTTTGATCCACTTCCACTCGGCCCCATTCGCCTTGTACAACGCCCCCTTTCAACCTTGGGTTCAAGAGAGCCGCTAGGCTGGACGTGCCGGACGGTAAAGTCCTGGACGCCATGGTGAACTTCTCCGATGCCATGGGGGTCATGGGTCTACGCCGATGGAGTCCCACGTACGCGGCAGGGCTCGCCCGTCACCGCTGGTCGCCGGACGGTCCCCACGCCCCGCTCGCCAACGCGCAGGCGACAGCAGCAGTCCAGCGCTGGCTGGAGACGCCGGAATGCCCAGAAGATGCGTTTCCCATCGCTGCGGCAGAGCTTTTTGCAGGGGTGGCAGTTTTTCTATATCCCAAGGTCAGATAGGCTTCGGTAGCCACCTTGGAAGCATCGCCAATAGACTCTTCCTTTATACGTTCGGCATAATCGTAGGCGATACCCACAAATTCCAGTCCCGAGCAACAGGAGTACAATTGCTGCAATTGTTGCCAGCTGTTGGGAGATGGAAGATGGACTGCGATGGCTACCCATGCGTTCCCATGCCGTTGATGTGCACCGCCTTTGTGCCGGGGCAGATTGACGCTGCGGTTGCAGGCATTTCCGACCCCGATTCGCGCGCCATCGCCACGGCAGAAGCGCTGTACTTTCGCGGACAGGCCACCCTCGCTGCCAAGACGGCACGCCCCTATCTTGACGCCACCGATCCCGCACCGCGCTATTCCGCATGCTTTATCTGCGGATATGCCAGTCTGTCGCTCAACCGTATCGCCGACGCCCGTCGGTGCCTTGCGGGCATCCTCGATACGCCAGCCGACAAAGAATCGCCCGCCATCCACGCCACGCATATCCTGTTCGCCTCGGCCGCGAGCGTCCTGTTGCACTTGCCTTCCCCGTATTCTGCCGAAGAGTTTTATCCACTTGCGGCGCATCTGCCCGAAGGCCTGCGCCTGTTCGCCAGCTACGTGATGGCGCACGCCTTGTATCTGCGCGGCGAATACGGCCGCAGCCTAGGCATGGCGGAAAACGCCCTGATTATGAAACAGGGAAGCTATCCCATCTCGGAACTATTCCTGCACCTGGCAGCTTCCATGGCATGCATGAGCCTCAAGGACATCGACGCCGCAAAAACGCACTTCGAAGCTGCTTGGGACATTGCGCGCCCCGACGGCCTTATCGAGCTCATCGGCGAACACCACGGCCTTTTGCAGGGACTCATCGAGGCATGCCTAAAATCGCAATACCCTGACGATTTCGCACGCATCATCGAGATTACGTATCGATTCAGCTACGGCTGGCGGCGCATCCACAACCCCGATTCGGGCGAGGACGTGGCTGACGACCTGACGACCACAGAGTTCACCATGGCCATGCTCGCCTGTCGCGGATGGACCAACGCCGAAATCGCTCGTCATATGGGTGTGTCGCCAGGTACCGTTAAAAATCGACTGTCCAACGTGTATGCAAAGCTTGGCATCGGCACGCGCACTGAGCTGGTCGCGCATATGCTGCGTTAGTAGCCAGACTGCCTAGCGCGGCACGTGCGCCCCGGAGCCCCGGCGCTTCACTCGCTCAAATTGGACATTTTGGCCCTCGGACGGCACTACCGTGACAGGATGCCTTCTCGCAAAATTGGATTATTTCCACCGATACCTGCGGGATGGGAGCCAAAGATGCTTGATCGCCGTTCGTTACTTGTTGCCGGAGCGTCCTCGCTGGCGAGCATTATGTTGCCGCGCGTGCCGGGAAGCGCAAACGCCTTCATATTGCCGTTCGCGCCCACCGAAGCCTATGCCGACGAAAAAGACCCTTTCAGGGTGCTCGTTCTCTCGCGCACCATGTTTGGTGTGGTCGTGGTCGACGTCACCAACAAGAATACGCCCATCACGGGTGCCCAGGTCACGCTCACATCGCGCTATGCCGCAGGCAAGCAGCTCACCGCCACGACCGATGACGAAGGCACGGCCATCTTTGAGGTCGCGCCGCTTTCGGAAGGCTACGTGGACGAGGCAACGCTTCTCGACGCGTACAACTTTAACGGCGGCATTTCCATTAGCGTGGCGGGCTACCGTGATGTCGAGATTCCCCTCGCTCGCATTCTGGGCGGTACTGCCATTACCGCTCCCACGCGTCCGCTTTCCGACGGCGAGCCGTACTTTCGCCAGCTCACATTCGACGAATGGGACATCCAGTACGCTGAAGCCACGTTCATGGCATTGCCGAAGGACGACACGGCAAACGAGCAGCCCGATACGCATGCCTTTACCGTGCAGGCACATCTGCCACAGGGTGGACAGGCAACGCTGTGCATCAACAAGGTATTGCCCGCCACGGGCAGCTCACCCGAGACCGTCACGCAGATTGGCCAAGTCAAGGCCAGCGCATCGGGCGCGGATAATCTGGCGATGTTCACTCTCGAAGACACGTTCCTCGATGCAGCTTCGGGCCTTCTGGAAGAAGGGTGCAGGCTGCGCTTTGTCCTCGACTATCAGGGCAAAACCTACACGCTCTCCTCCCCCATGGCCGTTGTCACCGCGCCGGCCGCAAAGGCGGAATCGGGCTCGACCACCATCATTCCCACCACCATGGACCAAGAGATCACTCCGTTTGATTTCCCCGCGGCGTTTCCCGGCATCGGCGGCAATAAGTTCACGTGTTGGATGCCCACATTTCCCATTCTGTTCGATTTCTCGTTTGCTGGATACGTGCTGTTTGGCGGAGGATACAAACCAGCCAGCTATATGAACGATTCGGGCAACCCTGATCCGGAATACTGGAAGAAATCGCCGCGCGAGTCGGGCGCCAAGCAGGCAAACCGCTATCTCGACGAGATGGAGGGGAAGTGGAATCAGTACAAAAGCATGAGTGCCGGATCGGGCACCGATCCAAGAAACACCAAGCTCCTTCGCCACCATTGCACGCCGCTGTTCACGATGGATATCGCCACACAGCTGTACGGCTCGCTCGCCTACGATTGGGTGGGCGAAACCTGGGGTAACAACAACGACCCCGCATACGGCAATATTAAGGCCCTCTTCCAGGTAAGAACCGACCTCAATTGGACCGAGCAGTTTACCCTAGGACCGGTGCCATTTTTCCTAAACGTCAACCCCTGGGTGCTGGCAAAACTGGCGCTCGCCGTGGGTGCCCACACGCACGGCAGCGGCGCGGCGTTTTTTAAAAACATTTCGCTCGACTATTCAAACACGTCGGGCTCGTTCACCATCCAGATCGGGCTTGCCGTCACCTTTGGCGCCGGCGTTGCAGGCGTCGCTTCGTCTGCCGTGCGCGGCGCCGCATCCCTCACGCTGTTCATTGGGTACGAGAAGGCAGATGGACACCAGCTTCCGCGACTGCGCGTAGGTGCAGACGTCGATGTCGATGTGATACTCCAGTTCGTAATGTTCAAGTGGACCACCAAGGCTTGGTCGGGGTCGTGGCCCACACTCATCGATTCGTGGAATATGTCGGTGAACAATGGCGACCAGTATGTGCTCCAGCGCTCTGAGCTCGCATTGGGTGGAGATACGCCTTATACGCTGGATGCCTGCTTCGACTCGGCCGGCAACATTGAGGCGGGCGGCGTGCCGCAATTTATCGCATCGGCCACCATCGTCACCAACGCCGAGCTGCTCGCACGCGCCGAGGTTAAGGCCACTGCCGTAAACGCCGCGCCTGTCGTGCGCGATTGGGATCAAGCGGTCACGCGCATTGAGCTCGAGGCGGATGCAGAAAGCGACGACACGGGACAGATCGAGCATTTCGTCCATGCACTGATAGAGAACGACGAAAACGCCGCGCCGATGTATGAGTACACCTACATCGGTCAGGCAACGAACACCGTTGCCGACCCGAACGCCAATTCTGCCGGCGTGTCGGAGGACGAGCGTGGCGGCATAAAACCCTCGAGCGACAACGTGCTGTTTTCCGGCGTGCTCAGCGAAGCCCACATGAAGCTAACGATGATTGCCGGCGTGGAGTGCCTATTCCGCATCGCCTCGGTGCGCTACGGCAAGAATGGTCGTTCGCGCCTGGTGGTGCATACAAAGACGAACGGCACGTGGTCCGCTCCCACACCCGTGGACTTCCCCCTTGGGTTTGGCGAGGGCGACGTGGAGCGCGACGGCATATACGATTACGACTTCGACGTGGTGGAATATACGGACGGGAGGGGAAACCAGGACGCTTACGTGCTGCTGGTCTCGGGCGAGCGCCCCGACGGCGACAACACCCTTTTCGATACGGCAAGCACAGCCGGCATACTGTCCGTTGTGCGCCTGCGCATAAGCAACGACGGAGTTCGCGTGATATCGCACACGTCGTGGCGCAGCATCTCGCGCGGCCGCCTTCAGGAGGATGGCTACCATTGCCTGCAGTGCCCACGCATCACGGTGGGCAAGACGCTGGTCGACGGACGTCTGTCGGGCGCCTACCTCCACCGCCACGGAGCCACCGCAGAAAAGACGCTCGGTAGCGAGGCCGAGGTTGCGCTGGAATGCTTTACCCTGTGGTCGGATGATTTGGGCGACAGTCTCACGTTCCGTCAGGTCCTCCGCTTTCCGCAGGCACCGTCGAGCATCGAGCTGGGCGCGCCCGAGAATATCAACGGCAAAATGGTGGTTCCCGTTGCATACGAGACTGTAAGCGGTTGTGGCTGCGCATCGTACGCCGTGATCGGCCAGTCCATCGCGGGTTGGGGCGTTATGTCGCCAGATGCCACAGTACCCCACGCGGTGCCGTGGCCGCAGCACACGGGCTTTTTGGCTACCGTCAACGAGCAGCTGCAGCATATTACTTGGGCACGAGGCGCATCGGCATTTGCAACGCAGCCCGTGGGTGCCGCAGGCTGTGGCCCGGCATCGTTTAGCGTAAGCAACAACGGCAGGTGCGTGCTCTATGTAGAGAACACCGATGGCAAGGTGGGACAAACCTACGACGAAGAAGGCAACCCGGTAGCAGTGATGGGCAAGCACTTCCGCATCTTCGCCAGCACCTTGGCAGGCGATCTGTTCACGGAGCCGTTCGTGATGTGCGAGCTGGACCATCCCATCGATCAGATAACGACATTTTTGACGTCGGGGGGCATGCTCTCCGCGCTCGCCACGCACATTGTGAGCGCGGAGAAGAGCGAGGCAGAACTACACGGCATCGAAGTGCCCTTGGTGGCGTGTGCCACTCCGACGGGCGCAGTCGCTACCTCGGGCGCGGTGGTGCCCGGAGCAGCAGGCGAATCCTTCATGGTCACGGTGCGAAACGACGGTAACACCTTGCTGACCGCCGGCACGATTGATCTGTACCGAGAGGGCTCCAGCCAGCCGTTCTCCAGCGCATCCATCGGGTTCGGAGCAAACGCACGCATGGCTTCGATCTACGATCCGGAGCTTGCCGAGGATGCTTCGGCCAACGACATGGCACACGTGAAGTACGCGCTCGAGACGCTGGACGCACGTTTTGCAACGCACCCGCTGGTAGCCGACAGCGGCAACGCCGTGCTGGCACCGGGTTGCACGGCACAGTTCCGCATGAGCTTCGCTATCCCCGAGAGTTGGAGCGACGAAGTGGGCAAACGCGTAACGCTGTATGCGAAGGCGCGTAATCTGGTGGCGCTCGATCCCGTAACGCTTGAGGAAATTCGACCGGGCGCAAACTCGGCGCTGGGTGCCGTACTGCACGGGCTTCATGTGCCCGACGCGGCATGCGAACGCTCGGAAGTTCAGGTCGGCGTATGCGACAGCGCGGATACGACAGGACTTCACGACGCCCCGATGACGGCGGACGGCAGTGGCGGCTCCGGCGGAAGCAGCTCCGGTAGCGGCAGTGGCTCTGGCAGCGGCAAGGATCACGGCAATAACAAGCGCCCCGGAAAAGCGGGCGCGCTTGCGGGCACGGGCGATGTCAACGCTCCCCTTACGGCAGCCGCTGCAGCACTCGCCGCGGCAGGCGCCGGCCTCATCGCCTACAGCGCCCGCCGCACGGCGCTCGAGATCGACACCGCCAATGAGGCCAATTCTGATAAGCCTCACTAGCTCTCAGTTACCTTTGCGAGAGACGCCGACTCGGCTCATCGACCATCAAAATGGGCTGGTTCTGGATACCCAGAGCCAGCCCATTACGCATTAGATGTCGTCAGAGGAGTTGAGTTCTGCCTCGAGCTTGGCACGGCGTCTTTTCGCCGTGAAAAACGTTGCGCACAGGCCAGCAAACGTGGCCGCGAAAATCGTCGCACCGCAGAACACGCCCGTGGCCAGGTTCGCCAACCAAAAGACGCTTTCGAGTGGTACGATCTGCGCCTCAGCGATACAACGCATTGCGGCAATAACAAGCGCGAACGCGGCGCCGCTAAGACCGCTGAGAAGCAGAAAATATCCAACAGGAAGATGCTCGGTTTGCCCAAAACGATTGGTATCGACATAGCCCTTCCGCGTTTGCAGTCCTGCGCAAATCAACATCACGAGAACGAGCCACAAATACATGGCTGCCTCGAACGGCGTTGCAAAGCCATGCGGCATTTCACTGGCGTCGCTGTGAACCCACGCAACCTGTCGAGCTATAAACTGGTAGAAAAAGATCATCAACATGCCAAACGAAAGCAGCACGAAACCAATCTTGTAGATCTTCGCGCTCTCAGCCTCCAGGCGCTCGTCCTTTGGGCCGGCATATTCACGCCACTTTTGCACAAGTTTTAAGTCTTCAAATTTCATAGTGAACTCCTAAAGAGCGTTAGGGTCGGCGTCGATTTCGTCTTCCCAAAACAAATCGTTCAACGTAACGCGCAGCGCTTTACAGATTGCCACGCACAAGTTGAGCGTGGGATTGTAGCCGCCCGCCTCAATCAGGCCGATGGTCTGGCGCGTAACGCCCACGGCTTGGGCTAAGTCGGCTTGCGAAAGGCCAGCCGCCGCGCGCGCCGCCTTCATGCGAAGGTTTTTCTTACCTGGCATAAAGTTCCTTTCGTGGTAATGGACAAATATCCGTTGCAACATGACAGAAATATATTGCATCCATCAGGCAATGTCAACTATATCTGTCATTATGAAAACCATGTCCGACATCGCCATGCGGACATAGCAATTTCGATCCGCTATTCAAACTTACTCGGACAGAACCGACTCGGTTTTGTCCGAGTAAACTCGAGCATAAACTGATTCATGCGATACAATTAACTCGGACAAAACCGAGTCGGAAGGAACCGAGTAAGTGGAATTCATTGGCAGGGAGCGTGAGCTCGCCCGTATTAAGAAAACGCTCAAAGCACCCGAGCAGCGCAATGTTCTCATTTACGGCAGGCGTCGCGTCGGAAAAAGTGAGCTCATCAAGCAGGCACTAACCGATTTGCCGGACGTCGCAACGGTCTATTACGAGTGCCGCCAAACCTCCGAGGCAGACAACCTAGAGAGTCTGTCCGCCCTTGTTGCTGAAGCGCTGAGCTTTCCTCCGCTCGCCTTCACAGGCATCCGCGAGCTCATCGAATTTCTGTTTGCCCAAGCCAAAGACAAGAACGTTACCCTTGTTCTCGACGAATACCCCTACTTGAGAGATGCGGTTAAAGGCTTAGACAGCATTCTCCAGACCTCAATCGACGCTCACAGGGAAGACTCACGTTTAAACATTGTCCTATGCGGCTCCTACGTTGAGATTATGAAATCTCTCATCGAGCATGAGAGCCCCCTCTACGGGCGAATTGATCTCGCGCTTGAGCTTAAGCCCATGGACTACTTTGACGCTGCGAAATTCTATCCCGCGCTCTCACCCGAGGACAAGGTGCGGCTCTATAGCGTTTTTGGCGGCATCCCCTTTTACAATCGCCTCATCGATCAGTCCCAAAGCGTACGCGACAACATCATCGAGCTCGTCACGGAACCTGGCGCCCGCTTAGAAAGCGAGGTGCCGTCCTATCTCAACGCCGAGATCTCGAAGATGACCAACGCCAACGAAGTTTTCGGAGCTCTCGCACAAGGTTACTCCCGTTGGGGGGACGTGCTGGCACAGTCGCACGTCTCGAGCGGTCCGGCCATGGCAGACGTGCTCGACAAGCTCATGTCACTCGAAATCGTCCAAAAGCGTGCACCCATCAACGACCCTACGAACAAGCGCAAGTCTGGCTACTTTGTAGTGGACCCACTTTCGCTCTTTTACTATCGCTATGTTTTCCGCAATGCCTCGGCGCGTCAGCTGCTCGACCCGGAAGTCTTCTATGATCGTCACGTCTCCCAAGACTTCGAGGAAAACTACGTTCCTCATATGTTCGAGGAGATCTGCCGTCAATACCTCGTGCGGCAGAACAGGACCGGCAAGATCGAACCGGCTTTCGACGCCATAGGCAAGTACTGGTACGACGATCCCGCAAACAAAACGAGCGGCGAATTCGATGTGGTAACGCAAGACCCCGAGGGTTACGCATTCTACGAAGCAAAGTTCCGCAAATCCCCCATCACGCAAAAAATGGTCGACGAGGAAATCGCCCAAGTTGAGGCAACGGGGCTCAAGTGCCATCGCTACGGATTCTTTTCCCGTTCGGGCTTCGAAGCTGACGGAAGCGATCGAACCGTCTTCATCGACCTGCCACAGATGTTTGAATAGGACCGGCTCCTCCCGCATCCCGAGCATTCATTATCTAACCGAACGATTGTTCGATGGATTTCGTGTTGGTTGGAATCGTCTGTGGGCTGGGCTATGCTACCTTGACTATCTATATGACTAAAACGCAGCAAAGGAGCACCGAGAGAGCGAGTATGGCAAAAAACACCGCAAACTATGGTAACGACAGTATCCGCCAGCTCAAGGACGAGGAGCGCGTACGTCTGCGCCCCGCCGTTATCTTTGGCTCGGACGGGCTCGACGGCTGCGCGCATGCCGCCTTCGAGATCCTGTCCAACGCCGTTGACGAGGCGCGCCAGGGCTACGGCAAGCTCATCACCCTTACCGCCTTTCGCGATGGCTCCATTCAGGTAGAGGACAACGGCCGCGGCTGTCCGCTCGACTGGAACCCCTCCGAGAAGCGCTTTAACTGGGAGCTCGTCTTTTGCGAGCTCTACGCCGGCGGCAAATACAATAACAACCAGGGCGGCGACTACGACTTCTCGCTCGGTACCAACGGCCTGGGCTCCTGCGCGACCCAGTACGCCTCCGAGTACATGGACGTCACGGTTTGGCGCGACGGCAACAAGTACTCCCTGCACTTTAAGAAGGGCAAGGTCGTCGGCGCCAAAAAGAAGGCGCTCGAGATTGAGCCCAGCGACGAGAACCGTACCGGTACCACCATCAAGTGGCGTCCCGATCTTGAGGTCTTTACCTCCATCAGTATCCCCCACGATTGGTATCGCGAGACCATGCGCCGTCAGGCCGTGGTCAACGCCAACGTGACCTTCCGCCTGCGCATCGAGGGCGACGATGGTGAGTTTTCCGAAGAGGATTTTTGCTATCCCAAGGGCATCGAGGACTATGTGCTCGAGAAGGTCGGTACCGACTACCTTACCGAGCCCTTCTTTATCGAGGCCGACCGTCGCGGTCGCGACCGCGAGGACCTGCCCGACTACAACGTAAAGATCACCGCGTGCATGTGCTTCTCGCGCACTTTCATGATGCAGGAGTACTACCACAACTCATCGTGGCTCGAGAACGGCGGCTCACCCGAGAAGGCTGCCCGTAGCGCTCTGACCAGCGCCATCGATGCCTACATCAAGCAACAGGGCAAGTACAACAAAAACGAGAGTGGCATTAAGTGGCAAGACGTCCAGGACTGCCTGGTACTGGTGACCAACTGCTTCTCCACTCAGACGTCCTACGAAAACCAGACCAAGAAAGCCATCAATAACCGCTTTATCCAGCAGGCCATGACGGCCTTCTTTAAGGAGCGCCTCTCGACCTACTTGATCGAGAACAAGGACGCCGCCAATAAGATCATGGAGCAGGTGCTCATCAACAAGCGCTCGCGCGAGAATGCCGAGAAGACGCGCCAGAGCATCAAGACCAACCTGCAGCAGAAGACCGACATGGCCAACCGTGTGCAGAAATTCATCGACTGCCGCTCCAAGGACAAGAGCCGTCGCGAGATCTACATCGTAGAGGGCGACTCGGCAGCAGGCGCCATTCGCACGTCGCGCGATGCCGAGTTCCAGGGCGTCATGCCCGTCCGCGGCAAAATCCTCAACTGCCTAAAGGAGGACTACCCGCGCATCTTTAAGTCCGACATCATCATGGACCTCATGCGCGTGCTGGGCTGCGGTGTGGAGATCAAAGACAAGCGCATCAAGAACCTCGGCGCCTTCGACCTGGACAACCTCAACTGGAACAAAGTCATCATCTGTACGGACGCCGACGTCGACGGTTATCACATCCGTACGCTCGTGCTCACCATGCTCTACCGCCTGGTGCCCACACTTATCGACGAGGGTTACGTGTATATCGCCGAGTCGCCGCTCTACGAGATCAACTGCAAAGAGAAGACCTACTTTGCCTACACCGAGCTCGAGAAGAACGGCATCCTTAAGGAGATCGGCGACCAAAAGTGCTCCATCAACCGCTCCAAGGGTCTTGGTGAGAACGATCCGGACATGATGTGGCTCACCACCATGAACCCCGAGACGCGTCGCCTGATCAAGGTGGAGCCCGAGGACGTCGCCAAGATGGAAACTATGTTCAACCTTTTGCTGGGCAACGACGAGGCAGGCCGCAAGCGCCATATCTCCGAGCACGGCAAGGAATACCTGGACCAGCTGGACCTGCAGTAGCAGTAAATCGATAACGACGGCCCATAAGAAGTTCAAGAGGATATCGTGGCAAAGAAGAAGACGAAGAACCAGCCAAAGAAAAAGCAGGTTAACGCCGAGAACGTCATCGGCCTGCACTCCGAGGTCACCGACCAGCCGATCACGCAGACGCTCGAGGTCAACTACATGCCCTACGCCATGAGCGTCAACGTCTCGCGTGCGTTCCCCGAGATCGACGGCTTTAAGCCCTCGCACCGCAAGCTGCTCTACACCATGTACAAGATGGGTCTGCTCAAGGGCGAGCGCCAGAAGAGCGCCAACATCGTGGGCCAGACCATGAAGCTCAACCCGCACGGCGATGCCGCGATCTACGAGACGATGGTGCGTCTGGCAACCGGCAACGAGGCGCTGCTCGCCCCCTTCGTGGAGTCGAAGGGCAACTTTGGCAAGTACTATTCGGGCGATCTGAGCTACGCCGCCTCGCGTTATACCGAGGCCAAGCTCTCCCCCATCAGCGCCGAGATCTTCAAGGACATCGACAAGGACCCGGTCGACTTCGTCGACAGCTACGACGGCGCCATGAAGGAGCCGCGTCTGCTGCCCACCACGTTCCCCAACATCCTCGTCTCGGCCAACAAGGGCATCGGCGTCGCCATGGCGTCCGACATCTGCGGTTTCAACCTCAACGAGGTCTGCACCGCCACGATGCACTACCTGCAGGATCCCGACTGCGACCTGCTCGAGTACATGCCCATGCCCGACTTCTCGACCGGCGGCGAGATTATCTATCGCCGCGAGGAGATGGAGAAGATCGTCGAGACCGGCCTTGGCAGCTTCCAGATTCGCTCCCGCTGGCGTTGGATTCCCGAAGAGCGCATCATCGAGGTCTACGAGATCCCCTACACCACCAAGACCGATGTCATTATCGAGCGCATCGTTAAGCTCTCCAAAGAGGGCAAGGTCAAGGAGATTGCTGACATCCGCGACGAAACCGACCTCTCGGGTTTGCGCATCGCCATCGACCTTAAGCGCGGTGTCGACCCCGACAAGCTCATGGCGAAGCTTTATCGCTCGACCACGCTGCAAGACTCGTTCTCGTGCAACTTCAACGTGCTGGTCGACGGCTACCCCCGCGTTATGGGCGTGCGCCAGATCTTGCACGAGTGGGTCAAGTGGCGTATTGAGTCCACGCGTCGACGCATTAACTTTGACCTGGGCAAAAAGTCCGAGCGCCTGCACCTGCTGCACGGCCTCGAGGCGATTCTGCTCGACATCGACAAGGCGATCGCCATCATCCGCGGCACCAAGCTCGAGGCCGAGGTCGTGCCCAACCTTATGAAGGGTTTCGACATCGACGAGACCCAGGCCGAGTTTGTTGCCGAGCTTAAGCTCCGCAACATCAACGAGGAGTACATCCTCAACCGCACCAAGGACATTGCCAAGCTTGAGGGCGAGATTGCCGAGCTTGAGGAGATCCTCTCCAGCGAGGAGAACATCAAGAAGGTCATCAGCGACGAGCTGGCCGCGGTCAACAAGAAGTACGTGATGCCGCGCCGCACGGGCAGGATCGAGCCCCATGAGGTTATCGAGGTAAGCTTGGAGCCCGAGGTCGAGGAGTACCCGGTGACCATCATGCTCTCGCGCGATGGCTACCTTAAGAAGATGACGGACCGCGTGCTCAAGAAGGCGACCACGCTCAAGTACAAGGACGGCGACAAACCCTTTATCGAGTTCCCGTCCTCCAACACCCACGAGCTGCTGGTCTTTACCAACAAGAGCCAGGTGTACAAATGCAAGGTTGCGGCGTTTGAGGACACCAAGTCGGCCCAGCTGGGCTCGTACCTGCCGACCGATCTTGAGATGGAACCCGACGAGAGCGTCATCTGGGTCATCGACCCCGAGGACTATAAGGCCGACGTGCTGTTTGTCTTTGAGAGCGGCCGCGTGGTGCGCGTCGCGCTTTCTGGATACGTCACCAAGACCAACCGCAAGCGCCTCAAGAACGCCATCTACGGCGGCAGCAAACTGCTGTATGCCCAGGTGCTCAAGGAAGACCGCGACATCGCACTGGTCTCGAGCGACTATCGTTTGATGAACTTCAACACGTCGCTGCTCAAGACCAAGACGACTACCAACACGCAGGGCGTCCAGGCCTTTACCGCCAAGAAGGGCCGCTCGGTCACCACCGTCGGCACAACCGAAGAGATCCTTGGCGCCGGCGTCTCGGCCGAGAAGTTCACCGCGCAGAGTCTGCCCTCCGCCGGTGCCCTCATGAAAGAAAACGACATGCCGAGTTTGTTTGACTAGGACGACGGCAATCGAACTGGTCCAAGCCACAAACCAACGGGGCCCGGAACGCAGTAAATGCCGCGCTCCGGGCCCCATGCATTACAGCAGCATCATCCCTATAGACAAAATGCCGCATAAAGTGGAACAGACATAAGCCCATCATTCATTCCAAAGGGCTTAGTCGATAGCCTGATAAGGCGCACGCCCGGATGGGTCTTTTTAAGTGAGGACAGGCTTCGAGATCTTGTGTTCTCCCCCGCCTTGACTTCAATCGCAGACAAGCATCCCTGTTTCTCTACTACAAAGTCGATTTCCGCACGATTATCTCGCGCCCAATAATGCAGCGGATAGCCCATGGCTGAAAGCTGTTGGGCAACGTAGTTTTCGGTAAGTGCGCCCATAAATGTGCCACCGATACCGGCAAGAATATCGGCGCGTTGAGCACCGGCCTTGGAGACGAGCAGCCCCGTATCCGCCTGATAGATTTTAAAAGCAGAGGGGTTAACGAAGGCCTCTAAAGGGCTTTCGATCTGCCCGACTAGGCTGCAGCGCGCCACCGTACCCGATAATACAAGCCAGTCGAGAGCATCTCCAAAGAGAGACGCATTGCCCCCCGCTCGCACTACCTTGTATTGAAATTTACGATTCTCTTTGGCAAGCTGCTGTGGAATGGAATCGAAACACGCACGCGTCTTTGCGCTCAAGCGTTCATCAGCATATTTATTGGTGTCGGCGGAATATCCGTCGAGAATAATCCGATGCTTTTCGGCCACATCGATGATTGACCGATCATCGATGTACGTTTGGACCGCCTCGGGCATTCCGCCAACAACAAGATACTGTCGGTAGAGCCCAAGCGCCTTTTCATGAAGGCTTGGCGCAAGAGGTCCCATTGACTCGAATGACGAGCGTATCTCGTCGACCAGCTGATCGTGCCCCATCGCCCAGAGAAACTCCTCGAAATCGAGTGGAGTCATCTCAATCAAGTCGGTCTTTCCAACGGGGAACGAATACGACTGATGGTTAATGGCAACCCCAAGAAGCGACCCAGCAGCCGCAACGTAATACTCGGGAGCATCTTCGCAAAAGTATTTAAGGGAAGTGAGCGCTTCCTCGCATGCCTGGATCTCGTCAATGAACAGTAAGGTTTTGCCAGGCACGATACGCTGTCCCGTACGAGCCTCGATCGCGCGTACGATCGAATGAGGGTCAAGACCGCCCGAAAAATCTGCTCGTGCCGACCGGTCGTTCTCAAGATTAACGTAGACAACCGATTCGAAAAGATCCTGGGCGTACGTTCTGAGCAGATAGGTCTTGCCACACTGGCGCACGCCTTTGACCAGCAAAGGTTTTCTATCAGCCTTGTCTCGCCATTCCCTAAGGAGCTCGTCTGCCTTGCGACGCATACGCAACCTTCCCTCATGAATTTCTGTTTAACAATATTTTAACGCGGATTAATTTGTTTTCAGTTATTTTTCTGCGTTTAAAAATTGTTCTATACGGTACTTGAGGGAATACCCCCTATCTCTTGGATAAGGATAGCAAGCATTTCCACCAACATCGATTGCCATGCGTTCTTCTTGTCCTTAGGCGAGCTTGCGAGCGAGCTCTCGCACCTCTTCCAACTTGGGCGACGATGCCATGCTGTCGCGCTCGGTCATACCGCTAATGGTGACAATGCCCTGGTCCTCCCACTTGCAGTACGCGCAGGTCGACTTGTACATAGCGATCGCCGCATCATAGACGCCCTCGCTGTGGCTATCGAGCAAAAGGGCCGTCTTGGTGAACGGGAAGCCCGTAGCACCGAAGGCGTACAGGCGGTCGATGGCGGCCTTCTCCTGCGCGGTGATATCAAACCAGTAGATGGGCGAAGCGAAGACAACCATGTCGGCGCCTTTCAGCGGCTCAATCACGTTGGCCATGTCATCCTTCTGCACACAGGTGCCCTCATGGGTAAAGCAGTACTGGCATCCCAGACAACCAGCGATCTTCTTGCTGGCAACGCGGATGACCTCGACTGTATGGCCGGCCTCGCGCGCGGTCTCGGCAAACGCCTCGACCATGGTGTCGGTATTGGCGCCCTTGCGCGGGCTACCACTCAATACAACGATATTCATAGAAATCTCCCTCCTTCATGCCGCGGGCGCACGGCACACATTTCGTTGTAACCAAAACAGATGGAGCTATTCAGTCGTCCGCAAACCACATCTCTCGTTCGTGCTCTCTAGACAAGGCGCAAACGGTGCTGCACCCCCCTGTCGCGCTATATCCCTACGTAGTGTTCAGAATCCCTGCTCACCGAGCAGCACCACGCGAGGTCTAGAACGAGTACGCTTTCCCGGGTGCAGGGCTCATGCCCTATGCAGGAGATGAGGACCTTCGGGAACACGTCCCCGATGGACAGAAGCGACGCGAGCTCCCCCTCGAGCATCAAGTTGATGCTCATATCGCCTCTCACATACACTCTCCTTCCCGGTTTCGAAACTCGAATTTATTTAAAGTTTCGAAACCGGGAAAGCAATATACAAAAGGATGTGTCGAGAAACGAATCCCAGCCATGTCATGTCGGCAGCGACGAAGGGCGCGTCCGCGCGTGCTACAATGCGGGCACCAGAGATGAAAACACAGTCCCCGTCGGGTAGTCGTGGGCGTGCGCTAGTCCGCATCAGTAACCTGCCTCCTTGGTTGTCCCTTCTCTGCATGGTCATCTACATAAAGGAGGAACCAACCATGCAGATCAGCGTGTCGTCCACCCTGACCGTATATCACGACGGTCAATTCTGGGTCGGGCTGGCGAAGCACGTCGAGGGCGGAAGGTATGGCGCCGCCCGCATCGTCTTCGGCGCGGAGCCGTCCGATTAGGAGATCCTGCGATTCGTTACAAGCAAATGGGAGAAGCTCTCGTTCTTCGGCGACGAGGCCACGAAAACAAGCAAGCCCGCGAAGAACCCCAAGCGGCGCGCCCGCGAGGCGGCGAAAGCACTTAAGCGGCCCGCAGTGAGCACCAAGGCGCAGCAGGCGCTCGCGAATCAGCGGGAGACGATGAAGCGGGAATCAGCTCGAGCAAGAAGCCAGCGTCGCGCGGATGAGGCGGAGGCGCGCTTCAAGCAGCGAAAGCTGAAGCGTAAGCAGAAGCATCGTGGGCATTGATCGCCATTTGCAGCAAGACAAACCATATACAGCAGCGGCGCCAGTTCCACTTGAAGCCGACGCCGCGTAGACGCTGATGGTGACGGCTATGCACGGGCACGGGCGCGCCACTGCACTTCACAGCTTGTTTCTCAAGTATTTGGGACGCACACGCGGCGTTCAATAATGCGGAGCGACTCCGCATGGCTCGAGACTGAGCCGAGGTGCCCTACTTCTCGCCCTCCAGCAGCCCCACGATGCGGTCGATGTCGACGGCAAAGCGAGGCCTTCCCTCGCGCTCGTAGCGGTCGAGGCACGCCTGACACTCGGAGACAATGCGCTTGGTGTTGCAGTCGATGATGCGCTGGAGCGTCTCATAGTAGGCCGAGCCCTCGGTCCTAAAGCGGCGCTGGTAGGCCTTGGTTATATGGGGAACATCTTGATGTGGTGGATGCCGTGGCGGCAGCCGGGGCGCGTCGTGGGGCGGGGCGGCAGCGCGAAGTACTGGTCTTTGGGCACATTGGGGCGATGTTGGAGCGCAGCGGCACGGCGAAGTCCCTGCGCTTTCCGCGGAAACGCAGCCTCGCCACCACGATGCAGGGGCGATTGTGCTTGAGCATAAGTTCGCGGTCGCCCTCGACGATGTTGAAGAAGTCCTGGGAGATGGATACGATCTTCACCGGTTGAGCCCCTTCATACGAAGCGGGGCCCGCATCGCTGCAGGCCCCTACAGGTGGGCGATACTCTACGCCTTGCGGCACCCCGTCGCCCACGGAGGTTAAACGTACACGTAAGCCGTACTCTGAAAGCCGCGGCTTCCGGCGAGTAGTTTATACCACGAAAGGTCGATTTCAATGCGCATAGCTCGCAAAATAACACTCGCTGGGCCGTCACCCCTGGCAGTTACCCTCCAATCTTCATTGGAGTCAGCAGGTCAATTCATATAGTTATGGGGGTGTATCCTAAAGGGAATCAAATTTATACCCCCATAACTAAGGAATTTTCTATTCCCACTCCTGTCTCTTATACACATCTCCGAGCCCACGAGACGGACTCCTATCT
>CABRIB010000002.1 GCA_902470915.1 uncultured Collinsella sp. | reverse complement strand
GAGATAGGAGTCCGTCTCGTGGGCTCGGAGATGTGTATAAGAGACAGTACTATAGGTTATGTTCATTATCTTTTTGGATGTAAATGCTATTCACTTAGCAACAGTACTCATATTTGGCATTTTTGCCCACCGCCATATAACTAACGCCCTATAGCAGACAAAAAACAGGCCGCAGCCCATCGCTGCGGCCTGTTCGGAAGCAAAAGTGGGCGCTACGCGCCGTAGCCCATCGCTTGCAGCACAAACATGACGACCGTCAGCACCGTAATCACGCCGATAGTCGCCCAAGTGAGCACGTTCCATACGCGGCCGTTGCGGTTGGCGCCCATAATGTGGCGATCCGCCGCGATAACCACCTGAAATACCAGGACTACGGGCAGCAGCACGCCGTTGATGACCTGCGAGGTCATCATAATCTGGAACAAATCGACGCCAGGCATGAGCACCAACACGGCAGAAATGCCGATGATGGCCGTAATGATGCCGCGGTAAACCGGAGCCTCGTCCCAGCTGCGATCGGCGCCGCGCTCCCAACCAAAAGCCTCGCAGATGGCACTCGACGTAACGCCCGGCAGCACGCAGGCAGCCAAGAAGCTCGCCGCGACCAGGCCCGAGGCAAACAGCACCGTGGACCACTGGCCCGCGATGGGCTCCAGCGCGCGGGCGGCATCGGCGGCATCGCTAATCTGAATACCCGCCGGGAACAGCACCGTACCGGTCGTGATGATAATAAAGCCCGCAATGATATCAGCAGCGATCGAACCGCTCACGGTATCAATACGCTGCAGCACGATGTCGTCCTCGCCCGCATTCTTATCGACCACGTTGTTCTGAGCCAAGAAGATCATCCACGGTGCGATGGTGGTACCGATCGTTGCGACCACGAGCGACACGTAGCTGGGATCGTTCTGAATATTGGGGACGACCAAGTCGACCGCGACCTCGCCCCAGTTGGGGCCGGCCATAAACGCAGCGACGATGTAGGTCACGAACACGCAGCTTACCAGCAGCAAAATCTTCTCGATGCGCTGGAAACTGCCCGACATGGTAAGCATCCACACCAGCAGCGCCACGAGCGGCACCGAGATGCTCGCCGGAACGCCAAACAGAGCAAGGCCACTCGCGATACCCGCGAACTCCGAGATGGTCACCGCCGTGTTGGCGATCAACAGCGCCGCCATGGCCAGCACGCTCTTGCGCACGCCAAAGCGCTCGCGAATGAGCGACGCCAGGCCCTTACCCGTGACGCATCCGCAGCGCGCCGCGGTCTCCTGCGTCACGATAAGCAGCACGGTCATGACGGGAAGCATCCAGAGCATCTTATAGCCATAGCTGGCGCCAGCGCTGGAATACGTGGCGATGCCGCCGGCGTCATTGCCCGAAAGCGCCGCCAGAAGACCGGGGCCCATGGCGCCAAAGATAGCCGCAATGGTCAGCTTTTGCTTGGTGCTCGCCTTTTGCTTCGTGTTTTGCACGCGACCACCTAACCCACGACTGACATGGTGAGCAGCACCGCGGCGATGCAGTACGCCACACACGAGATCATGACGGCGATGACGTTCATGGCGGTGCCCGACGTGTTGAGATCATGCTCGTCGCGCCAGAACAGCACCATCAGGTAAATCACGGCGCTCATGTTGCCCACCAGGCAGATGATGGCGGCAATGTTAAAGCAGCCGGTAAAGAGCTGCTCCTCAAACATAGTGGCATCGGGGAACGCGGCGGTGCGCACCAGTTGCGCGCACAGGTAGGTCACGAGCGAAAGGATCAGGCCCATGCCCGTGCTTTGGAAGAAGAATCCCAGGTACGGCTTGGGCTCGTCGTCGTGACCGTCGTACTCGAGGAAGTAGTTCTTGACGAACGACACCATGCGCGAGGCAGCCAGCAGCACGAGCGGCATGGCGCACATGGGGAACACCACCAGATGCGCGGAGCCCAGCGCCGTCCCCAGCACGGTCGCCATAAGGCACGAGGCGATGCCCCACACGACGACCCAGTACTGACGATGCACGAACCAGCTGAGCACGTTCGTCGAGTCGTCCGACGCGCTATCGCCCGAGCCGACACCGGCGATCTGCAGATCCTCCTGATGCTCCTCGGCGATAACGTCCATGGCGTCGTCGAAGGTCACGATACCCAGGATATGACGGTTCTCGTCGCAAACAGGGATGGCAACCAGGTCGTACTTGGTCATCTCGTCCGTCACGTCTTCCTGGTCCTCGTCGGGCGACACATAGACCAGATCGCGATAGGCGAGCTGGCCCAGCGTGGCGTCGCGGTCGGCCACGATCAGCGTGCGCAGCGAAAGCACGCCCGTCAGCATGCCGCTCGGATCCTCGGTATAGACGTAATAGACGCTCTCAAAGTCCTCGTCGAGTTTGCGAATCGCCTCGATGGCATCGCCGACCGTCGCTGTGGCGGGCAGCGAGACAAACTCCGAGGTCATGATGCGGCCGGCGGTGTTGTCCTCATAGCCCAGCAGGTTACGAATCGCCTTCTCCTCCTTGACGCCCATCAGGCGCAGGAGCTTCTCGGCCTTCTCGTAATCGAGCTCGTCGATCAGGTCGGCAGCGTCGTCCGGGTCCATCATGGCCAGCATCGACGATGCGTCGGTATCGGACAGGCCCTCGAGCATCTCGGTCATGAGCTCGTCGTCATCGAACTCCGAGATGGCCTCGGCGGCCTGTGCCGTATCGAGCTGCGCGAACACCTGCGCGCGCAGGCGCGGGTCGAGCTGCTCGATGATGTCAGCGATGTCGGCAGGATGCAGCTCGCCAAGCGTCTTGTGCGACACCGAGAGCTGGATGTTCTTAGTCGAGCGATCGAGCAGGTCCATGTAAGACCAGGCGATAATGTCCTCGCTGAGCGGCTTGCCCAAGTGCTTCATAAAGCCCTCGACGACATGCTCGAGCGTGGGGCTGATGGCGCGTAGCAGACCGCGAGCACCGACCTCGGCGCCCAGCAGGCGCAGCTGATTTTCGCCCGACATGGAAAACTTGATGTCGTTTACGCGCACGACCTTCATGCCCTGTGTGTCGACAATCTGCTTGTTAAGCACGTCGCGGGCAAGCAAGAGTTCGGTCGGCTGCAAGTACGAAAAACGGATTTCGGTGGCCGACGTCTTAAGGTGTACACCCGTCTCGTCGATACGGTCGACCCATTTGCGCCAGCTGATCATAAACGGCGTCTTGCCGGGACCACGGAACGCGAGCGACGTCACGTGCGGAAAAACTTCTCCGGTTGCAATGCCAAAATCGTTAACCACGCCGAGCTTTTCGCCGTCGACGTCCAAGACCGGCAATTTGAGCATCTCACTCAGATAATTCAATGGTGCTCCCCATCATTATTCCTGCGGACCGCGCGACCATGCCGGCGCGCAATCCGTGGACTTTTTGATATGTATACGCATGCGCGGGCGGCACGCCGCTCGACGCTCACACCCCGTGCACGCGCAGAAAGCACCTGCATGGGGTCATCGACTGTATGGTCGAGGTTTGGATTTCACCTGTAACCTTTCTCTTGACCCTCATTAACCGCAGTAACTATAGCATCAGCATCGCGCTGCGGCACCGAATTTATGCGCTGCACATTGCAGGCATACCAAACGCTGACGTATCCGTGACATAGAGCCGGATGAGCACGGTGGGACAAAGCGATTAAGACCGCCCTAAACGACCAGTCGTTTAAGCACGTCCCCGATGACTACTCTGTGGTGTCGTCGTCCTCGGGGAGTTGGGGGAACACGGCGTTTTTGGGCATGGAAACCTTGGTGAGCGAGGTGAGCTTTTTGCTCAATGCCGTGTCCGTCTTGACCAGGTCGCTGAGCGTCACGATCTTGTAGCCGTCGGCGACAAGGCCATCGATAATCTGCGGCAGCGCCTCGAGCGTCTGCTCGGCGCACTCATCGCTATCGGTGAGCAGCACAATATTGCCCGGCGTCATCGAGTCGAGCACGGTCGATACTTGCTCGTCGGCGCCGTTGAGCAGCCAGTCGCCCGAATCGATATTCCACGAAACCACAGCGGACACCAGGTCCATCGAGTCAATCCAGTTTTGCTCGTCAAACGCGGCGTAGGGGGCGCGCAGCAACATCGTCTCGACGCCGGTCGCCGACTTAATCGCCTCGGTACCCTTCGTGATCTGCTTGCGCACCGTCTCGCGTTCCTCGCCCTTGAGCGAATCATCGCTGTAGCTGTTGGAGCCGACCTCGCACCCGGCATCGACAATCGCTTTGGCGGTAGCGGGCGAGGCCTCGGCCGCATCGCCCGAAAGGAAGAACGTCGCCGTGGCGCCCTTTTCCTTGAGCACCTGCAAGATCTGCTTGGTCGCGCCGCTCGGACCCTCGTCAAATGTCAGGGCCACGTACTTTTCGTTGCCCTTGGGCGCTACGCTTGCGCACTCGACCACGCAGTCGGTGGCGGGCACGACCTCGCCGCGGTCCTGCGTCTTGCCCGACTGCTCGCCGACCCATACCTCGGAGCGACCCTGAACGCCCCAGGTTTTGACATACTCAATGGCACCCGTGCCCTCGACCTTAAGCTTTGGCTCGATAGTCGTGGCCTGGACCTCGTGCTTTTCGTACACGTTGCGGCCATCCTTGACCGTCACCTTCTCGCCACCCGTAAGCTCGCGACTATCCCATTTGCCTTGTTTCACGCGCTTGCCGTCGACCTTCACCGACAGCTTTTCGCCGCCATGGCGCTTGAGCACGCTGTCGTCGACGGCCAGCAGATCGCCGGCGTCGTACGTTTCGGTCAGGCTTTGATCGTCGATAAGATTCTGCAACGTAGAGCCCACGCGCACCGCGGTCTTTTGCCCGTTGAGCTCCACGTCCACGCTGCGGTTGACGTAGCCCACGACGGCAGCGATAAACAGCACGAGCGCGCAACCCACGGCGATGAGCGCATAGGGCAGACGGGACGGTCGACGCGGCGAGCGACCGTTGCCGATGCGCGCGCTGCGATCGCTAAACCCACGGCTATGGTTGAGGTACATCGCGCCGGGCTTACGGCGACGTCGACGCTGACCGCTGGGCAGCTGCCCCAAGTCGCGGCGCGCCGTCGGACGCGCACCCGAGTGCCCGTTTAAGTTAGATCCGTTTTGGCGCATATGCCCTCCCCCATAAACACAGCGAGCCGGAGCAACATGTCTCCGGCTCGCCTCCCATCATTTGGTACGTCGCTATTTGCTAGCTTTTGACGAGCCCCCGCTCGCCTTTTGATATTCGTCCTTAAAGGCCTTGAACATACCGCGCGTCTTGCCGAGCTGCTTGCCCAGTGCGCGGCTACCCTTGTCCACGGCGACCGACCCCTTGTCATCGAGCACCTTGGCGCCCTTCTTGACCTTATCGCCCACCACGACACTGGCCTCGGCAGCCTTAGCGGCCGCGCCGCCCGAATACCCGAGCGACTTGACCTCGTCCGAGACAATCATCGCGCCGTTCTCGTAGCCGCGCAGCATCGTCGGCGGCACCTGCGTGTCGCCCACCAACATGCTCGATGCGGCGCTGGCGGTCACATAGAACGTCTGCACAATGCCCGAGCGCGGCTTGAACTCAACGTCCGAGCAGTAGCCCACGACATCGCCCGATTCCGTGCGCACGTCCATGCCAACCCAGATGATGCAATCGTCCAGGTTGATATCGAGGCGCTTGGCCGCGGCGGCATCGTAGGTGCCCTTGACGTCGTCGACCGCGACAGCACCCTCGTAGACGCCGATGGCATCGAGCGCCACAAATCGGTCGGGGCGCTCGATCATACCCGCAATATCGGACTGGCGGACCATAAAGCCCACCACGCGCGTGCCGCCCGGGGTAAAGACGGGAAAGTGAATCTTGCCGAGCTTTTTAGGGCTGCGCGGCGTGCCGTCCTTTTTGGTGCGCTTGTCTTCGGCAGGCTTACGATAAACCTTGACGCCGACAAAATCCCCTGCGCGCATTATGCCTCGGTCGAGGACTCCGTGGCCTCGGTGCCGGCCTCGGTGACGTTCTCAACCACAACGTCGGCAGCGGGCGTCACGTTGCCGCCCGAGATGGCGTCGTTGAGCTGCTCGCGAAGCTGATCCATGCGCTCGCGGGCCAGGTCGACCTTGGCGCGCAGGTCATCGGTCTTGGCGTCGACCATCGGACCAAAGTCGTTGACCGCGGCACGAGCCTCCTCGGCACTGTGCTCGTAGGTGTCACGCATGTTGTCCCAGGCGTCGTTGGCGATATCGGCGGCCATGGCGCGGGTCTCGGCACCCGAGCGCGGGGCCAGAGCAACGCCGATGATAGCGCCGGCGGCAGCACCAAAGAGCGCACCGGAGACAAAGCTGAAAGTCTTTCCCATGATCATTCCTCTCCTGCGGGCACCTCGATGCCCACCGTTTGAATGCTGTCCATTATACCCGCAGCGCAACACTTGCCGTCGCGCTCATCTGCGTACGGTAAAAGCGCAGGTACATGATGGTGATAAGCGAGTGAGCCTACTCCTGCGGCATAGCCGGCATGGCGACCGTGGCGGCCGGGTTCTCGCCGGCGCCATCGACGAGCGGCAGGTTGCCCTCGTGCGCCGAGCCGGACGGGGCCGTTGCCGCACCGCCAAAGACGGCCGCGGGGGCCTCGTGGTTCTCGGCGACCGCACCCTCGGTATCGATTGGCATCTGCGGCTCGTCGTCAAAGCTCGGAACGCCTTGGGGCTCCGCAGACTCGGGCTCAGCAGGCGCCTCGGCAACGGGCTCAGTGTCGGCGTCGGCAGGAGCGTCGCCCTCGGGCGCATCCTCGGCCACGTCCTCGCCGTTCGCAGCGGCAACGGCCTCGTGCGGGTCCTTGCCCTCGGCCTCGGCACGCATGCCCAGCACCAGGTTACGCAGGCCAGCGACCGTGCCTTCCACGTCGGGGGCCGGCTGGTCGGCGTGCAGGTACGCCCAGTCCATCATAAAGGTCGCCGACGACAGCGCGCCAATGGCCAACGCGTCATCGGGACACGAAAGCTCAACCTCAAAGACACGCTCGTCATGCTCGCTCACGCGCGTGCGACCGCACGAGATGCTGCCGGCAAGACCGGTCTCGTTCATGAGCTCGACCGTCACGTGCTCCAGCAGGTGGCAAAGCTCGGTCTGGCCCATGCAGTCCTGGAACTCGCGACCCGAATCGCCCAGGCACAGGTGCTTGGCAATCGCCGGCACCAGGTAGTACACGCGCGCCGTGGCCTCGATATCCTCCGAGGTCATGAGCGGCATGCCGGGGTTCACCAGCACGTGCGCGCAAATCTTGTCCTCGCTGACGGTGACCTTAAGGATGTTGAACAGGCCTGCCATAACTCTCCCCTACTCGTCCTTGCCCTACTCGTCGCCATCGTGCGGATCCACAGAGCCCGCACCCGACGCCGCCGGCTTCTCTGCCGAGGACTCGGAATCCTTCTTATCGGTTTCGGCCGGAGCGATCACGCGAATGAGCGAGATGCGCTGGCCACGCATCGACTGTACCTTGAATTTGTACCCCGCAACCTCAAACACCTCTCCGATGTCGGGCACCGAGTCGCAAAGCTCCAAAATCCAGCCGGCGATGGTCTCATAATCATCGCTTTCCTCGAGCGGCCAACCAAGCTCAATCGCGTCATCGCACGAAAAACGCCCATCGACGAGCCACTCGCGGCGCGAAAGGCGCGTGAGGTACTTGTTGTCGGGGTCGAATTCATCCTCGATCTCGCCGACGATCTCCTCGACGATGTCCTCGATGGTGATGATGCCGGCCGTGCCGCCGTACTCGTCCACGACCACTACGATCTGGTCGTGCGAAGTCTGCATCTCGGACAGCAGCGGCAGGATGTCCTTGGTGTCGGGCACAAAGGTGGCGTCGCGCAGATAATCGGCGATGGGCTGGTCGCCCTTGCCGTCGAGCGCGGGCTGGATCAGGTCCTTGATGTGCGCGATGCCCGCGACGTTGTCGGGATCCTCGTGGTAGACGGGGATGCGGCTGAAGCCGGTCTGGCGCATGGTGGACAGCACGTCGGCGACCGTCTCGTCGTCCTCGCACATGGTGGTGTCCACGCGCGGCACCATGACCTCGCGAGCCACGGTGTCGCCCAGGTCGAATATCTCGTGGATCATGCGCTTTTCTTCGTCGAGCAGGTCGTCCTGTTCCGAGACCATGTACTTGATCTCTTCCTCCGAGACGTTCTGGCGGTCGTCGGCGCTCTTGATGCGCAGGATACGGGCCAGGCCGTCGGAGCAGGCGCCGGTCAGCCACACGAGCGGGCGGGCGATCTTTTGGAACACGGAGAGCGGTCCCACGACCTGCTTGGATACGCCCTCGGCGTTAGCGAGGCCGATGCGCTTGGGCACGAGCTCGCCGATCACAATGGACACAAAGGCGACGGCGACGGTGATGATGACCGGCGCCAGGCCGCGCGCAATGGCAGAGAGCGGCGCGATGCCAAAGCTCATGAGCCACGTGGCGAGCGGGTCGGACAGGCTCGTCGAGGCGACGGCAGACGAGGCGAAGCCCACGAGCGTGATGGCGACCTGGATGGTGGCCAACAGCTGATCGGAGTCGGCGGCGAGCTGGACGGCGCGCTCGGCGCGTTTATCGCCCTCCTCGGCATCGTGCTCCAACACGGCGCGCTTAGCCGTGGTGAGAGCCATCTCGGACATGGAGAAGTAGCCGTTGATAAGCGTAAGGACGAGCGTGGTAATAAGGGAGATGGTTATGTCCATCGGGAGTTTCTCGAACCTCCAAGATTCGGGACGTTAGGGTAAAACGTTGATGGCGGATACGGCAATTGCGCCGGTCGCCCGTGCGAGCGGGGCCGTGGGCGCGGTCGCTAGATTACGAAGAGGATCACCGCCATGAACTGGAAGATGCTGCCGGCGAGCACCCACAAGTGGAAAACACTGTGCAGATAGCGCACGTTTTTGGCGATATAGAACGGCACGCCCACGGTATAGCACACGCCGCCGACGGCGAGCAGGGCAAGCGCCACGGGGTTGAGCAGCGCCACGAGCTCGGGCAGCTTAAAGACAACGAGCCAGCCCATCAGCAGGTAGACCAGGCCGCTTACCCAGTGCGGCTGGCGCTCGCGCATAAAGCACTCGAGGGCGATGCCGATGATGGCGATGGCCCATACGGCAAAGAACAGCACAGCGCCGCCGTCGTTTGCGAGCGTGATGAGGCAAAACGGCGTATAGCTGCCGGCTATGAGCAGGTAGATGCAGCTGTGGTCGATGATGCGAAACACGCGCTTGGCGCGCGCGGGCTGAATCGCGTGGTAGAGCGTGGAGGCTAGGTATTCGAGGATAATGCTGACGCCATAGACAATTGCCGCGGCCATGTGGGCCGGGCCTCCGCCGCGCAGGGCAGCGAATACGATCAGGAGCACCAGGCCCGCGATACCCAGCAGGCAGCCGACACCATGGGTGACGGAGTTCATGATCTCCTCGCCCACCGTGTAGTGTGGAACGGCCGCGGTCTTGGGTCGCGGCTTAGAACTGTCGCTCGAATCGGACATGCCGGTTACATCCTCCAACGTAAAGAGTTCTCAACACTATATCAAAGCGTCTGGGTGCGTGCGAAATTTGCACCATACGTGACCCTTTGTTTACCCATTCTTTGCCTGTTGACGCATCAACGGCGAACGTCCATAATGCGCTTGCATTAAATGTTGATGTATTAACATCTTATAGGAGAATATCGCATGGCCCAAAACGCACGCTCCCATCGAAAGCTCAAGATAGCCGGCATCGTTGCGCTGGTGGTTGTCGTTGCGCTGCTCGGATTTGCCGGCAACTTCTTGTTTGACTTTGCCCTGAACCCCCAAGCGCCGTACACCATGAAGATGATGCAGGATAGCAAGAACGACAAAAAAGGTGAGCAGCCGGATGCCGAGGAAACCGAGGCGCGGACGTGGTTTAAAGAGAATCGCAAGAGCAGCAGCCTCACCGCAGATGACGGAATCGAGCTTGCCGCTTGGTATTTTGCTGCGTCGGAGAGCACGCACGACTACGCCGTCTGCCTGCATGGATATACCAACGAGCCCATCGGTATGGCCCGATACGCCAAACGATTCCATGACCGCGGCATGAACGTACTCGCACCCGCCGCCCGTGCCCACGAGCGCTCCGGCGGCGACTATATCGGCATGGGCTGGCCCGAGCGCCTCGACATCGTCGCATGGATCAATCAAATCGTTCAGGCTGACCCCGAGGCGCGCATCCTGGTCTTTGGCGAGTCGATGGGCGCGGCAACCGCCATGAACGTCGCGGGGGAATCTCTGCCCGCAAACGTGAAATGCATTATCGAGGACTGCGGCTATACGAGTGTTTGGGACGAGTTTTCTCTGCAGCTCAAGGACGTGTTCGGCCTGCCCAGCTTTCCCTTGCTCGATGTAGCAAACTTGGTGTGCAACGTGCGCGCAGGCTACGACTTTCATAAGGCGAGCAGTGTGGAGCAACTCAAACACGCGACGGTTCCCATGCTGTTTATCCACGGCGACCAGGACACCTTTGTGCCGTACGACATGCTCGACCAAAACTACGACGCGTGCGCCAGCAAGGTCAAGCAGAAGCTCACCATCCATGGCGCCACCCACGCCAAGAGTGCGCAAGTTGACCCCGAGCTCTACTGGAACACAGTCGACAACTTCCTCGACGAGTATTTTTAGGTAAAAAGCAACGTCTGGGGCTTTATCTGGCCCCCTATTTTCGGAAGTATGCGGCAAAATCTGGAACTGCCGACCAGACCGCAGTTTTACCAACAATTTATCAGGGGTTTTGTTGCCAAAAAACGTCGTGTGCTCGGCAGTCTCAGAATTTGCCGCATACTTCCGAAAAACTGCCTGCGAGCACCGTGCTCACAGGCAGTTTTTGCTAACGTTGCGCTACAAAAGCGCTTGTTTTGTCCAATAGTCAGGCGTTACTTGACCTCGATGAGCTCGTACTTGCTCGTGCCCAGGCCGATCTTCTCGGCATGCGCGATGCACGCGCGCCAGTCGGTATCGGGATGCGTGATGCAGAAGGGGTCGTGCGCCTGCTCGCCCTCCAGATGCTCGTGGTTGTGCTCCATCTTGGCCGCGCTATCGGTGAGCTCGGTGTTGGGCAGCGGCTCGGACGCCATGACGGCGTCGGCGCAGGCCTGATCGATGGCGACCGGGTCGAAGCTCGCGAACATGCCGATGTCGTTGACGATAGGCGTATCGTTTTCGGGATGGCAATCGCAGTTGGGGCTGATGTCCATAGCAAGCGAGATATGGAAGCTCGGGCGGCCGTCGACGACAGCCTTCGTGTACTCGGCGATCTTGCAGTTGAGCACATCGGCCGCGGCGTCATAGCCGGGCTTGATGCAGTCCTGGTTGCATGCCGCAATGCAGCGTCCGCAGCCCACGCAGCGATCGTGGTCGATGGTGGCCACGTGCACCGTGCGAGTAGCGCCGCTGGCAAGCTCGCGCTCGCGGGTGTCGTTGAACGAGACAGCGTCGTGCGCGCAGATCTTTTCGCAGGCATGGCAGCCAACGCAGTGCTCGGTCGCGACGTTCGGCTTGCCGGCGGCATGCTGCTCCATCTTGCCGGCGCGGCTGCCGCCACCCATACCCAGGTTCTTCATGGCGCCGCCAAAGCCGGCCTGCTCATGACCCTTAAAGTGGGTGAGGCTGATCACGATATCGGCATCCATGAGCGCCTGACCGATCTTTGCCTCGTGCACGTACTCGCCGCCCTCGACCGGGACGAGCGCCTCGTCGGTGCCCTTGAGGCCGTCGGCGATGATGATCTGGCAACCCGTGGCATACGGGGTAAAGCCGTTCTGGTAGGCGGTGTCGATGTGCTCGAGCGCGTTTTTGCGGCTACCCACATAGAGCGTATTGCAGTCGGTGAGGAAGGGCTTGCCGCCCAGCTCCTTCACGACATCCGCGACGGCACGGGCGTAGTTGGGGCGCAAAAAGCTCAGGTTGCCCAACTCGCCAAAGTGAATCTTGATGGCGACGAACTTGTTCTCAAAGTCGATCTGCTCAATACCGGCGCGACGGATGAGGCGCTTGAGCTTGTCGAGCTGGCTCTCGCGAGCATGCGTGCGCAGGTTGGTGAAGTACACCTTAGCGGGTGCTGCGGGTGCAGTTGCGGTCATAGATCTATCCCCTCGGTCTATATGGCGTTACAGACATAAGAGGATGGTACCCGTTGAAGTAGGGTCAAAGTCAAGCGCGGCACCTAGTCATTGGGGACAGTCTTAAATGACTGAAACCACTCATTGGGGACGGACTTAAATGAGTGCCTCGCCACCTGGCAGCTAGGGACGTTCCTTTCCTGCCGGCAGTTGGGGACAGTCCTTGTCAGTCCGGCCGGCGAGCCGGCGAATCGGCAAAGACTGTCCCCGATGACTAGTCATTTAAGTCTGTCCCCAATGACCACTCTTGGTAGGAAAGGCGTCGCGGGGGATTTCGTCCCAAAATGTGTGTGATGTGTGGTCGTCCTAGGAGGGCTTGCGCGCAACCAGGTGGGCGCGGAAGCCTTTCTGCGCCTCGAGCTTGAGCAGGAGGAATCCGGCCCCCTCGGCGAGCGCGCGAAGCTCGGACACCTTGCAGATCCGGACATCGCCGTGACCTGCGAGGCGCGCCAACGGCAGCTCAAAGGTGTTCATGAGCCATACCACGAAGTCGCTCGACGTGTAGTCGCGGAGAATCAGGCGCCCGCCGGGGCGCAGGACTCGGGCCGCCTCGGCGAAGAACCTCTCGGGGTGCGGATAGTGATGGAAACTGTTGGAGCAGAGCACGGCGTCGAAGCTTTGCGGCTCGAAGGGCAGGGCTTCGGCGTCCCCGACGACGAAGCGGACGTTCCTGAGCTGCTTGGCGCATGCCGCCTCGATCATTTTGGGCGTGAGGTCGAGCCCCGTCAGGTGCTTGCCCGGGTATTCCCCGTGCAGCAGCTCCAGGACCGCTCCGGTTCCGCAGCCCACGTCGAGCACGTCCTCGAACGGCTCGAGCGCGAGCTCCTCGAGCATCTGCGGATAGTCGTCTTTGCACATCTCGTAGATCCCGGCATGGCCGGACTCATAGATCTTCGCCGCTTCGGTGAACTCTTTGACGGAAAGCTGCTTGAGCTCTTCTGCCGATCTGGCCATGAGCCCTCCTATTCCTGGACCTTGAGCGCCTCGGCGAGGCTGACGCGCCTGATGGAGCGTGTGTGCAGCAGCGCCACGAGCAGGTAGGTCACAAAGCCGATGCCCACGCACGCCGCCATGGACCAGGCGGGCACGTAGATCTCTATATTGCCGTTGTAGGCGAGCAGCATCGAGCGGAAGATGGCCGTGAGCGAGCCGATAATGACCGGCAAGCTCAGCACAAGCGACGCCGCCACGCACAGTGTGATCGACCGGATGTACAGATGCGAGATCTCGCCATCGCGATAGCCAAAGACCTTCATGTAGCTAATCGACCGGGCGCTATGGTCGATCACAGCCTTAGTCAGTAGGTACATAAACAGCAGGAAGATAAACACCGCGAGCCCAACCATCATGCCGATCATTTTGCTCATCATGCCGATGAACTGGTCGCCCACGGCGCGCATGTCGTCGGGCGTGGTGTCGCCGGCAAAGTAACGAGCATCGAGGTCGAGCTTCTCGTCGCTCACATAGCCGTTAAAGTAGGTGGCGTCATTGCCGAACAGCTCGTTAAAGTCGTCGATGCTCATATAGATATTCATGTCCGACTTGGAGCCCCAGGTGGCGTCCTTGCCCGTGTACTCCAGCGAATAGTCCTTGCCCTCGTACTTGTCGCCGAGCGTGACCTTCTGCCCCTCGCTCCAGCTAAACTTGTCGAGCAAGCCACCGCCAAAGACAACGCGCCCATCGCCGACGTTGAGATCTTTCCAATAGCGCGAGTTGGGCGAGATACCGTAGACGGAAATCGTCTCCTGCCCATTACCATCGCCGCGGTCGTATTGCAGCTGGTAAACGGCGTATTTCTCGGCCTGTGCGATTGCGCCCGCGCCGTTGTCGGTCGTATTGACCGGATGGATATCGTCGTTGTCAGTGTCGATCTTAGAGGCCTTGTCGATCAGACCGATAGCCTCGTCGCGGTTGCAGTCGAGGGCATCGGCAAGGTCATCGAGGCGCGCATAAAGCGCATCCTTCTTGTCCTGGACCTTGGCGAGCGCGTCCTGCGCCGCGGCCAGGCTCTCGGCAGACGGAGATGTAGTCGCGGCATCGGCTGCCGTCTGCGCCGCATTGGCCGCGTCGTCAAGCTCGTCATCGGCATCCTGGGCGGCAGAAAGCAGCGCGCCGTCAACCGACTGCAAGCGCTCGAGTGCCGACCACTGCTCGCGCTCCTCGGCGGTGCCCTCGAGCTCCAGCGGCGCCTTGAGCGTGTACTGGTGCTCGGCGACCAGACTCGTCTCGAGATTGTCCGCATAGTGCGTCATCGTGGGCAGAATCGCCAGGCCAAAGAGCAGCAGCAGCGACGCAAACGCAATGCCCACGAAGAGCGTGGCGAAGTTGCCCAGATTGCGCAGGAAGATACGCAGGCGGAAGCGGGAAACAAAACCCATGCGCTCTGGCAGTTGCATACCACGCTTGGTACCCGACTTGCCGCTCGCTTCGTGACGAAGAAACTGCAACGGCGTCTTTCCCATTTTGCGAAGCAGACCCACCAGCGTAATGAGGATGAGCGCGGCGGCGGGAACCACGGCGCACTTCACGAAGATCTCCCAGCTCCAGTACACCTGGAAGGGCGGCAGGCTGTACGAACCGTAATAGAGGCTGCGCATGGGCTCGGTAAAGAACGCAATGCCGAGAGCGGTGCCCAAAAGCGCCGCGACCACGCCCGCGATGGCGGGAAGCGCAAGGTAGTGCAGCACGATCTCGCGACGACGATAGCCGCTGGCGAGCAGCGTGCCGATGATGGCGCTCTCCTCCTCGATGGTGGCGTCGGTAAGGACCACAAAGACAAATGCCATGATCACGATGATGATGTCGAGCAGCGTCATCCACATCATGGAGTCGCCGTCTACGTCGTCGCGCGCGTAGCCAATACCCTGATTGGAATCGGCGTCGATGAGGTCATCCACGCGCGCATCGGCATCGGTGAGCGCCTCTACCATATCCTGCTCGGCATCGGTGCGGTCCGCGGTGGAGAGATCGCGATCGGCAAAGGTGAAGGAGTAGGTGTAGGCGGGCGCACCGCCGGCGTCCTCGAGCGCGGCAAAGCCGGCGTCGGCGACCTCGGCCACGCCATAGGTGATGGTGTTCACCGTAAAGTCCGAATTGTTGAGGAACAACGCCTGGCTATCGGGCTGGGTCATGATGCCGCAGATGGTGTAGGTGCGGCCCTCGAGCTCGACCTTATCGCCCACGGCAAGGTCGTTGTTGGTGGCAAAGACGCGGTCGATGGCCACTTCGTCGTCCGCCTTGGGCTGCTTGCCTTCGCAGTAGGACGCGATATCGACTTTGGTACGGTGCGCGTAGGTGCGCAGGGTGCGCTTGGTGCCGTCGTCGCCGGACGCCTTTTTGATGATGGCATCGATGGAAAAGTTCTTGTAGAGCGTGACGCCCCCGACGTCCTCGGCCGCATCCTCGGCGGCTTTGAGCTGATCGTCGGTCGCCTCGAACGCCGTGGTCAGACGGCCGTCCTCAATCGTGTACGCATCGCGCATGTCGTCGATAAGGCAGCCGATGGAATGCGCTGCGAGCAAAAAGCCCGAGGTAAGGGCGATGCTTCCGCACATAAGCAAAAAGATGCCCAGGTACTTGCCGATATTGCGGCGCAGTTCGCGCGGGAGACGTTTTGCGAGAGGTGTCATGGCGCCGCCTACCAATCGAGCTCGGCGGCCGCGACGGGCGACTCGTTGAGCTCATCCTCGACGATGCGCCCGTCGCGCAGGCGCAGCACGCGATTGGCCATGCGCGCGATGGCGGCATTGTGGGTGACAATGATGATGGTGCAGCCGTAGGTGCGGTTGACATCCTCCATGAGCTGCAAGATTTCCTTGGACGTCTTGTAGTCAAGCGCGCCCGTGGGCTCGTCGCACAGCAGCAGACCCGGGTTTTTGACGAGTGCGCGGCCGATGGCACAGCGCTGCTGTTGGCCGCCCGAGACCTGGCGCGGGAACTTGTTGCGGTGCTCGTAGAGGCCCAGCGAACGCAGCAGGTCGTCGACATTGAGCGGGTTTTTGGACAGGTACGCCGTGACCTCAATGTTCTCCTTGATGGTGAGATCGGGCACCAGGTTGTAGAACTGGAAGACAAAGCCCAGCTCGCGGCGTCGGTATTCGCCCAGGTCGGTAGGCTTGAGCACCGTGAGGTCGCAGCCGTCCACCAGAATAGAGCCGGCGTCGGCATCCTCTAGGCCGCCGATCAGGTTGAGAAACGTCGACTTGCCCGAACCCGAAGGCCCCAGCATGACGCAGATCTCCCCGCGGTTGATGGACGTGTCGATGCCGTCGAGCACCGTCAGGCGTGCATCTCCATCGCCGTAGTGCTTTTTGAGATCCTTAACCTGGACGTAGGCCTCCCGCGTTGCCATGGTATCCCCCATTGTTAGCCTTGTACTACTTTATGAACATAATAGTAAACCTTGGCGAACTATTTTGGAGCGAGGCCTGAAATTTATTTCAGACTAGTCATTGGGGGCGTTCCTTATCTGCCCCCGATGGCTGGTCATTTAAGTCTGTCCCCAATGAATACTTTTGGTCATTTAAGTCCGTCCCCAATGAGTAGCCAGCGCGGCCGGTGAGCCGGCGAATCGGCAAAGACTGTCCCCGATGACTAGTCGTTTAAGAACGTCCCCGATGACTAGGTGGCTAGGCGCGGGTTTTGGCGCGTGCGAGGGCGAGGCCTACGGCGGCGATGGCCACGGCAAAGAGTGCCGTGACGCCTAGGTCGCAGGCGATGTCGCCCAACACGGCGGACGTCAAATCCGAGGCAAGCGCCTTGCCGATCGCGTCGTTCACCCAAAACGTCGGCACAAAATGCGCCACGGTCTGCACGGCCGAGCCCATCAGCGACAGCGGCATCCAGGCGCCGCCCAAAAACGTCATGAGCATGCCAAGCAGGTTGCCCACGCCGTTGAGCAGCTCCTCGCGCGCGCCCAGGCTCGACAGCGCAAAGCCAACGGCAAGCGGCGTGCACGCCAGGGCAAACGTTGCTGCCAGCGCCAGACACACGCGCCCCACGCCGGCCTCGGCGACCGCGCCGGCAAAGCCCACGACGCCCATCATGCTCGACACAAACCAAATGCAGACGGTGAGCACGGCGGCGGCCGCAAACACGGCAAGCGAACGCTGGCGCTCGGAGATTGGGCCGGCATCCATACGACGTACGCGTTCGGGCTCGTTCATGCCCGAGAACACCAGCCCCACCGACACGATGACCGACGAGATAATCGCGTACGCACCAAAGTTGAAATACGACTCGAGCGTGGCGGCGGCAGTCGAGTCGACCTTTACCTGCTCGATCTCGACCTCGGCGCGCTTCGCGGCGGCATGCTCGGCAGCCTTGGCGACATCGCCGTTGGAGGCGGCGGGCTCAAGGGCCGCCGCAGCGCCCGCAAGCGAGATCCAGCGCGAGGCCTCGGCAGACGAAAGCGCCGCCGCCATGGTGCCGGAGCCGTAGGTCACATCGAGCTTGGGCAGGGCCTTCCCCGCACGGGCGGCTGCAACAAGATCGTCCTCAAACCCCTCCGGGATAAAGAACACGCAGTCGGCGCTGCCCTTGGCGCTGTTGCTCTTGGATAGCGCGTCCGCAAGGTCGTAGGTGTCGTCGCCGACGCCCGTGACCAGCTCAAAACGAGAACCCAGATGCTTGGTAAGCGCCCGCGAAAGGTCGCTATTGTCGCGGTCGACCACGATCACGTTGGCATCGTAGGGCTTGTACTCGGTAAGCTGCGACGAGTTCCAGCTCACCGAGGCCGCGATGAACACGCCCATGAGCGAGATGAACACCGTGTAGATGAGCAGGTAGAACGGGTGCGCCAGCGCCATGCGAAGCGCGGTCTTAAAGGTGCTCATAGCGGCTCCTTCCAAAGATCAGCGTAGCGGCGGCGACAAACACCAGCGCCATAAGGACCAGCGCGCCGGCGCGAACGGCAAAGGGACCCAGGTCCTCAAAGAAATACAGGCGGTTGAACATGTCGCAGATGAGCTTGACGGGGTTGAGCCAGCACTCGGCCGGGCAGGCGCGGGCAACGTCGTCGGCAAGTGCCATCGCCGGCTCGCCGTAGAGGCCGGCGAACAGGGCGCACGTGGTGGCAAAGCCCGTGAGGATGCCCGACTTGGACGCCTTGCCGCCCTTAACGGGAAGCGTGCCCACAAAGAGCCCCAAGCCCGTGGCGGCAAGCGCGGATGCAGCACCGCCCAGCAGGCACAGCCCCTCGCGCCCGCCAAAGTCAACGCCAACGACTAGGCGCACGTAGCTAATCGCGACCGCCATCGAGGCAAAGGAAACCAGCCACGAGCCGACAAAGATGCCGGCTAGCGACGCCGTCTTGGAAAGACCGCCCACACAGCGACGCGCACCAAGGCCCGACAGATTGGGCTGCAGATCGACGACGCTCAAGGCGGCAAACTCGGCAGACATCATCGCGACCAGGCCAAAGAGCGCGTAGTAGTAGACGACCGTACCATCGGGCGTGGTGCGTGTCAGACTTACGCGGCGGGTGCCACCCTCGAGCGACAGGGCGCGCGCAACCGCCTCCGGGTCGGCGAGCGCCGCCGGGTTGTCTTGGGCAATCTGGGACATGAGCTCGGCATTTTGTGTATACGAGCTTGCCACCGTCTCCAAAATGCTGCGGTCGGTGAGCACCGTCGACGCACGCGAGCTGTCATAGCTCGAAAGCAATGTGAGTTTGGGCGTGCCCACGGTATCCACCGTGTAAATGCCCGCGACTTCGCCGGCCTTGAGCGCTTTGCGCGCGGCAGCCAAGTCTTCGTACTCGCTCACATCGAGCAGCTGGTCGTCGCCTTCCTTGGCAAGCGAAGCCGCCACGTCCTTAAAGGTCGAGGCGTCCCAGGCCTCGTCCGCCACGACGGCAACCGGCACCGGGTCGATCTTGCCGTCGGAGCTCAGATTCGCAAACATAAACATGAACATCGTGGAGAGCGCGACGGGAAAGATCGCGCCCCAAACCCACGTGCTCGGCCGGCGCAGCAGCGTCTTGACCGTAATGACAATGGTGTTGAACATGGCTGCCCCCTAGTCGCGCAGCTCGCGGCCGGTGATCTCGAGGAACACGTCGTTGAGAGTCGGCGGCTCGCTCCACACGCGGCCGAGCGCCACGTCGGCGGCGCGCAGCGTATCGAGGATGTCGACCAGATTGTGCGGGCTCGCTTCGCAGGTACAGATGAGCTCGCCGCCGGACAGCTCGACGCTGAGCACGTGCTCGTGGGCGCGCAGGCGCTCGACTGTGGCGGCCTCGACGGCGCCGACCTCGACAGTCACGCGCTCGCCCATCTGAATCATGCGCTTGAGCTCGTCGTTGGTGCCCTGCGCCAGCACGCGGCCGCCGTCCATGATCATGATGCGGCTGCAAATCTGCTCGACTTCCTCCATGTAATGGCTGGTATACACCACCGTGGCGCCCTCGTCGCGCAGGCGGCAGATGCCCTCCAGGATGGCGTTGCGGCTCTGCGGGTCGACCGCCACCGTGGGCTCGTCAAAGAAGATGAGCTCGGGCTTGTGCGCGATGCCGCAGGCGATGTTGAGCCGGCGCGCCAGGCCGCCCGAGAGCTTGCCGGGGCGGAACTTGGTAAAGTCGCCCAGCCCGACAAAGTCGATGGCCTCTTCGACCAGCGCGCGGCGGCGCTTGCGGTCGTTGACGTAAAGGCTGCAGAAATAGTCGATGTTCTCGCGCACCGTGAGCTCGTCGAATACCGCCACTTGCTGTGGCACCACGCCGATGCGGCGCTTGAGGTCGTAGCGGGCGGGCGTCATGGGCTCGCCGAACAGCTCGATGGTGCCTTTGTCGTAGGCGAGCAGCTGCAGAATACAGTTGATGGACGTGGTCTTGCCCGAGCCGTTGGGGCCCAGCAGGCCAAAGATCTCGCCGGGGGCGATGCTCAGGTTAAAGTGGTCGAGCGCAATAAGGTCGTCATAGCGCTTGACGAGGTTTTCGACGTGGACGATGTCTGTCATGAGGCGGCCCTTCCGTTGATTGCGACCCGGTACGATTGCATCATCGCAGGAGCGGGCGGTGCGCACCAGTGAGCTTTGTCACGAGTGCGAGGCTTGGTCGTGCGGCCCGCCGGCGCCCCCGCTTTGCCGCGCGGGAGAAATGTCACGGTTGCGCAGGCGGCCCCTCTACCACGCGCGGCTTCGCGTACAATACCCGTATGAACAGGCTTTTCGACAAATCGATCGTGCTGGCGTGCTGTATTGCGGCCGCCATGGGTCTTGCTGTGGACGCTCGCCTGGTCGCGGCGTTTTGCCTTGGCGTTATTGCCACCTCGCTGGCCGAGGTCGCACAGGAGGAACGCACGCGCCACACAAGCGAGGCCGCGAGTTACGCTTACATCATCGCGGCTGTCTTCGTGCCGCCGTTTGTGCCGTTTGCGCCCCTCGCCCTCTATGACATCGCACGGCGCGTGCGCCGTGAACACGTTTGGGTTGCGCTGAGCATTGGCTTCGCTTTTGTCTTTGCGCTCGTCGCGGACCTTCGCGTCGATGCGCTCACCGCCCGAACACTCCTGCTGACCGCCATCCTTTCGGTTGCCGCCACCTTGCTATCGCTACGTACCGCCCAGTTGGAGCGCGAGCAGCAGCGCATGCACCGTATCCGCGACGGGCTGCAGGAACGAGCCCTCGCGCTCGAGGCGCGCAACCGCGACCTTGCCGACCGCCAGGACTACGAAGTCGAGCTCGCGACACTCGCCGAACGCGCCCGCATCGCGCGTGAGATCCACGATAACGTCGGGCACCAACTCACGCGCGCCTCACTGCAGGCCGAAGCCCTGCGCGTGGTCCACGCCGACGAGCCCGGCGTCGCCGCCGATTTCGCCGCCGTCAAACGCACGGTTGACGAGGCGCTCCAGCTCGTGCGCACCAGCGTCCACGCGCTCAACGACAACGCCGTCGACCTTTCCGTGCAGCTCGAACGCATTGTTGAAGGCGCACGCTCGGACGGCGGCCCGCAGATTGAGCTTGAAGTTATGACCGAGCATACACCCGCAAACGTCGCCAACTGCTTTGCGGCGGTCCTGCGCGAGGCGCTCTCCAACACCATGCGCCATGCTTGCGCCCAGACCGTCACTGTACGATGCATGGAGCATCCGTCGTTTTACCAGCTCATTGTTAGCGACGATGGCGCGGGCGAGGTTCGAGCAAGCGGCCGCGGCGCCGCAGAAGGCATGGGGCTCGGCTCCATGCGCGAGCGCGTCGAGGCGCTTGGCGGCACCTTCACCGCCGGCCCGCGTGCCGGCGCCGGTGGCTGGCGCGTGTTTGCCACCGTTCCCAAACAGCAAGGAGATGAGGACCGATGAGGCTCATCGTTGTCGACGACGACCGCCTGGTGGTCGATTCGCTCAAGATAATCCTGGGCGCCCAGCCGCAGATCGAGGTGGTGGGCACCGGCGCCAACGGCAACGATGCGGTGGCGCTCTATGCCGAGCACACACCCGATATCGCGCTGCTCGACATTCAGATGCCGGGGCGCGACGGGCTTTCGGCGGCGCGCGAAATCCTTGAGCGCGACCCTGCGGCGCGCGTGGTGTTTCTGACGACATTCTCGGATGACGAGTATATTGTGTCGGCACTCAAGCTGGGCGCCCGCGGCTACCTGATCAAAACCGATGTCGCCGCCATTCCGCCGGCGTTGGCGCAGGTCATGGATGGCAAGCGCGTGCTCGAGGGTAAGGCGATCGAGGATGTTGACTTTGACGGGATGGGCAACAAGGTAGACACGCCTCGCCGGCCTGCGGCCTTCGCCAGCCTAACCGACCGCGAGTTCGAAGTCGCCGAGCTCATCGCCCGCGGCCTCGACAACAAGGAGATTGCTGCCACCGCCTATATGGGCGAAGGCACCGTACGCAACCACATCAGCTCGATCCTTGCCAAAATGGGCCTGCGCAACCGCACGCAGATCGCCATCGCCTACCTGCGAGGGTAATTTCCCAACGGCCGACCGCCCCGGCATAGCAAAATGGCTGTTATCGATTTAATGCTATTTCGAAACCATGCCGGATTACGGGGCTAAACTCAGGGCCCCCATCCATACCCGCGTTTTCTGCAAAATGACGGCTCGTCTACCTGCGGTTTTATTATCACGAATATCGGCATGGTTGGGGACTCGTGATTCAGCCCCGTAAACCGGCAGAGTTTTGTTCGGGCGACCCCGCACGAGTGCCCCCCGCAAGCCTCGCGGGACCAAAATGATCCGTTTTCTTCCGCCCGCGGAGATCGGCTGACGGCGCCCGCCACAAAATCGAACCATCTACTACGCTTGACTCAATATCCCCGACCATACCCGCGTTTCATGAAAAACCGCAGGCGTTCTACCTGCGGTTTTTCATTTCGCATTACTTGTTGTGGTCGAGGGCCACCGCCTAAACGTAGTAGATAGGCCCATTTCGTGGCGCCCCCGGCGCACAAAAGCGCCGCCACGGAGAAGGGAGATGTCTCCGTGGCGGCTGGGGGTGGGGTTACATTTTTGGCTTTTCGCCAGCGGCCCGGGGCCTTTTGGCCCCGGGCGCTGTCAGCGCGCCTAGCGCTTACGGATACCCCAGACTAGGGCTCCGACGCCGGCCATGGCGATAACAAACGCCATGAACAGTGCGGCAGCCTGCTGGTCGCCCGTAGTAGGCAGGAAGCCCTTGACCGTCTTGACGATGTTCGTCACCGTCTTGGGCGTGCCGGGATCGGGCGCCGGCACGGGCGTCTCGGGCTTCTTGTACGTGTTGTTGAACACGATGCCCTCGACACTCTTGCCGCCCTTGGTAAAGGCGACGCTCGCCTTGAGGTTGCCCTCGCCGTCATCGACCACGTTGACGGTCGCGGTAAAGACGAACTTGTCGTAGGTCATACCGGCCTCGTCGCCCTTGACCTCGCTGATGGTGTAGACGTACGTACCGGGCTCGTCGTACTCGAACTTGTCGAAGTTGATCTTGCCGTCGGCATCGTTGGTGACGGTGGACTCGATGTCCTCGCCAACGAGCTTAAAGCTAAACTCATCCTTCTTGAGCTCGCGTCCCTCGAGCACCTTGATGGCGCCGATGGAAACCTGCGTGGGCATGGCGTGATACTTGTTGGTAAAGCCAGCCGACTCGGTGGTTCCCTCGAGCTTGTGCGTCGCGGTCAGCGTACCGTCACCGTTGTCGGAGACGGTGGTCACGACGGTGTAGGTCGTGCCGTCATAGGCGACACCCTTGTACAGGCCGAGCGCGTTGGGGCAAGCCTCGCGCAGCGTGTACGTGTGCGCACCGGGCGCCTCGTAGCGGATCGAGCTCAGCGTAACGTTGCCGTTGGCGTCATTGGTGCCGCTAGCGACAACCACGCCGTCCTCGAGCAGCTCAAACGTGAACTCGTCGGCTGCAAGGTCGCGTCCGGTCAGACGCTTGACCGTCTTGACCTGATCGGTCACGGAAGAGTCGGTGGGCGTCACGCCATAGGTGTTGGTGAACGTGAAGTCCGCACCGTCGTCGCCTTCGCGCTTGACGCTCAGATGCCCGGCACCGTCGTCAGTCACGGTATAGGAAACCTTGCGCGTAGCGTTGGCGTCGTTGGTCACGCCAAGGGCGCTACCGGACTCGGCCACCGTGTAGATAAAGGTGTGCGAGCGCGGAGCGGTGGGGGCTGCGGGATCGGACACGTCGTTGGACTCATCGGTCTCGGCAGCGTCGGCGTCAACCTCGGCCTCACCGGCGTTGGCTTCGGCGTCGCTCGATGCGTCACCAGAAGCATCGGTCGTCACGCCCAGAGCGCGGTTGAGGTCTTCGAGCGTAAAGTGGATCTTGCCAAAGTCCACGTTGCCGGCCGCGTCGTTAGTTGCGGTCGTGCGCTCGGGCATCGGGGCACCTGCCTCGTCAGCGGTCACGGTAAAGGTGAACTTGCCCGCGATGTCGGCCGGGGTCAGGCCCTCGGCAGCCTGGAGCTTCTTGGTGCCGGCGAGCGCGGCGTCAACGGCATCGGCGCCGTAGACGTTCTCGAACACGGGCTCGGCGCCACCGTAGTCAGGCTTCGCCGTCAGGGTGCCGTCGCCGTTGTCGACGACGATGACCTTAAAGCTAAAGCTCGGCTTCGCGGCGGTAATGCCCTTTGCTGCGAGCGGGGATGTGTACTCAAACGCCGTGTAGTTGATGGTCCACGCGAGCTTGGCATCCGTGTCGGTGCGGATGGCGCGTCCGGCGCTCACCAAGTCGGCAAGCATCTCGGTCGTGTAATGCAGGGCGCCAAAACTCACCTGGCCGTTAACGTTGGTAACGCACGTACCCTCGATGGCTTCTTTCTCGCCTGCATAGGCGATGCCAAAGTAGAACTCGCCGTCGGCCAGCGGACGACCGGTCAGGGTCTTGGTGGCGACAATCTGCGCAAGCTCGCCGCCCGGGTTATCGGTCGATGCACGGTAGCTGTTGACGAACGGGACCACGGCGCTCTCGACCGTAGCGGCACCAGTCTTGTACTCGGTCACCAGCGTTCCCTTGTCGGGGTTGCCAGTAACGGTCGTGGTGGCGGTGAGCGTGCCGACGCCGTCATCGGCGATGACGATCGTCACGGTGCGGACGGCGTCACCATAGGTGTAACCGGGCTTGCCGTCGTTCTTCTCGGCAACGGTGTACGCAAAGGTCTTGCCGGCGTCAGCCTGAGTAAACTTGACCTCATGGCCAGCCAGGATGTCGATCAGACCAACCGTCGCCTCTGCCGTTGCAGGGGACTTGTACACGTTGGCGCCCTCGTGCAGGCCGAGCACATTGGCCGAAGCCTCGTCGGCGGGCGTCACGGTAAAGGTAAACTGGCCCTCGGTCATGGGACGTCCGTAGAGGCTCTTGCTGATCTTGAGGCCGCCGGCCGCGGTGTAATCGAGCTCAGTGCGGTACATGTTGGTGAAGCGGCCGTTTTCCTTCTTGGTGACGTTGGCGGTCAGGACGCCCTTGTCGTTATCAGTCACGGTCACTTCGGCGGTCGCGACATGTCCGTCATACGTCATGCCGGCCGCGCTGCCCGCGTTCTCGCGGATCTCGTACTTGTAGGTTCCAGCAGCCGTGTAGTGGATCTTGCCGAACTTGATGGCGGCGATGCCATCCTTCGCGTCCTTCTTGCTCACAGTTACGGTTGCGGGGTCGGGCAGTGGGGTGCCCTCGGGAGCGGTGATGGTAAAGCTGAACTTGTCGGAGTCCGTCCAGTCGCGACCGTCGATGGCCTTGCTCAGGTCAAAGTCGAGCTCTGCGTCGATCGGGGTCACGCTGTAAGCGTTCTCGAAAGTTGCAGCCTTGACGTCGCCCTTCAGGACATGCGTGGCGCTGAGCGTACCGTCGCCGTTGTCCGTGATGGTGGTCTCGATGGTAAACTCGGCATCGCTGTAGGTGATGCCGCCGGCGTTGCCCTTGACCTCGCGCAGCGTGTATTTGTGCTTGCCGGCCTTATCGTACTTCACGGGGCTCATCGTAATCTTGCCATCGGCGGCATTCTTGCCGGTGGCGACGACCTTGGCGTCCTTGCCCTCGCCCTCGACGAGCTCGAAGGAGAACTCGCCATCCTTGAGGTCGCGCCCGGTCAGGATCTTGTTCGCCTTGATCTCGTCGGTGACGCTGAACTCGTCAGGATTCGGCTTGTAGCTGTTGTTGAACTTCGCCTCGTTGACGCCCTGCAGCTCGTGCTTTGCCACGAGTTCACCCTTGCCGTTGTCGGTGATGGTCGTCTCGATGGCGTAGGTCTTGCTGTCGTAAGTGATGCCGTTGTTGGCGTCACCCGGGACCTCGCGCAGCGTGTAGGTGTGCTTGCCGGGCTCGTTGTAGGTGATCTCGCTCATCGTGATCTTGCCGTCGGCGGCATTGGTGCCGGTGGCGACGACCTTGGCGTCCTCGCCCTCGACGAGCTCGAAGGAGAACTCGCCTTCCTTGAGGTCGCGGCCAGTCAGGGACTTGGTCGCCTTAATCTGATCAGTGACGCTGGAGCTCTTGGGGGTCACCGTGTAGGTGTTCTCGAAGATCGCCTCGTCGGCGTTCTGCAGCTTGTGCTCCACGCTGAGGGTGCCGTCGCCGTTGTCCTTGACGATGGTCACGATAGTGTACTCGGCGGTGCTGTAGGTAATGCCGTTTTCGGTGGTGCTGGCCTTGGTCTCGCGCAGCGTGTAGGTGTGCTCGCCAGCCGCGGTGTAGGTGACGGAATCCATCACGATCTTGCCGTCGGCATTGTTGGTGCCGGTGGAGACCACGCTATTGCCCTCGACGAGCTCGAAACGGAACTCGCCGGCCTTGAGGCCGAGGTCGCGCCCGGTCAGGACCTTGGTCGCGGTGATCTGGTCGGTGACGCTGGAGACCTTGGGGGTCAGATTGTAGGTGTTCACGAACTCGTTGCCGGTATCGCCGTAGAAAGCCGTCGCCGTCAGGGTACCATCGCCGTTGTCGACAACGGTTACATATGCGTCAATTGCCGGCACGGTGGAGCTCACGCCCGCAGGCAGCTTGTCGGTCTGCTCGGCAGCAATGTAGCGAATGGTCCACGTGGGCTTGTCTGAGCTAGCATCAAGCGATGCCTTGTCTTCCTCGACCAGCTTGGCGAGCGACTTGGTCGTGTACGTCAGCGGACCGAACTCAACCTTGCCACCCTTGTTGGTTGCATCCAGCAGAACCTCGTCGTGCCCCGCATAGCTCAGCGCAAACTTAAATTCGTCATCGGCCATCGGGCGCCCCGTGAGCGTCTTGGTTGCCTCAAGGGTCAGCGGAGTTTCCGTCTTGGCGCTATAGGTGTTCTTGAACTCGGTCTCGCCCGAGATCTTTTCAACGTCAGCCTTAAGCCCACCCGTGGCATTAACCGCCACGGTCACCTTGAACGTGGCAACGTTCTTGCTGTAGGTAATGCCACCGGCGTCGCCCTTGACCTCACGGACCTCATAGGTGTACTCGCCCGGCTTGTTGTAGGTGATCTCGCCGAAGTCGATAGCCGTGTTGTCCCTGGTCACAGTCGCGTCCGTGGACGCAGGCATCGGAGCGTCATTCTTGGGCGTCGCGGAGAGCTCAAACTTAAACTCATCGGTAGCCGTCCAATCGCGGCCCTCGAGCACCTTGGTCAGGCCAAAGTCGGCCTTGGTATCCACCGTTGCCGGCGTTATATCAAAGCTGATCTTGCCGTTGTTGCCCAGGTGAACGTCAACCTCCGTGGCGTTGTTGTTCCACTTGGGGTTGAGCACGTCATCCGCGGTACTGGTGCGGTTGCCGCCCACACTCTTCTTGGTGGTGTGGAGTTCGTCAATAAAGGCAAGGCGTGCGGTTCCCTTCTTGAACGACAGGTTTCCGCTCGTGTCGCGCACGAAGGCGTCCTCAGAGCTCGCGGCGTCTTCGCCGGTAAACTCGATAACGGCAGTACTGGATTCAACCTTGCCGCCTTCGCCCGCTACCTCAAACTCATCCTTGTAGTAATAGGTGCCCTTGGCAGCCAGCGGGATCGAGTCCTTCGCTGGCGTCTTGCAGTCCCTATCCGTGTAAATGGGGGTCTGCTTCTGGAAATAGTAGTAGCGGTTGGAATCGGCAGGCTCGAAGTTCGCGATCGTATCGCCCAGCTCGCCACGGCTCCACTTGTTCGCGTAGAAGCTAACGGTCTTTGAGTCGTTCTCCGTGGTGGTCGTATTGCTCTTGATGTAGTCCTCGAGCCTCGGTACGCTCTCGGGCGTAAACAGGTTATTGAGCGCGTCTTTCTTAACGCTCGAGGTGTAGTTCACCTGGATGGGCTTAGTATCGTCGACCGTAAGTACACCATCGGTGATCTTAAAGTGGCGCAGCGGAATCAGCGACGCGGGAATCTTGACCGTTACGATATCGCCGGTCCGGGGCTCGCCCTTTTCGGCATGCTGAACGGTGATGACCAGGTTCGCAGCGGCACCCGCAAATTTGTAGGTGTCGACATTGCCTTCGGGCTTCTTCGTCGGCTTGTCAAACGTCTCGCCGTTGTACACGACGGACGTAAAGCCGTCGACCTGCATAAAGTCGCCCAGCCTATCGGTAAACGTGATGTAGCCGGACTCATGCTCGCCATAACCGTCATGGACTTCTGTCGGGTAACCAGCCTTGATAATGCTTCCCGAGATCTCTTCGAAGATCTTCTCGAGCTCTGCTGCGCTGGTTGCCGACTTGTAGTAATTGGCGTTTTCCGCACGTGTGCCAAGCTTATCGCTCGTATACGACTCTGCGTCGGGATAATTGCTCGACACGGCATGCATGAACTTATTCTCATTGCTTGTGCCTTGATCCATGGGGTCGGCCTTGGGATTTGCACCGTCAAAGATGCCGATGGTGTAAATGTCGGCACCTTTATTCTTGAGGTTCTTGGCGTTAAGGATGGCGTTATTGGCAACACTTGCCTGGAATCCACTAGAACTCGTGGGTGAGCCATCTGTGAAGAAGACGACGACCTTCTTGGCGTCGGCACGACCACGAACAGACGAAAATTCCTCATCAGCCAGCTGTAAGCCATAGTCGGCACGCGTGGAACCGGCGGGACTGATGGAGTTGACCGTACTCTTAAGGCTCGTCGCGTCATCGCCCTCGCAAGGCGTCAGCCTCTTCATGGTCTGCGAGTAGTTGTACCTATACCCCGAGTCCCAATACGTGTCGTTGCCGACCCAACCAGCCCTAGTGCCCGCAAACTTAACGATGGCAACCTGATGCTGCTTGGACTCGTCCGAGATCTTTGCATTCTGCTCCGCAATGGTGTCAATAAAGCCATTGGCGGCCTTCTTTAGCGCTTCGATACGCTTTGTGTTGTCGCTCTTACCCATGGGGTCATCCATCGACCCAGAAGCATCCAGCACCATCACGATATCGAGCGGCTTGCCGGAAATCGTCGTATCGGATGTCGAGGAGATAGCAGACAGCGTGGTCAGGAAATCTGACTTTCCGTCCTTGACCGCCTTGACCGTCTTGTCGGTCCAGATTCGGCCGACGTTTTGAGTTGTAGTTTCCTTGCCGTCAATGCCGCCGGCCCAGTACTTCCAGTGGTCGCTGGTGTCGTAGTCGACGATCTTTTCACTCGCCGTCGGTCCGTCCATTCCTGTGCTGGACCTGGCGTTGGCCTCGGGCAGCATGGCAAATGCTGCAGCCGGCAACACCAGCACTACGGCCAGTATCACCGCCAAGAGACCCCTCGTATACCTACTCATCGCGTCTCCCTTCTCGCAGGCTCAGACCTTGCATCAGCCTAAAGTTACGAAATGAGACACAATTAGGGCAGGTGACACATGTTCCAGATTCGGTTTTGGGCGTGAGACAAATGTCTCACCAAAGTTGAGACACGGCGTTTTCGCAGGAAAATAGGTGCGACTCGAAGCCATCACGCAAAAATGATCCGTTTTCCTCCGTCTCCGGGGGATCAATTGGTGGTGCTCACCACGAAACCGGCCCATCTACTACGTTTGACCCGATACCCCCGACCATGCCCACGTTTTACGAAAAACCGCAGGCGTTCTACCTGCGGTTTTGTTTTTGCGTTGTTCGCCATGGTTGAGGGCAGTAGCTTAAACGTAGTAGATAGGCCCATTTCGTGGCAGACGGGTCACGCGGCAGCCCTCACAAGGCCAAAATGATCCGTTTTCCTCCGTCCCCGGGGGATTAGAGGCTGTTACCAATACGGCGCCATTTCAAAACCATGCCGGATTACGGGGCTAAAGCCAGAACCCTCATCCATACCCGCGAATTTTGAAAAATGGCGGGCCGTCTACCTGCGGTTTTGTTTTTGCGATTTTCGGTATGGTTGGGAGTTCGCTATCCAGCCCCGTAAACCGGCATAGTTTTGTTAGCGGCAGCCTAACCGCGCGTTTAAGCGCGGGGCCGGTGGGGCATTTGCCCCACCGGCCCCGTCTTCGCACTATTCCGGTTTGGTTTCTACCGTGGGAGTCTTGTCCGCCGCAACTGGAGTACGGGCGGTGTCCATACTCAGGCAGTGTTTGGGGCAGCTTTCGATGCACTCGCCGCACACCACGCAGGCATACGGGTCGATCGACCAGGTACCGCCTTTGCGATCGACCGCGAGCGCGCCCGCCGGGCAACGGCGCGCGCACATGCCGCAGCAGATGCACACATCCATGTCATTGACGATATGCCCGCGCAAGCGCTCGGGCGCCGTCAGCTTCTCCTGCGGATAGCACACCGTGACCGGCTGCTTGACCATAGAACCCAAGGCCGTCTTGGCAAATGTCAGTAAACTCATGCCGCGCCTACCTTTCCGTGCAGCTAATGCAGGGGTCGATGGTCAGGATAATCATGGGCACGTTGGCAAGGAGCACGCCCTGCAGCGCATGCGTCAGACCTGCCAGGTTCTGCGACGTCGGCGTGCGCACGCGAAAACGGTCCAGGTTCTTGGTGCCGTTGCCGCGCACATAGTAATACGCCTCGCCGCGCGGCTGCTCAATCACAACCTCGCCGCGCGCGCCGTCGGCCGGCGTGAGCTTGGTGCGCCCACCGATACCGTCGTGCGGGATCTTGCCCACAAGCTCCTTGATGATGTCCATGGCCTGCGTGACCTCGGCACAACGCACCTGGCAGCGGGCATAGCAATCGCCATCGGTGGCAACAATCGGCTCAAACGCAGCCAGATCCGCATAGGCGCCGTCACCGAACATGCGCACGTCGTAATCCACGCCCGAGGCGCGCCCAAACGGGCCGACCATCGAAAGCTCCAGCGCGTCCTTCTTGCTGATCACGCCCACGCCATGCAGGCGCTCGCCGCAGCTATTGTCGTCCAAAAACGTATGCACCAGGGCCTCGTAGTCGGGGCGCATGACGTCAAGCGTCTGGACAATGCCGGCCAGCTCGGAGTCCTCGATATCGTGCTTAAGGCCGCCGATCTCGTTAATCGAAAGGATCACGCGGCCGCCGCAGGTGCTCTCAAAAATCTTGAGAATCTGCTCGCGCAGGGTCCACGAACGATAGAACAGCGCCTCGAAGCCAAAGGCATCGGCGAGCAGGCCCAGCCACAACAGGTGCGAGTGAATGCGCGAAAGCTCGTGCAAAATGGTGCGGATATACTGCACACGGCCGGGCACCTCGATGTCGAGCATGCGCTCGCAGGCGCTGGCATAGCCGCAGCTATGGCCCACGGCGCAGATGCCGCAGATGCGCTCGGCGATGTACCCAAACTGATGCATATCGCGCTTTTCGGTGAGCTTCTCAAGTCCGCGGTGCACAAAACCAATCTGCGGAATCGCCTCGATAACGCGGTCGTCCTCGATCACCAGGTCCAGATGCAGCGGCTCGGGCAGCACCGGGTGCTGCGGGCCAAACGGAATAACGGAGCGATGTGCCATGGACCTTACGCCTCCTTGTTCTGCTTGTCGCGGGTGGCCTTGGCGGCAAGCGCCGCGCGGACCTTGGCCGCTTTCTCGGGATCCATGGCGGCGAGCTTTGCTTCCAGCTCGGCGGCTTTGAGCGCGGCCTTGGCAGCGGCATCATCATGCTGAGCATCAGAGCCGGCAGCCGCAGCGGGCTGAGCGACGGCAGCGCCCGCAGTATCGCCAGCGCCCTCCCCCGCAGCGGCCGTGGCAGCGGCGGCCTTCTCAGCCGCGGCCTTGCGCGCCTTGGCCTCGGCAGCGGCACGGATCTTCATGGCCTTCTCGCGCGCGGCCTTCACCTCGGGCGTGATGACGCTCATGGGTTCGGCAGTCGAGACCTGGTAGAAAAAGCCCTTAAAGTCGATCTGCATGTCGGTGATGGCAAGACCAAACAGGTCATGTGCCTCGTTCTCAAACGGGAACACCGCCGGATAATACGAGCTGATGGACGGAATCTCCTGGTACCGGTCGATACCCTCGACCACCAGGTTCTCGATCGCATAGCTGCCGTCCTGCGCAATATGCTCCTGAGCAGCACGAACGTTGATAAACGTATAGACCAGGCGATACGATCCGTCGTCCACACAGCGCTCGGCGTGCATCTGCACAAAGCGCGCACCGACGCCCTTGAGCGCCTGGACATGCGACAGGAGCTCGTCGATCCCAACGGTGGTATAGATAGCCTTTTGCATTACTCGGCCTCCTTTGCAGCGGCGGGCGCGGCGGGCGTCTCAGCAGATGCGTCGCCAGCAGCAGACGCGTCGCCGGCCTCAGCAGCAGCCACAAACCCGTCCTCGCCCAGCTCAACGCCACCGTCCCAGGTAGCGGCGCCGCCCACGGTGAGCGGATCGCCGCCGGCGCGCATCACGGCCTCCTTCTGGTCCAGGATGCCGCACGCCTCCACGATGGCATCGATCACGGTCTCGGGACGAATGGCGCACCCGGGCGCGTACACGTCCACGGGAATCGCGCGGTCCACGCCGCCGATCACGTTATACGCATCGCGGAACACGCCGCCCGAGCACGCGCAAATGCCGCACGCCACCACGCACTTGGGCTCGAGCATCTGGTTGTAGATCTGGCGCACGACGGGCAGGTTCTGGGCATTGACCGACCCCGTCACCAAAAAGATATCCGCATGCTTGGGGTTGCCGGTGTTGACCACGCCAAAGCGCTCCGCATCGAACAGTGGCGTGAGCGAGGCCAGCACCTCGATATCGCATCCGTTGCAGCTCGAGCCGTCGTAATGAATAACCCACGGCGAGCGCGACATTTTATGATCCATGGATGCCGCCTCCTAAATAAACACGTCTACGAGGGTGGGCATAAGGTTGAGCAGGCCAAACACCAGCGCCACGCCCCAGCCGAGCTTAAAGCAGCTGCGCCAGGTGCTACGGGCGAAGGTGTTGTCGATCAGCACCTCAACAAAATACGTTGCGGCCATCACGACCAGGGCAACGACCCAGCTCACCGGGTTGTCCCAAACAAAGAACATGCCCACCCACATCAAAAACAGCACGGTCTCGCACCAGTGCATAAGGGTCATCTTGGCCAGCGTGCCGCCGCTCATCTCGGTGGCGACGCCCTGGACGATCTCCTGATGCGCGTGATGCGAGTACGAAAGATCGAACGGCGACTTGCGCAGCTTGATGGTAAGCACCGCGAGCAGCGCGAGGAAAATGGGCGCGCTGTACACGATGATGGGGGCCGACTGCCCCGTCACGGCGATGGAATCGAAGCTGTCGGTGGCAAGGTACAGGCCCACGCTCATCAGCAGAACGGCAGGCTCGTAACTCATAACCTGCAGCAGCTCACGGTCGGCGCCGACCTGGGCAAACGGGCTTTGCGTCGAGGCGGACGCCAGCACCACAAAGATCGCGGCGAGGGTAACCATAAAGGCGCACAACATCGTGTTGGAACCCGACACAAAGATGCCGCCGCCCACCACGGTAAAGATGAGCGCGCACGCCATATAGGTATCGTCCATGGTGTTTACGCTGGCGGGCGCCTTGCGCAGCAGCTTGGCAACGTCGTAGAAGGGCTGCAGCAAGCGCGGGCCCACGCGGCCCTGCATGCGAGCCGAAAGCTTACGGTCAAGACCGTCGATCAGGCCGCCCACAAGCGGCGCCAGCAGGGCAAACACCACGGTACCAATAAAGATGCCCACGACGCCCGAACCTTCAAAATACTTGCCGCGCAGCACCGAGGGCGCGCTCATGGCAAGCCGCTCGGGCCCAATCCACGCGCAGCACAGCAGCGCAAACAAGATGATGCTGCAGCACACGACGCTACCCACGGGGCTAATACGCTTCTCGCCAAGGGCGTCCTCCGAGTACCAATTGCGCTTTTCGGCCTTCACCTCGCGTCCCATCGAGCCGCGGAAATGGCGATATTTGTCGGTTCCCACACCCGAAAGATATACGTTTACGTGCGGTTTGTTGCTCACGCGGAATGAAGTCAGCAGCACCACGGCGATAAACGCCACGATGACCACCATCAGATACATGGCGTCCTTGCCGATAACGTACGGCACGCGGCCAAACACCATGGCCAAGTAAGGCGACACCAGACCGCTCGAGATAACCGGGAAAGCCACGCAGCACAGAATCAGCAGCGCGGCGATGGTGTTGAGCGCCATCCATTCGGTCTTATGGACATTGACCTCAACGTTTTGAGCCGTGGGGTCGACGCCCGATAGCTTGGCAAGCCACTTGCCCCAGAAGAAGAACGTCGCGGCCGAGCCAAAGGCAAGCACCATAATCATGAGCACGTTGCCAGTCTGCGCGAACGCCACCAGGGCGCCCCACTTGGACACGAGCATGCCAAACGGCGCCACAAACATGCCCATAATGCCCAGCATCATCAGGCGCGTCAGGTGCGGCATGCGGCTGAACATACCGTCCATGTCCTCGATATTGCGGCTGCCGATATGATGCTCGGCCGTGCCCACGCACAGGAACAGCAGCGACTTGGCCACCGTGTGGAACAGGATTAGGAAGATGGCCGCCCACACGGCCTCGGGCGCGCCGACGCCCAAGCAGGCACTGATGAGGCCCAAGTTGGAAATGGTGGAGTACGCGAGCACGCGCTTGGCGTTGCTCTGCGAGATGGCCATGAGGGCAGCGAGCAAAAACGTGATGGCACCCACACTCGTGACCATAAAGCCGGTCACGGGATAGATGGCATAGAGCGGGCTGAGCTTGACCATCAGGAACACGCCGGCTTTGACCATGGTTGACGAGTGCAGCAGGGCGCTCGTGGGCGTGGGGGCAACCATGGCACCCAACAGCCACGTGTGGAACGGCATCTGTGCGGCCTTGGTGAGCGCGGCGAGCGACAACAGGATGACCGGCATCACCAGCAGCGCGGATTGCGCGGTTCCGGCGCCGGAAAGCTCGATCATGCCCGAGATGGTCAGCGGCATGCCGTTAACGTGCAGGTACATAAGGCCTGCCAAAAACGCGATACCGCCCAGCATGTTGAGGATGATCTGGGTAAAGGCGTTCTTGATGGCCTCGGGCGTGCGCGTGTAGCCAATCATAAGGAACGAGCACACGGTGGTGATTTCCCAGCCGCAGAACAGCCACTCAAGGTTGTCGCTCGTCACGATGACGAACATGGCCGAAAGGAACAGGAACATGAGCGCCAGGAACTGCGGGCGACGGTCGGGCGCGGTCTGCCCGCGCAGCGCGGCCTCGTGCTCGTCATGGGCCTGGAAGTCCTTCATGTAGCCCAGGGCATACACGCAGATAAGGCTGCCGACGATACCGACGGCGAGGACCATGATCACGCTCATGTAGTCCAGGTAGAGCGGCGTCGCCGTGACGGCTTCGGCCGCGGGCAGCGTCATGGCTGCAAAGGCGAGCGAGCCCACCAGCTGGACTATGCCGAGCACCGTGGTGAGCGCGTTCCTATATTTGAACGCGTTGTACAGGATGACGGCGCACAGAACGACGTCGATGGCGGAACTGATGATCGAGAGCATATGCGAGGTGCCGGGGGCAACCTCAAAGCTCTGCGGACCCGTGCCAAAAAACATGACGGCGACTACAACTGTCACCGCCATAATAATGCCGGAGCCTATGAGCCCCACCGCATCGCGGGCGCGGTCACCGCGCGCGAGCAGCATGCCCAGCGCCGGTACCAGCGGAAACAGGGTAAGGAAATACAGTAGCGTCATACCATCACTCCCCCATGCAAAAACGCTGCAATTGTTTAACGTTATAGCTCAATCGAGGAGTAACGGCGGCAGGTTTTCGGTCAACTGGGGAGTTTTAGGCGTACAGGGCAAGGGCACGGCCACTTTGGAGCAGAGGGGCAGCAAGAAAAATGCGCCCCTGTGGGCGCACCCTCTTGCTACTCTGCCTGCTTAACGCGCGGCTTGCGACCGCGCGGCTTATCGATAAGCGCGTCGGCGCCGCCATCGCGATACTGACGACACCAAGCCTTGACCGAAGACTCGCTGGGAATCTTGTGCTTGATCATGGCCTCGCGAACCGTCAGGCCGTTTTCCAGACGGTCCTTAACCACGGCGAGCTTTACGTCGTACGAATAGGTGTGATGGCGAGCGCCCGCGTTGAGCACAGCGTCGGCACCGCCCACGGCATATGCACGGGCCCACTGACGAGCCGTGGCCTGGGGAATGCCGAGCTTTGCAGCGAGGGCGCGGTGACCGACCCCCTCTTGGAGGATCTCGACGGCACGCTGCCTAACCTCGGGCGCATGCGTGCGAGTCCTAGTTGCTTCCGACATACCTGCCACTTCTTAGCCTTAACCGTTAATCTGCTTTCTTACGTGCACGCTAGATAGTAGCATTTTGCTGTTTGCTCAAAGCAGTTAATTAAAATAGACGCGGCATTATCTGGGCATTTGACACCTATTTACGGCGTTTCTTTATCGATTATTTACGCTGGTAGCTAGCTCGCAGCTAATCGTCATTCGTTTGCCAACAAAATTGGCATCTCTTTATGTCCTTTGGTCTAGAGGGAATAATTATTAACCCCTCCCCCAATAATTTTGAGCGGCCTGCAGGGCAGTGACGCCTCACTTCTCATGATTACCGCGCATTGCCATCCACCCGAGCAAAACAAAAAGGACGGGACCTGCTGCGCTTGCAGACCCCGCCCCGGTTGACACCCGATGGGACGCAGCCGGGCGAGGCGGATCCGTGCTACCGCCCCGCCCCGCCGCGATGTTAACTACAGCTCGTTGGCCGCGTGATATGCCGTGCGGATGGCGCTCGCGATGTCGGCGGTGCGCTCGCCCGAGCAATCGCCCACGCAGGTCACGGGCACCGTCACGCCGTCCAGGTCAAACGCGTTGGCCTTGGAGCCCACGGCCATCACCACGTAATCGCAGGCGATCTTCACCGGTTCCTCGGCGCCGTCCTCGGTGGTGCGAATGGCCTCCACGCCCTCGTCGGTAATGGCGGTCAGGCGGGTCTTCACGTGCTGCCCCACGTTGTGCTCGGCGAAGTCGCTCATGATCAGCGGCAGAATGGTCTCGGACTCGCCCGCGGCAATCTTGTCGAGCATCTCCACGATCGCCACCTCGCAGCCGTGCTGCAGCAGGTACTCGGCAGTCTCGGTGCCCACCAGGCCACCGCCAATGACGGCGACGCGGCCCGTAAGCTCCACCTTGCCGGCCAGCACGTCCCAGCTCGAGACGACCTTCTCCGAGTCGGCGCCCGGAACGGGAATGACCACGTCGTGTGCGCCCACAGCCACAATCGCAGCGTCGGCGGCGTTGAGGTCCTCAACGGTAGCGGCATGGTTGAGCTCGACCTTCACGCCCAGGCCAGGCAGAATCTTCTCGTAGTACTCGACCGAGCGCATGATCTCGTCCTTGCGCGGAGGCGCGGCCGCCAGCACGATCTGGCCGCCCAGATGGTCGCTCGCCTCGTAGACAGTCACATCGTAGCCGCGCTTGGCCGCCACGCGTGCGGCCTCCAGGCCGGCAATACCGCCGCCCACCACGGCGATCTTCTTGTCGCCCTCGCCCGGCTTAATGGCGATGGTCGCCTCGTCGCCGTTCTCGGCATTGAGCACGCACGAGATGTACTTGCGGTTTTGAATCGCGTCGACGCAGCCCTTGTTGCAGTTGAGGCACTCGCGGATGGGCTCACCCGTGGCGGCCTTCAGCGCAATGTCGGGGTCGCACATGAGCGAGCGGCCGTAGGCGATGATGTCGGCGGCGCCGTCTTCCAGAATCTTCTCGCCGGCCTCGACCGAGACCACGCGGCCGACGGTTGCCACCGGCACGGAGACCAGGGCCTTAACGCGCTCGGCCACGGGCAGCGTCCAGTTGTAGGGCATGGCGCCCATGGGCGGAATGGTGTCGCCCATGTTGCCGGTGTGGTTGGCCTGTGCGACCTGGATCATATCGATGCCCGCGCCCTCAAGCAGCTTGGCAAACTCGCAGGCCTCGTCGGGCTGCAGGCCGCCCTTGCCGCGCGGCGTGCCGTCGGGGTTCTCCATGATCACGGGGAGCTTGTACTCCACCATCAGCTGCGGCGCGGCTTCCTTAATGGCAGCGACGACCTCGAGCGCGTAGCGGACGCGGTTCTCGAACGAGCCGCCGTACTCGTCGGTGCGCTGGTTGAGGATAGCCGAGCACAGCGAACCCACCAGACGGTCGCCGTGGACCTCGATGGCGTCGATGCCAGCCTGCTGTGCGCGGGCGGCCGAGGCGGCGATGGCCTCCTTGATCTGGGTGAGCTGCTCAACGCTGGCCTCGTTCACAAAGTGCTGCATGTCGTGGTGCAGCTTGGCGTAGGCCTGCTTGCGGATCTCGTTGGACTCGGCCATCTTGGCAGCAAAGGTCTCCTCGTCGCCGGCGGCCTTGGCCTCCTGCGCGGCCTTGGCGGCGGCCATGGAACCCATGACCATGCGGCCGACACCGGGCACGTCGTACTCGGGGTGGAACAGCTGCAGCGCGACCTTGGCGCCGTGCTTGTGGACGGCGTCGGCCAGCGCCTTAAACGTGGGGATCTGGGCGTCGGTCGCCAGCTTGGGCGTGGGGCTCGCGGTCATGACGGGAGCGACGTCGCCGATGACGATGTAGCTCACGCCGCCACGGGCCAGGCGCTCGTAAAAGGCCAGGCTGCGCTCGCCAATGGAACCGTCACGCTCCTCGTAGCCGGTGGTCAGCGGCGGGAACATTATGCGGTTCTTGAGCTCAAGGGGGCCAACCGTAATGGGCTGGAGCAGCTTGGATGCAGGTGCGGTCATGGATATTCCTCTCTTGTAGGCGCGGCGGCGATGATGCCGCGTAGTTGTCTAAAGGATATGGCATGGAAATACAACAGCGCAACGGAAATCGGCGGACAGCAGGTAGCGGCAGGTGGATGGGGCGGGGCGGCCCGTCGGTTTGTCTCGATCTGTAACAGCTACCCAGCAAAGCCGGGTCTTACTGTTACAGATCGAGACATTCCTCTCGACCCATCCTCAACAATCTAAATCTGTAACATCTAGACCGACTTTTGGCCCCTTACTGTTACAGATCAAGACAAACGGAAGCGTTCCGTCGGAAAATCTCGATCTGTAACACCTACAGGCCAAAAACGACCCTAGATGTTACAAATCGAGACGAACAAATTCGGTCCGACCAAACATCTCAATCTGTAACACCTAGACCCACTTTTGGCCTCCACCTGTTACAGATCGAGACAAACCAATCTAGCCCGCCGAAAGATCTCAATCTGCAACAACAACTCGGCAAAATCCGTCCCTCGTGTTACAGATTTAGACAAACGAAGACCGTCCTGCCGAAACATCTCGATCTGTAACACCTGGCCGTCCAAATCGGGTCTAGATGTTACAGATCGAGATTTTGTTTGGGAGGCTGAGAATTGGGCTGAGAAAACAGTCCCGGAATAACAAAAAAGCCCGCCGGCTAGGCCGACGAGCTGCAAATTCTTGGTCGCGGGGGCAGGATTTGAACCTACGACCTCCGGGTTATGAGCCCGGCGAGCTACCAGACTGCTCCACCCCGCAATGTCTGGGCGCCTCATGTGCGCAAAAAAGAATATTACGTGGGAGTTCGGTAAACGGCAAGGAAAATCTCGTAGAGCATAATTCCTTCATATTTAAACCCCTCAGTCCATATCAGCGTAAACGAATCGCAGCCGAGCGCCGTCGGCGGCGCGTATACAATGGTGCGCGTCCTTTTACGCCGACACCTGGAGTAGACATGCTGCTCGCTATCGATATGGGAAACACGCAGACGGCCATGGGCCTGTTTGACGGAGACGAGCTGGTGCAGTCGTGGCGTATGCCCACCGACCGCTCCTTTACCGCCGACGAGATCCACGTGCGCCTGATGGGCTTCTTTAAGATGTACGACCTCTCGCTCGGCGCGGTCGACGCGATCGCCTTTGCCGGCGTGGTGCCACAGCTCTCGCGCGAGTGGCACGCCGTGGCCAAACGCATCGCGGCAGATGCCATCGTCATTGGACCGCAGACGGCGGCCGTGACCAAGCTGCGGGCGGCGCGCCCCCAGGCCGTTGGTGCCGACCGCATCGCCAACGCCGTCGCTGCCGAGACCTTCTACGGCGCCCCGGCGATCGTGGTGGACTTTGGTACCGCGACCAATATCGACGTCATCGACGAGGACGGCTATTACATTGGCGGAGCGATAGCGCCGGGCATCCGCATCTCCATGGACGCGCTCGCCGCCCGAGCCGCCAAGCTCGCCAGCGTTCCGCTCGAGGCGCCCGAGCATGCCATCGGCCGCGATACCGAGGAGTGCATCAAGGTCGGCGCCGTGATGGGCGCCGCCGCCATGGCCGAGGGCCTAGTCGCGCGCATGAAACGCGAGCTGGGCCGCGAGGACGCCACCGTTATCGCCACGGGCGGTCTCGCCGGCATCGTCGCCGATTCGACCGATGCCTTCGACGTGGTCGACGGGCAGCTCACCATCAAGGGCATCTGCGAAATCTACCGCCGCATGCAGGAGCTGGGGTAGGACGGGGACCTAAGTCGAGCACGCCCGATGCCACAGTCCCCGCAAACGTTCGCCAAGTCTATTCCTCAAAAACGAAATATTTTCAATTTTGAGGAATAGAGACTCCTCGAATACACCCAGCACAGCGATATCGTGCATGTTTCCTATTCCTCAAAAACGAAAATTTTTCAGTTTTGAGGAATAGGACCGAGATGCCGCCCTGCAGTCACGCGAAAGCCCTCCCCGGTGCAGGCCGATGAGGGCTTCGTTGTCATCGTTATCTTTGGGCGCTGGCGCCCTGCGCTACAGACCGCGAATGCGCACGGCCTCGGGCGGAAACTCTTGCTCGCCGGCGTCGGTCTTAATGGTTGCGCGACCCCAGATGTCCAGACCCGCAAACACGCCGACCGCGAGCGGCAGGCCGTTGGGCGACACCGCCGCGACCTGACGACCCAGCAGCGGCACCATATCGAAATACTCGCCCAGCACGGGAGCCAGCGGACCGGCAGCGCCCTGCGGCGTGTTGGCAACAACTGCCCAGGTGCCCACGCGAGCGAGCACCGCCGCGGCCAATGCCTCGACCAGCGCCTCATCGGCCACATCCACGCCAAGCTCGCCCAGCGCCGCGCGCTCAATATCCACCGTCACGGCACCGAACATGCCCGCAGCACCGGCACCGCCGTTGACGGCGACGCGAGAGAGAGATGTCTCAAACGCAGGCGTGCCGTACACGATGTCACTCGGCCACTGGATGCCCACTTTGCCGGCAAGCCCCAGGCCCGGCGTTGCGGCCGTGCCCGCGAGCGCGTCCATCATGCCCATTGCGGCTACAAACGGCAGGCCGTGGAAGGCGTGCATGTTCACATCGGGGCGCACGACCAGCGAAAACGTCAACGACGCCTCGCCCGCGCTCCACGCGCACCAGCCCGCGGACATGCCCTCGCGGCCCGCATCGCGCGCCGCGTCAAGCTCGGTACCGGCGGCAACAGCATTCATCTCGATCATCTACATACGCCCCAATTCGCCCACGATATGGCCCACGCGATCCTCGGGCTCCTTGACCTCGACGCCGTTGTAGCGGAAGAACCGCGCCGGGTCGTGCATCAGGTCCTCGAGCGGCACCAGCACAAAGTCTCGCTCGCCGATCAGCGGATGCGGCAGGCGCAGCTTCTTGCCGCCGTGAGTCTCGCCGTCCATCCACAGCAGGTCCAGGTCGATGGTGCGCGGGCCGTTGACCTTGGCCTTCTTGGAGCGGTCACGCCCCAGCTCGGCCTCGATCTTCATAAGCTCGTCGAGCAGCACCAGTGGAGCCAGCTCGGTCTTGATCTCGATGACGGCGTTGGCAAACGCGTCCTGGCGCGTCTCGTAGGCCGGCTCGCTCTCGTAGATGCGCGAGCAGTTGGACACGCAGGTCAGCGGAATCTCGGCAATCATGTCGCGCGCAGCGCGAATGTTGTCGCAGCGATGCCCCAGGTTGGAACCCACGGCCACAAACGCGCGGCGCGGTTGCGGTTTGGCAACGGCCCAGTAACCGTTCAGGAACTGCGCAAAGCCCGCAACGTCATGTACGCGCACGATGTTGGCGCCGGCCTGGATGGCGCCCAGGCACACACCAAACGTGGCGGCATCGCGCTCGGCGGCCTCGGTCACGCCCGAGACGGCGCCCACAAAGCGCTTGCGCGACACGGCGCACATGAGCGGATAGCCCAGCGACGCCATCTTGGCGGTCTCGCGCTGGATGACGATGTCTTCGTTGGCCGTCTTGCCAAAGCCCGGGCCGGGATCGATGCAGATACGGTCGCGCGACACGCCGGCATGGATGAGCGTGCGGGCCTGGTCGGACAGAAAGCCCATGACGCGGCGCATGATGGGCGCAGAATCGGGCAGGGTAAAGCGGCGGAGCTGCGAGGTGGGCACGTAGGCTTCCTCGCGGCGGGCGCTGCGGCGCATCATGGCGGCCAGGTGGTCGCTGGGCTCTGGTGCAGCTTCGGTAGCTGCGGGCACGGTCTCGGGCGCAGCGGCGGCAGGGGCAGCCTGCTCGGAAGCCGACGCCTCCGGCTCGTCAACGGACTCGGGCGCGGGCTCCGATTCGCCAAACGGCAGCGAGGGCTGTACCACACCGCCCGGAAGCTTGGCCTCAACCTTGGGCTCGCCCAGCAACTTGCCGCGACGGCGACGGGCCGGCTTCTCGGCCTCGCGCGCGGCCTCGGCAGCCGCTTCGCGTGCCTTCTCGGCAACAAACGCCGCAGCCGAGGTATCAAGCTGCACCGTCGCGTGCGTGCGTGCGGGTGCGGCGACCTCGCCGGCGTGCATTACGATGACGCCGCAGGTGCTCGTCTTAACGAACTCAACCATCTTGGGATCGGTGAAGCCCGTCACGTCGTTGACAATCGAAGCGCCGCAGCGCACAGCCGCCTTGGCAACCGCCACATGACGCGTGTCGATCGAGACAATGGCACCCTCTTTGGCGAGCGCGCGCACGACGGGCAGCACGCGACGCGCCTCCTCGTCGGGGTTGACCGGGGTAAAGCCGGGGCGCGTGGACTCGCCGCCCACGTCGATGATGTCGGCGCCGGCATCGAGCATCGCCAGGCCGTACTCGATAGCGGCATCCTGGTCAAAGTGCTCACCGCCGTCGCTAAACGAATCGGGCGTCACGTTGAGGACGCCCATGATGCGCGGACGGTCAAAGCTGAGCTCGTACTTTCCGCACCGCCATGTCTTGCTGTCGTTCGCCATGAACATCCTCCTAAAATGCCCACGCCGCCGCGCTCGGGCGCTGGCGGCGGGGTCGCTTTGCAATCAGTCTTTCTATTGTATCCGCGCGCGCGGGCTAGAACGCAAACGCGGCCGCGATGTCGCAAGAAATCAGCAGGTCGGCATTTGCATCCTGATCGGTGGGCGCCAAATTGCAAATGGCCAGCGTATCGCCGGTAAAGTATCGCGTAAGGCCCGCCGCCGGATACACTACGAGCGAGGTTCCGCCCACGACGAGGGCGTCGGCTGCGGCGATGGCAGCAACGGCGCCGGTCAGCACATGCTCGTCGAGCGGCTCCTCGTAGAGCACCACATCGGGCTTGATGCGCCCACCGCACGCAGGACACACGGGTACGCCCGCGGCGTCCTCGTGCTCGCGCGAGCAAATCCACTCGGCGCTATAGACCGCGCCGCACGACTGGCAAATGTTGCGATGGACCGATCCGTGCAGCTCGAACACGCGCTGCGAGCCGGCCATCTGATGCAAGCCGTCGATATTTTGCGTCACCACGGCATTTAGCTTACCGGCGCGCTCCAGCTCGGCCAGCTTGGTGTGGCAGCGGTTGGGCTTGGCGCCAAGCGCAATCATCTTGGTGCGGTAGAAGTCGAAGAACTCGGCCGGATGTGCCTCATAAAAGCTATGCGAAAGCATAGTCTCGGGCGGGTAGGCAAACTGCTGGTGATACAGGCCGTCCACGCTGCGGAAATCGGGGATGCCACTCGCCGTGGAAACACCAGCGCCGCCAAAGAAGACCACGCGCTTGTGGGTACCGAACAGCTCCGCCAGCGCAGCGGAGGCCTGCTTGGGGTCCGTTATCGCCTGCGTCATATGAGTCCTCCGTCCTTGTTGGTCGGGCAGCATCGGGCGACATCCCGGCATGCGGCCTTTGAGTCAGCACGCGCGGAGCCCACCCCGCCCCTGTTGCGCTAATCTTAAGCCTGCAAACCCCGTCGAAAGGACACCATGCCTCAGACTTACACTTTCGCCTCGTGGAACGTCAACGGTCTGCGCGCCGTGCTCAAAAAGGACCCGAGCTTTATCCAGATCGCGCAGGAACTCAATGTCGATGTCCTGGCGCTGCAGGAGACCAAGCTGCAGGAGGGCCAGGTCGATATCGACCTGCCCGGCTATCACCAAACCTGGAGCTACGCCGAGCGCAAGGGCTACTCGGGCACCGCGGTCTTTAGCCGCCAGGAACCGCTGCGCGTGCTGCATGCCGATGCGCTGCTACCCTACGCCGGCGAAGGTGGGGCCGCCGAGCTCGTCGCCCAGGCCGCAACCGAGGGCCGCGTCTGCGCGCTCGAGTTCGACAAGTTTTGGTTCGTGGACGTCTATACGCCCAACGCCCAAAATGAGCTCGCGCGCATCGATGTACGCATGGCCTGGGACGATGCCTATCGTGGCTTTTTGAGCGCACTAGAGCGCGAGACCGGCAAGCCCGTGGTGACCTGCGGCGACTTTAACGTGGCACACGAAGAGATCGACCTTAAGAACCCCAAGTCCAACCGCGGTAACGCAGGCTTTTCGGACGAGGAGCGCGGTAAGTTTACCGAGCTCCTCGACGCCGGTTTTACCGATACCTGGCGCGCGGCAAATCCCGACGTCGAGGGCGTCTACAGCTGGTGGAGCTATCGCTTTAATGCCCGCAAGAACAACGCCGGCTGGCGCATCGACTACTTCCTGGTGAGCGACGCAATCGCCGGCAACGTGCGCGACGCCGGCATCCGCGACGACATCTTTGGCAGCGACCACTGCCCCGTCACCCTCGCCCTGGAGCTCTAACCCCCAGATGATCCCCCGGGGACGGAGGAAAAGGGATCATTTTGGCTCTCCGAGGATACCTGCGTAATGCATCTACCACGAAAAGCGCCCATCTACTACGTTTAAGTCACTACCCCCAACCACAGCGAACAACGCAAATCAGAACCACCCCTAAAAAGGGTGGTTTGCTCTTAGGGTATAACCCACGGGCCCCGGGCTCGCGTCTA
>CABRIB010000001.1 GCA_902470915.1 uncultured Collinsella sp. | reverse complement strand
GAGATCTACACAAGGAGTAGCGTCGGCAGCGTCAGATGTGTATAAGAGACAGAAACCGCCACAAAGACACCTGGCCCCTTTGTGGTGGTTTTTGGCTGATGCCCCGATGCTACTCGCGCGGGGTGCCGTAGGGGTTGTACAAATCTGCGAGAGCAAATGTGCTGGTGGCGGGATTAAAGTCAAGCTCGAGCACGCAGCAGTTGCCGATGCGGTTCTTCATCTTGAGCGGCTCCACGCCCACGCCGCGCATGACCTGAGCCGCCGCGGCGCCATGGCTCACACACAACACGCTCTCATGCCCAGGGCGCTGCATGAGCTCGGTGATGGTCGCCATCATGCGTTCGCGAAACTCGTCTTCGCCCTCGCCGTCATACTGCTTGTAAAAATCGCCGTACGGCAGGCGCGGATTCAAATCCTCGCTCGCACCCTCAAACTTGCCAAAGTTCCACTCCTTAAGGCCCTTGACGCGCTCGTAAGGCTGACCGGGAAACGCAAGCTCAAGCGTGTCGCACGCACGCTCGGACGTGGAACTGTACGCATGGTCAAACGTAAGGCCACGCCCTCTCAGGGTCGCGCCGACAGTTTTAGCCTGCTCGATCCCCAGCTCGGTAAGCGGCGAATCGCACCAGCCCTGCTTGCGACGAAGCAAGTTAAAGAGCGTTTGACCGTGACGCATAAAGTACAGTTTTGGCATGAGACCTCCGTAATCGCAATCGTTTGTCAGCGATTATTACACCTCGAGGTAGGTTTAAGTCAAAGGCTCTTTGATCAAAACCACCACAAAGGTGCCTGGCCCCTTTGTGGTGGAAATAGCGTTTGCCCAGATAAAACCTGCCAAAACAAACCTGTCCCTTTTTGGCAGGTTTTAGGCCAGGTGGTCCTGAATCAGATCGCAGATGGCTCGGGCGTCGTTGATGTTGATGGCTCGGGTCGCAAAGCCGGCATCGAAGGCCTGGCGTGCCAGAGCCTCGTTGCAGGCGAGCGCCAGCGTGTGACCGTCGACCAGGTCGAGCGAGCTCTTGCCGCGCAGACGGTCGACACCGGAGCGCGCGACGACAATGTTGTCGAAGCCCTCAGTCTTGTAGCCCTCGATGATCACCACGTCGACATCGTTGTAGCGCGAGAGCAGCTCGCGCGCGGGCATCTCGTCCTCCTCGCGCGTGTCGGCGTACTCCGCCCAGCGCGTGGCGCAGATGAGACCCACGTGCTTGGATCCGGCTTGGTGATGGCGCCAGGTGTCCTTAGCGGGTACATCGATATCAAAGCCGTGATGCCCATGATGCTTGAGCGAACCCACGCGCAGGCCGCGGCGGGTGAGCTCGGCGATAACCTTCTCGACGAGCGTGGTCTTGCCCGAGTTCTGGTAGCCGATAAACGCGATCGCGGGAACAGCCGGAGTGGGAGCTGCGGGCGCGATGGCGGCAGGTGCGCTTGCGGGTGCGTTGCCCGCGGCTCCCACGGCCTCAACAGCAGCAGTCTGACGTTCGGCGCGATCCCACACACCCGAGCGGCCGCCCTCCTTGTGCAGCAGGCGCACGTCGACGATCTCCATGCCGCGATCGACTGCCTTGCACATGTCGTAGATGGTCAGACACGCGGCACTCGCGCCGGTCAGAGCCTCCATCTCGATACCCGTCTTGCCCGTCACGCCGGCCGTAACCAGTACGTGAAAGCCAACCTGCCCGTCTGCGCGCGCCGGCGCCCAGCCCTCGGGCACGTCATCGGCCGGCATCCCCGCCGGGGCGATGGGCGCAATGTCGCACTTGCTCTTGGTAATGAGCAACGGGTGACACATGGGGATGATGTCGCTCGTGCGCTTGATGGCCATAATGCCCGCCACGCGCGCGCAGGCAAGCACGTCGCCCTTTTTGGCGCGGTCCTGCAGGACCATGGCCTGCGTCTCGGGATGCATGAGGATGGTGCCCTCGGCGATTGCAATGCGATGGGTCTCGGCCTTGTCGGACACGTCGACCATGCGCACCTCGCCCTTGGCGTCCACGTGCGTCAGCTCGTCGCGACGGGCGTCGCGGGCGGGTTCGGTGGCAGCGCTGGCAGACGGCTGCACGGACGCGTCGGCATCGCCGGCCGCAGCCGTGGCTTTGTGGGCAGACATCGCGGCCCTGCGAGCGGCCTTGGTGGCATCGGCGTACCTGCTCTTGGCCATATGATCATCCTCCGATTTGGGACATAAATCGTTGCGTGCCCTCAATTATCGCGTGTTCCTGCGGTTTGTGGGCCACGGCATCGCGCCAAATCGAAAGTACCTGCATATCATCACCACGGCGCAGCGCCTCACGCACCGAATACTCGGCATCGCTGAACAGGCACGGACGCACGTTGCCATCGGCCGTCAGGCGCAGACGGTTGCAATTCGCACAAAAATGGTTGGACATGGCGCTAATGAAGCCGACCGTTCCCGCCGCTCCCGGAAAGTGCCAATAGCGCGCAGGGCCAGCGCCGGCAGGAGCGTCGTTGATATCGAGCGGCTCGAGCTCGCCCAGTCCCGTCGCGGCGGCCCCGGCATTGATGCGCGCCCGCAGCTCGTCACTCGGCACGGTGTCGCTCGCGTCCCACAACTCGGGATTGAGCGCGGGCGCATGCGGGTCCACAGCGCAATGCGAGCTCGTGCGCTCGTCGCCGATGGGCATGTATTCGATAAAGCGCAGGTGGATGGGGCGGTCGACGGTCAGTCGTGCAAGGGCCGCCACATCCTGGTTAAGCCGGCGCACCACAACGCAGTTGACCTTAACGGGTTCAAAGCCCCAAGCCAGCGCCGCGTCGATGCCGGCCATGGTCTGTTCGAGCCGACCCAGGCGCGTGATCTTTCCAAAGAGCGTAGGGTCGAGCGTGTCGAGCGAGATGTTGACGCGGTTAAGCCCGGCATCTTTGAGCTGCGGCGCCAGCTTGGGCAGCAGGGCGCCGTTGGTGGTAAGCGAGATGTCCTCGATCTGCGGAATCGCGCGAATGTCGCGGATGAGCGGGATGATACGCCGGCTGACCAGCGGCTCGCCACCCGTCAGGCGTACGCGACGAATGCCCTCCCCCGCCACCAAGCGCACAAAGCGGGCGATTTCCTCGGCACTGAGCAGCTCGTCATGCGCGCGGGGCGCCACGCCATCGGCCGGCATGCAGTAAATGCAGCGGAAATTGCACTTGTCGGTAACGGCAATGCGCAGGTAGTTGATATCGCGGCCAAAACCGTCATGTTGCACGTGCCCGTCCACGCAGCCCTCCCCTCACGCGGCGTTTTATTCTTCGGAAAACATAATACCCCACGCGAGAATCAAGCCGACACCCGTACGACAGGACAGGTCACTTCGAGCAAGAACGGTTTTCCAAGCCCATCCTCAGCATACAAACCATCACAACATTCGATGCTTTTCCCGATTTTGGCGAAAAACGTCGAATGTTGTGATGGTCTACCTGCCCACGGCACCCCGTAGAAGGACCAAAGCGCCCCTAAAGACCGCCGTCCCAGTGTCGAATCACGAATTCTCGCAGGTCGTTTTGACGTTTCTGGAACGCTTCGCTTCGGTCGCACTTAAGGCCCATAGCGAGCGCGATGGCGTTCATCGCCCGGTGCAATTGCAGCTGGTGGGCAAACTGAGTCCCGGTGAGGACGATCATCCTAAAGCCCAGCGCGCTCAGCACGGTCATACGCTCCGCATCCGACGCGCTGCGCTGTTTATCAAGATGGTCCGAGCCGTTGTATTCAATCCCCGTACCGCTCGCAGGCGCATATACGTCAATCTCGAAATACCCGGCCTTTGCGAGATACTTGAACTCGTTGGGAACATCGACCCGATGGTTGAGCTCGATCTTGGCGTATCCCAGCCCTCCCTGGGAACGTTTTGCTACGACCATGATTGCGGTGGCCGTCTCCATGGGCGACCGCGCGCCATCGTGCACGCGCTTGAGCACGGCGGCCGCGCGTATAGCCCCCTGACGAGATCGGTTCTCATTGCAATAGGCAATCAAGTCGGCAACGGTATATCTCTGCCCCATCTCGATATAATCGCCTGTCGACAGATGATTCAAATGGTATCGGGCGCAGATTTCATACCCATATTCCAGCTGCTCGGGCTCACTCATCCACGAACCCGCTTGGACAAAGCACATGGCCTCATCAACCACTAGAAGGCCCTCTGCCACCTCGATAAGATGGCCTGGAGGTACCGGCGCCCCAAACACGTGGCACCTAAATCCAGCCGGCGTCGAGCGCTCAAAATCAAAGTTGACGAGCGTGTCGATATGATCGAGCTCTTCTCGTGGAATACCAAGCGAAGCCAGATAGTCGGTAACGATCCCAACTGCCGTTGAAGCCCTCAGCCCCTTGGCATCGAACCCCAATTTGGGCAGGTCCGCAGTCGGCTCCGCCTCGTTAGCAAGCGAGTCCTCATCGTATAGGCTGCTTGCTCGCGAGAGCGGCTCGGACGGGCGCGCCACGTTGTGGTACAGCCAGGCAGTCTTATGGGACAGGACGATCGGCAGGTCCATGAGCCCTCCAATGGAGTCGGATAACCAACCTTATTCCCCTGCCCCCGGGTCCGCACACCTTCGTGCGCTAGAAAGCGATTCCGCCCGATCGAGTGGCAGAAAAACCATCACAACATTCGATGCTTTTTCCGATTTTGGCAAAAAACGTCGAATGTTGTGATGGTTTGAGACAAGGCGAGGGGCACGGAGGGGTCAAAGCATCGTGCTCGAACAGGTTAATCCAACTCTTTTAAGCCATGCGCCAGTTGCCAGTACTCGCCGTGCTGGGCGAGCAGCTCTTCGTGCGTGCCGCGCTCGATGATGCGGCCGTGTTCGAGGACCATGATGGCATCGGCGTCGCGGACGGTGGACAGGCGGTGCGCGATCATAAACGTGGTGCGTCCGCGCATGATGCGGTCCATACCGCGCTCGATGAGCTTTTCGGTACGCGTGTCGATGGAGCTCGTGGCCTCGTCCAAGATGAGCACCGGCGGGTCGGCCACGGCAACGCGCGCGATGGCGAGCAGCTGGCGCTGGCCCTGCGACAGGTTGGCGCCGTCGGCCGTGACCGGTGTGTCGTAGCCTCTAGGCAGGCGGCGGATAAACGAATCGGCGCAGGCGGCCTCGGCGGCGGCGCGCACCTCCTCGTCGGTCGCGTCGAGCTTGCCAAAGCGGATGTTCTGCGCAATGGTGCCGCTAAACAGGTGCGTGTCCTGCAGCACAATGCCGAGCGACCCGCGCAGGCTGGCCTTGGCAATGTGCTTGACGTCGATGCCGTCGTACGTGATCTCGCCGTCATCGACCTCGTAGAAACGGTTGATGAGGTTGGTGATGGTCGTCTTTCCGGCGCCCGTCGAGCCCACAAACGCGATCTTTTGCCCCGGTTTGGCAAACAGGTTGAGATCCGTGAGCACACGGGTGCCCGGCACGTAGGAAAAGTCCACGGCATGGAAGCGCACGTCGCCGGCGAGCGGGACCAAGCCGCACGTGAGCTCGGTGCCGTCGGCAGCCACCGCACGGCCCGACTCATCAACGGCAGCCACATCATGCAGGTGCCCGTACGCGCCCACGCCCTGGCCCTCGGGAATCTTCCATGCCCACGCGGCGTCGCCCGTCTGCACCAGCTCCACGCAGCCCTCGTCCACCTCGGGCTCAAGATCCATGGCGGCAAACAGGCGCTCGGCACCGGCCAGCGCGTTGAGCAAAAAGTTGCCCAGCTGCGTGAACTGGTTGATGGGCATGGCGGCCTGACGCACAAAGACCAGGTAGCTTGCGAGCGCACCTACATCGGCCAGACCGTTGATGCAGAGCATGCCGCCTGCCACCGCAACGATGGCGTAGTTGGCATAGCCGATCACCACGGTCATGGGCACCATCGAGTTGGCGTAGGCCTGCGCGGCACCACCGGTGCGGCGCAGCTCTTGGTTGCGCGCGTCAAAACCAGCCACGTTGGCCTGTTCGTGATTAAAGACCTTGATGACCTTTTGGCCCGAGACCATCTCCTCGACGTATCCGTCCAGGTCGCCAAGCGATGCCTGCTGAGCGGCAAAGAAGCGCTTAGAGCGCGCGCCCGAGTAGCGCGCATACAGCACAATGGCCGCATCGCACACGAGCGTGATAATCGTGAGCTGCCAGTTAAGGATGATGAGCATGACCGTGGTGCCGACCACCTGGATGCTCGCCTGAATCACGTTGGCAAAGCTGTTGTTGAGCGCCTCGGAGACGGTGTCGACGTCGTTGGTAAAGAAGCTCATGATGTCACCCGAGCGCGTGCTGTCGAAGTAGCTCAGCGGCAGCATCTGGATGTGCGCAAACAGGTCGCGGCGGATATCGGAAACCACGCGCTGGGCCGCGCGCACCATAATCTGTGAGTAGCCCAGAGCCGAGAGCACGCCCGCGGCGTAGATGGCAGCGGTAAAGATAACCTGCCTAGCGAGCAGTTCCTCGCCGCCCGTTGCCAAACCGTTGACGATGGGGCGCACCATGTAGGTACCGGCAAGGCTCGCGATGGCGGCCACAGAGGCAAGCACACCCACCGCGAGCAGCGAAAACTTGGCGTGTCCCATGTAGGAGAGCAGGCGGCGGAGCGTCTGCGTCAGATTGGCGGGACGGGCCTGAGCGGATGTCTTAGGCATGGCGCTCACCCCCTTCCAAGGGCGATCCGCTGGGAACGCAGGAAAACGGATCATTCGCGCAGCCATCGTCGCAGCCGTCGCCGGTGTCCGCGTTCCCCGCGAACTCCATCTGCGAGGCGTAAATCTCCTGGTAGATGCTATCGCCCGCCAGCAGTTCCTCGTGCGTGCCCACGCCGTGGACACGACCGTCGTCCAACACAATAATGCGGTCGGCATCCATGACGCTCGCAATGCGCTGTGCGATGACAATCACCGTCGTATTGGGAATCTGAGCAATATGCTCACGAATCTTGGCGTCGGTCGCCATATCGACCGCGCTGGTCGAATCGTCAAAGATGAGCACACGCGGATGTTTGAGCAATGTACGCGCGATGCACAGGCGCTGCTTCTGCCCGCCCGAGACACCGGCACCGCCCTGGCCCAGATAGCCGTCGAGTCCGCCGATGCGATCCAGGAACTCGTCCACACATGCCGCTCGACAGGCGCGCAGCAGCTCCTCGTCGGTGGCATCGGGCGCGCCCCACTGCAGGTTCTCGCGCACGGTACCCGTAAACAGCACGTTCTTTTGCAGCACGATACCCACGGCGTCGCGCAGGGCAACCAGGTCGTAATCGCGCACATCGCGCCCGCCCACGAGTACGGCGCCTTCGGTGGCGTCGTACAGGCGCGCGATCAGCTGCACAAGCGAACTCTTGCCCGAGCCCGTGCCGCCGAGCACGCCCACCGTGGAGCCTGCCTCAATGCAAAGGTCAATATGCTCGAGCACATCCTCGGCAGCATCCGCGCGGTACTTAAACGACACGTCGCGAAACTCGATGCTTCCGTCGGCCACCCCGTGCACGGCAGCGGCAGCGTCGGGCGCTTGGATAAGCGAACGTTCGTCGAGCACCCGCGAGATGCGCTCCACGCTGGCAAGTGCGCGTGTGAGCAGCAAAAACACGTTGGAAATCATCATGAGCGAGTTCATGATCAGCAGCACGTAGCTCATAAAGCCCGTGAGCGAGCCCACGCCCAAGCGACCTTCGATGATCATGCGGCCGCCAATCCACAGAATCGAGAGCGCAGCCACGTACATCGAGAGTTGGAACACCGGCAGGTTGAGCACGGCGTTGCCAAAGGTCTTCGTCGCGGTGCCGGCGAGCTCGGTATTGACGGTGTCGAACTTGTCGCATTCGTGCTCGGCGCGCACGTAAGCCTTCACGGCGCGCACGGCGGTAAGGTCCTCTTGCACCACGCCGTTGAGGTGGTCCATCGAGGTCTGGAGCTGGCAGTAGAGCGGGCTCACACGCACGGTAATGATACCGAGCACGATGGCGAGCATCGGCAGAATGACGGCAAAGACCGCCGCGAGCTCGCGCGAGAGCGCAAAGGCGTAGACGAGGCCCATGACCAGATTTACCGGCCCGCGCACCATGGGGCGGAAGCCGTTGCCTACGGCGTTTTGAATCACGGTGATGTCGGTGGTCATGCGAGTGACAAGCGAGCTCGTCTCGTATTCATCGAGATTGCCAAAAGCGAGCGTCTGGATCTTGCGATACTCGGCCTCGCGCAAGTTAGCGCCCAGCCCCGAGGCGACGCGAGCAGACGTGCGTGCATAGCCCAAGCCAAGTACCAGCGAAAATGCGGCGCATACCAACATATACGTGCCCTGCAACAGCATGTAGTTGATATCGCCCGCGGGCACGCCCACATCGATGATATTTGCCATGATGACCGGGATAAACAGCTCGAGCGCCGTCTCGGCCGTCACAAAGAGCACGCCGAGCATGGCATCGCGGCGGTATGCCCCCAGATAGGAAAACAGAATCTTGAGATTGCGCACGCAGGTTCATCCCCCATCAAACGTTGTTCGCAAACGCACGTATTATGGCGCGCCGTGTGGCGGTGTCAAGTGCTCCGAAATCGATTTCTGCAAGGCTAGTGCAGGCGCTAAGCTTGCAAGGTACATCTCTGTATTCAATTGGAAATGAATGCGACCGCGACTTTTTCGCCCCGCCGCCAACATAAACCTTGACTCTACAATCGTTGTAGGGTTTTCACTACACTGGTAGCAAAACGAACCCAGCCAGAAAGCCCCGCCCATGGAACACGACCTCACACGCGGCAATGTCCTTAAGACCATCGCGGTCTTTGCCCTGCCCTATATGCTCTCGTACTTTTTGCAGATGCTCTACGGCATGGCCGACCTGTACATGATGGGGCAGTTTAGCGGCGCCGCCGGCATCACCGCCGTGGGCAATGGCGCGCAGACGCTCTATATCATTACCGTGACGCTCGTGGGCCTGGCCATGGGAACGACGGTTATCGTCGGCCACGCCGTGGGCTCGCGCCGCTTCGATCGCGCCGAGACCGCCATCGGCAACACCATTACGCTCTTTATGGGTGTCTCGGTGGTACTGGCAGCCATCTTGCTCGCGCTGTGCCCGCAGATTGTGGCGCTCATTGGCACGCCGGCCGAGGCGGTCGAAGGCACCGCCGCCTACCTGCGCATCTGCTTTGTCGGCATTCCGTTTATCGCCGCGTACAACATTCTTTCGGCCATCTTTCGCGGGCTGGGCGATTCGCGCTCGCCCATGTACGTGATTGGCGTGGCATGCATCATCAACATCGCGCTCGATTTTCTATTTATCGGGCACATGGGGCTCGGCCCCGTGGGCGCGGCGCTCGGCACGGTAACCGCCCAGACGGCCAGCGTTGCCCTCGCGCTCGTGTGGCTCAAGAGCCGCCGCACGAACATCCACGTTAAGCGCAGCGACCTGCGCCCTCAGCCCGAGGTACTCGGCAGCATTCTTAAGATCGGCGCGCCTGTGGCCGTGCAGGACGGCTGCATCCAGGTGGCGTTTATGTTCATCACCGTCATCGCCAACCACCGCGGTCTGGTCGACGCCGCCGCCGTGGGCCTGGTCGAAAAGATAATCAGCTTTTTGTTCATTGTGCCGAGTTCCATGGGCGCTACCGTCAGCGCGCTCACGGCGCAAAACGCCGGCGCGGGCAAGGGCGACCGCGCGCGTCAGGTACTCAAGGATGCCATGACCATCTCGGTAGTATACGGTTGCCTGATCACGGTGCTGATGTGGCTGGTGGCACCGGCGTTTATCGGCTTTTTTGCCAAGGACGTCGCGGTGGTCGCGGCCGGCGCCGGCTATATGCGCAGCTATATTTTCGATGCGATCTTTGCCGGCATCCACATTTGCTTTAGTGGCTTTTTCGCTGCGTATGGCAAGAGCTACATCGGCTTTGCGCACAACGTGCTGGCCGTGGCGCTCATTCGCGTGCCCGGCGCCTGGCTGCTGTCGAACGCCTATTCCAACACGCTGTTTCCCATGGGCATCGCCTCGCCGTGTGGATCGATTTTGTCGGCAGTCATCTGTGTTGTCGCGTTTACCGTGCTCAACCGGCGCGGGGCTTTTGACAAGTTGGTGGCATAGCGGGGCAACGCATTCCTAGCGCCCCTCCCCTGTTTTTACCGAAAGGAGCGGTCCTGTGACCGACATGCCAAGTGAACATACTGAGGGCCTGCTCCGCATTGGCGAGGTGGCGCGCCTGCTCAATTTGAGCGTGGGCACACTGCGCCATTACGAACAGATGGGGCTATTGGAGCCGGCATATGTCGATCAGGCGAGTGGATACCGCTACTACGGAACGCGACAGCTCTCCACCCTCAACACCATCGGCAACCTGCGCGTTCTCGACTTGCCGCTGGCGCAGATTCGCGAGTTTGTCACTGCGCGCGATATGGATTTGATGCAACGGCAACTGACCAAGCAACAGGAGTTAATTGAGCACAAGCGGCGTGAGCTGGAGCGCATGTCGCGCAAGATTGACCAGCGGCTTGCCTTGCTTCATGGCGCTTTGAATGCTGATCTCGACACCATTAGCGAAATTGAGGAACCCGAACTTCGCTGCGCCACGCTGCACGAGCGCGTCAATCCCACCGACGCCTATTCGCTGGGATGGCATATCCGCCAGCTTCAGCAGGGACAGCACGAAACCTTTGCCTATCTTGGCAATCTGGGTGTGGGCATCGCTCCCGAACGCCTGGCCGCCGGCGACTTTGATGGTTACGACGAGGTCTTTCTGCTGCTCGACGATACCGATGATTACTTGGGCGATGTTGAGACGCGACCCGCCGCTCGCTGCCTAACCATAAGCTTCCGCGGCACGCATGGGCAGGCGGGCTCGCGCTACGCTCAGCTGCTCGGCTACATGAGAGAACACAACCTGACACCCGCCGGCCCCTCGCGCGAGATCGCCCTCATCGACGACATCATCAGCGACGACCCCGCAACCTATGTGACGCAGATCACGGTGCCCGTTGCCCTGTCCAAATAAGGACCGCCCGGAAGGCATCGTGCTTCCGGGCGGTTCTTCAATTTGGCTATCGATGCCTTACGCCTCCGGCACCTGACCAGTCGCCAGGATCTGCTCGAGTGCGTCCTCATCCAATACAGGCACGCCCAGCTGCTCGGCTTTGGTGAGCTTGGAGCCCGCTTTGGGGCCGGCGACCAGATAGCTCGTCTTCTTTGAGACGCTGCCCGAAACCTTGGCGCCGAGCACCTTGAGCGCCGCGCCCGCCTCGTCACGCGTGCGGTTGACGAGCGTGCCGGTGAGCACGAAGGTCAGACCCGCAAGCGGCTGTGCGTCGGCGAGCTCGCCCGCCACGCCGGCATCGGCTGCGGCCTGTGCATGAGCGGCGCCCAAGTCAACCTCGAGCGACAGGCCCGCCTGACGCAGGCGCTCTAGCACGGCGAGGTTCTCGGGCACGGCCAGAAACTGCTTGACGCTCGCCGCAATCTTGGGACCGATGCCCTCACACTCGGCGATGTCCTCTTCGCTCGCCAAGATGAGCTTGTCAATCGACAGGAATCGCTCGGCGATGACCTCGCCCACGCTCTTGCCCACATGGCGGATGCCCAGGGCAAACAGCACGCGACCGAGCGGCTGGCTCTTGGACTTGTTGAGCTCGGCGATGATTTTCTCGGCCGTCTTGAGGCCCACCGGAATGGGATCGCCCTTCTTGACGCCCTTTTTGCTGTTGGAGCTGGCGTACACGCGCCCTGTGTCCAGGCCGGCGATATCGTCGACCGTGAGCTGGTAGAAGTCCGCGACATCGTGGATCAGGCCGGCGGCGATCATCTTGTCGACGATCTCGTCGCCCAGGCCATCGACGTCCATACAGCCGCGGCTCACCCAATGGAGCAGGCGCTCCTTGAGCTGCGCGGGGCAGTCGATGGACACGCAGCGGTAGGCCACCTCGCCATCCTCGTGAACCACGGGGCTGCCGCACACGGGGCAAACCTCGGGCATGTGCCAGTCAACCGAATCGGCCGGGCGCTTGTCGAGCACCGGGCCCACGACCTCGGGGATTACATCGCCCGCCTTGTGCACGATGATGGTATCGCCCTCGCGCACGTTTTTGCGGCGAATCTCGTCGATGTTGTGCAGCGTGGCGCGCGCGATGGTGGAGCCGGCGACCGTCACCGGGTCAAACTCGGCGACCGGCGTGAGCACACCGGTGCGGCCCACCTGGATGCGAATTTCGCGCAGGACGGTCTGCTTTTCCTCGGGCGGGAACTTAAATGCAATGGCCCAGCGCGGTGCGCGGGCAGTAAAGCCCAGGTCGAGCTGCTGTTGGAAGCTGTCGACCTTTACGACCACGCCGTCGATGTCGTAGTCCAAGTCGCCGCGGTGCTCGAGCGCCTGGGCACAGAACTCGTGGACCTCGGCCGGCGTGGCGCAGCGGGCCACGTTGGGGTTGACGCTGAAGCCGGCGCTGCGCAGCCAGTCCAGAAACTCGCGCTGGTTGTGGACATGCAGCGGGTCGGTATCGGCGATGGCATAGATAAAGGTGGCCAGGTCGCGGCGCGCCGTGACCTTGGGATCCTTTTGGCGCAGGCTGCCGGCGGCGGCGTTGCGCGGGTTGGCGAAGGGATCGCGGCCCTCGGCATCGGCCTCGTCGTTCAGACGCACAAAACTGCCCTTGGGCATATAGACCTCACCGCGTACCTCAATGGTGCGCTCGCGGTCGGCGCCCATATGAGCGAGCGCCGGCTCGGACAGGTGCATGGGCACATCCTTGATGGTACGCACGTTGAGCGATACGTCCTCACCCGTTGTACCGTCACCGCGCGTGGCCGCGCGTACGAAGCTGCCGTTTTGGTAGGTAAGCGCGACGCCCAAGCCGTCAATCTTGAGCTCGCAGGTATAGGTGACGCTGCCGGCACCGAGCGCATCCTCGGTGCGCTGGAGCCATGCGTCGAGCTCGTCCAGATCCATGGCATCGTCCATGGAATACATGCGTGCCATGTGCGTTACCGGCGTAAACTGCTCGCTCACGTAGCCGCCCACGCGCTGGGTATAGCTGTCGGGCGTCACCAGGTCGGGATAGGCCGCCTCGATCTCCTGCAGCTCAACGAGCATTTTGTCAAAGGCGGCGTCCGTGATCTCGGGCGCGTCGAGCATGTAGTAGCGATAGGCGTGGTAATCGAGCTCGTGGCGCAACTCAGCCGCGCGCGCGGCGGCCTGGGCATGGGCGTCGGCCGGCGCAGCGGCATCCGCGCTCGCGGGCGTTTCGGTATCGATGTCCACACCGTCACCAAACAGGCTCGATTGCTCCATAGCGGCACTCCTTCGCTCGATTTCAAACGGATACAAGAGTACCACCGGTCACGATGGGGCCGAATAACCCTTTCGAACCGCACCGAATCGGCAGCCGCCAGACTGGGGTGGATCGCGCGATCAAACCATACCCTTGCCAGTTCTACATGATCCGTTTTCCTCCATCCCCAATGGATCACTACGAAAAGAGGGGGCTGTCCCGCGTTAGCGGGACAGCCCCCTCTGGCATCGGTATGTGCAATACGGCTCGTTAGAAACCCTGGCCGTTGCCCTGGCCCTGCTGGCCTAGCAGCTCCTCCAGGTACTGGCGCAGCTGCTCGTCGGTAATACCGCCGTTGCCGGTGTCGGTCGCGCTGTCGTTTTGCTGCTGGTTCTGCAGCTCATCGTCGGAACCCAGCTCGACGGTAACCTTCTTCTCGTCCTTGCCGCGCATGAGTGTGATCTCGACCTTCTCGCCCACCTCGTGGCTGCGCAGTGCGATGATCAGGCCATCGGCGCTCGTGATCTCGTCGTCGCCCAGCTTGGTGATGACGTCGCCCTCCTGGATGCCGGCCTTAGCGGCGGGGCCGTCCTCGACGACGCTCGCCACATAGGCACCGCTATCGGTGCTCAGCTTGTTGGTGCGGGCATTGAGCGCGTTGACGCTCGAAAGCGTGGCGCCCAGGTACGGGTGCACCGGCGTCTTACCGCCGATGATCTGGTCGGCAATGTTCTTGGCGTAGTTAACGGGAATAGCAAAGCCCACGCCCGAGCTGGAACCCGAGTAGCTCTCGATGAGCGAGTTGATACCCACAAGCTCGCCGTTGTCGTTGACGAGCGCGCCGCCGGAGTTGCCCGGGTTGATGGCGGCATCGGTCTGGATCATGTTGGCATAGATAGTGTTACCGCTGGTAGAGCTCATGGCCGTGGAGCGGTAGAGCGCCGAGACGATACCGGTGGAGACAGACTGCTCGTTGCCAAACGGTGAGCCAATCGCCATGACCCACTCGCCCACGCTGAGCTTGGAGGAGTCGCCGATCTCAATCGGGGTGAGTTTGGAGGCGTCGGCGTCCTTGAGCTTGATGACGGCCAGATCGCTCGAGGCATCGTTGCCCACGAACTCGGCCTCGTAGGTGGTGCCGTCGTCCATGGTCACCACGTACTGGTCGTAACCATCGACCACGTGATTGTTGGTAAGGATGTGGCCCTCGGTATCGAGCACAACGCCCGAACCGACGCTGCCCGAGTTATTCGAATCATCGGCAGACTGCGAAAGCGCGTTGCTCTGGCTGCCACTCGACGTTGCGGTGATGGAAACGACAGAGGGCAGCGCCTTGGCAGAAACGGCCTCGGCCAGCGTGGTGTCCTCGGAATCAATCGTAATCTTTTGCGTCGACGAACCCGAAGCGCCCGCCGTCACGGCATTCTTGCCGCCACCGATATCGAGCGTGCCACTCATAATGAGTGCGATGACCAGCAGGGCACCACATGCGCAGCCGGCGAGTGCCGTAATGAAGATCGGCAGCTTTTTGGTCTTGGTCTTGACCACCGTGTGCTTGTTTACAACCTGCTGACCGCCCAGCGGCTGGCCGGTCTGTGTGTCGTAAGCCTGCACGTAGGGAATGTTGCTGCCGGCAGGCGTCGACTCCACCTGCACGCGCGGCTGCTGCTGGGTCTCGCCGGCATTGCCCGCATCCTGGGGACGCTGGGAATCGTACTCGCTCATAGCTGCGATCCTTTCGTCAAATAACCAAAGGCCCGCCAAACACGTGGCGGGCCATCATTGTTCACGTTGAGTTGTACCCCAATATGCGGGCGCAAGTGTATGAGAACGCAATCTTTTAGGAAGGCTTAAGTTCTGTTGCAGGCCCAAAAAGGAACCCGTACCTGCGTCAAAACCACCACAAAGGTGCCTGTCCCCTTTGTGGTGGAAATCTAGTCCTTAAACAGATAGCCCACGCCGCGGACGGTGGTGATGTGTGCCGCGATCTGCGGGCCCACCTTGGAGCGGATGCGTCGAATGTGCACGTCGACGGTGCGCGTGCCGCCGCAGTACTCAAAGCCCCACACGCGGTGCAGCAGCACTTCGCGGCTGTAGGCACGGTTGGGGTGCGTCGCCAAAAAGCTCAGCAGCGAGTACTCCATCAGCGTCAGGTCGATGGGCTCGTTATCGAGCGTCACCTGGTAGGTAGCCAGGTTGATCTCGAGGTTATCGATGTTGAGCACATCGTCGGCGGTAACGGTCTCCTCTTCGCCCATCAGGCGCTGCGCGCGAGCCTTGAGCTCGTTGGGCGTCGCTGTGGGGCACACAAAGTCGGCATGCGCGTGATTCGGCAGGCGCAGGGTACCGAGCGCCTCGTCGTCAACGATCACCAACATGGGGACGCCACCACGATCGTCAAGCCACTTGGCGATCTGATCGATGCGGTCGCTGCGGATGCCGTCGGAGTCGAGGATCAGCAGGTCAAAGTCGTGCGCCGCAGTCGGCGAATCGGGGGTTGCCAGGCTCACCTCGACACCCAGGGTGGTCGTCAAGCTGCGGGCAAACTCGTGGAAGCGCGTCGTGCGCGCCATGAACAGGGCACTCTTTTCGGACATATCGGCCTCCAAAGAAATGAGCTCAATCGTACTGGAACAAGCCAGCGCGATTAGGAGTTCGCCAGGTAGTGCTTAATCTCCCACTCGGTGATCGTGGACTCAAACTTATGCCACTCGTCGCGCTTCTTTTTGAGAAAGAAGCTGTGGATGTGCTCGCCGAGGGCATCCTTCATAAACTGCGAGTCCTCAAACACGTCGAGCGCCTCTTTGAGCGAGCGCGGCAGCGGAGTGTAGCCGGCCTCGACCATCTGACGGTCGGTAAGCTTGAGCGTCTCGGCCGTGGCCTCGGGCGGGAGCTCCAGCTTGCGCTCGATACCGTCGAGACCAGCCGCCAGCGTAACGGCGTTGACCAGGTACGGGTTGGCCATGGGGTCGGGGCTGCGAAGCTCGATGCGCGTGGACAGCTGCTTGCCGGGCTTGTAGACCGGGATGCGGACCATACTCGCACGGTTGCGCAGACCCCACGTGGCGTACTGCGGCACAGAGTCGCCGCCCGTGGTGATGCGCTTGTACGAATTGACCGTGGGGTTAGTGATAGCGCTGATCTCGCGCGCGTGCGCCAGGATGCCGGCCATGTAGTGCTTGGCGATATCAGAGAGATGGTACTTCTCGTCGTCCTCGCCCCAAAAGACGTTGTTGCCGTCATGGTCGAACAGCGACTGGCACAGGAACATAGCGCTGCCGTCCTCGCCCGCCAACGGCTTGGGCATAAAGGAGGCGTGGCAACCGCTCTCGTATGCCTGCTGCTTAATGATGAGCTTGGCCGTGGTGATGGCGTCGGACATGCTCAGGGCCTCGGCGTGACGCAGGCTCATGCCGTGCTGCGAGCGGCCAGCGGCATGGAAGGTGTACTCCACGGGCACGGACATCTTCTCGAGCGTGAGAACCGTGTTGCGGCGCAGGTCGCGGGCGGCATCACTCACCGAAAGATCGAAGTAGCCCACGTTGTCGAGCGGCTCGGGGGTGTGCTCGTCGGGGAAGTAGTAATACTCCAGCTCGGCGCCCACGTTGAGCAGATAGCCGGCCTTCTCGGCCTTGCGGAACATGCGGCGCAGGGCATCGCGCGGGTCGCCGGCGAACGGTTTGCGATCGGGAGTGCACACATCGCAGAACACGCGGGCGACGCCGTTGTGGCTCGGGCGCCACGGCAAAATCTGGAAGGTCGAGGCATCGGGGAACGCCAGCATGTCGGCTTCCTCGGGCGTGGCAAAGCCCTCGATAGCGGAGCCGTCAAAGCCAATACCCTCCTCAAAAGCGACCTCGAGGTCCTCGGGGCTAATGGCAAAGTTCTTGAGGCGGCCGAGAATGTCGACAAACCACAGACGCACAAAGCGGATATCACGCTGCTCTACGGAGCGGAGTACGTAATCGATGTTCTGCTGGTTCATGTCGCTCCCCTTTCTTTCGGGCGGGTTTCGACTGGTCTATATCGCAGATACTATCGCAGAAAAATGTTTCCGCAGGGTTAAAGCGTATCAAGCGCTCAAAAAACGTGCGCGAACAGGCTGGTATGACAAGTGATTATCGCTCGGATTCGGAAACAATTTGCCTACACGCTCGTTCCAGCGCCGGGAACTCCATCGTCACCGCATCCCAAACAACCGATCGGTCGACATTGCCGTAATCATGCGCGAGGTAATTTCTCATGCCGATAATTCCACGCCACTCAATTTCGGGATGAAGCCGCTGCGAGCGTTCCGACAACTTGCCCGCTTCTTCCGTCACCCTAAGCGCGCACATCAAAAGGGAGTCCGCCAACGCCCTCGTCCGCACGTCATTCGCATGCAGAAACTGGTCCTCGGTGATACCAAAAGCCTTGATGCGCTCGTTCGTTTCAGCGATGGCCTCCAAGACCTCTTGGGCGCGGAGACAGTCTGACTTACGCGCGATCATAAAGGATCACTCCTTCGCGCTCGATTACCGCGGCAAGATCGTCATCAAGATGATCACTCGAGACGAGGTCAACCTGCCTCCCGGTTTCTTTGCGCACCGCCTCACCAAACGCCGACAACGCGAAAAGGCCAAAGCCCTGATCGCGATCGACTTCGAGACGCAAGTCAATATCACTATCGGCGCGTGCCTCGCCACGGGCATACGAGCCAAAAAGAATCACGGTTTTGATGGCGGGAATCGAGCTGGCCGCCTCACGGACGGCTGACTCAATCTGAGCAGTATCCAAAATGTCTGCGGCGACGTTTTCGCTCGCAGAGTTTTTGCCAAGTGAAGGAACAAACGGCAGCGAGCGCTCGCGCAGCATCTGCCTCATAAACATATTGACCGCTACAGACGAAGTCATGCCGAGTTCTTCGCATAGCTCGGCAAATGAATCTTTAATTGACGAGTCCACTCGTACACTCAGTACAGACGCAGCCATGGATACCTCCTGTATGACATTGTCTATATATTATCACACAAACTAGCGCGAGGTCGAGGCGCGGTGTTCGATGTGGCCGGGGATCTCGATGCGCTTGGGGGCGAGCTTTGCGGCATCGCCCACCGTAGTGGTAACGACGTCGATGCGCTCGGACAGGCGCTCGACTACGCGCTCGGCAATGGTAAGGGTGTCTTGCGCGGCCGTGGTCACACCGCCAAAGAGCACGTGGTTCCAGGGATAGTCGTCAAACGTTGCGATCTTGAGACCCGCCGGCAACGAGGGCCCCAGCTGGGCCAGCGCCTCGGTCAGGCGCAGGAAAACCAAGCCGTTGACGGCAATGAGGCCGAGCTTTTTACCCGCATAGCCGCGGATGGTCTCGTCCAGGCGACTGACACCCTCGACACCACCGTCCGCCAAGGTGACGACCTCGCCGGCCAGGCCGCGGCGCGAGAGCTCGTCGGCAAACGCCTCGGCGCGTTCGCGACGCACGGGGCTGTCGTCGCTTGCCTCGGTGAGCAGGCACAGGCGCTCGCTGCCCGCAGAGGCCAAGGCGTCTACCAGGCCGGCGACCAGCTCACGGTTGTTGGAGGTCACCAGATCGACACCGCCGTCGGCAACATCGCGGTCGAGCAGCACGACGGGCAGGCGTCCCGCAGCCGCGGCGATCGCCTTGTCGTTGCCTCCGCAGGTATTGACGACCAGGCCGTCCACGCCGGCATCGATAAGTCTGGTGAGCGACTCTGCTTCCTTGGCGGAATCATTGCCGCTAATGGCAGTCATAAGCGAGCAGCCGCGCGCGGCGGCACTAGCGGAAAGCCCTTCGAGCATGGCGCTGGAGAACGGGTTGGCGATGTCGGCCAAGATCACGCCGATGAGGTTGGTACGCGAGCTGCGCAGATTGCGCGCGGCGGCACGTGGACGATAGCCGGTGCGCTCGATAACTGCCGCGATGCGAGCACGGGTTTCCTCGGTCATCTGCCCGGGGCGGTTGTTGAGATAGCGCGAGACCGTGGCCGGGCTCACGCCCGCCTCGGCAGCAATGTCCTTAATCCTCATCTGCGCCATAGCGCACCCCGTTTCCCAATTGTCGGCAGTCTGAGCCATTTTAGGCATTTTTTTAAAAATCTCGCTTGCAAAACGCTGTAGGTGAGTATACTACAACTCGAAACGAAACCGATTTCGTAAACCGATTTCGGCAAGCGTTGGCACGGAGGTGCAAAGATGCACCCTACCGTCTTGGCACCTCCGTGCCAACGCCATATCAAAGGTGTACGCACGAGCAAGAAGGAGCTGCGCGACCATGGGTAAAACGGTTCTTACCTTCGGCGAGATCATGATGAGGCTCTCGCCCAAAGACCATCTGCGCATTGAGCAGGCGACCGAGTTTGATGTCCGCTACGGCGGCGCCGAGGCCAACACCGCGCTTTCCCTGGCCTACCAGGGTGACAAGGCAGCTTACGTCTCCGTTGTCCCGGCCAACCGTCTGGGCGAGTGCGCCCTGCGTTCGCTGAAGGTCTACGACGTCGATACCTCGCGCGTCGTGCGCCAGGGCGACCGTCTTGGCTCCTATGTGTTTGAGGTCGGCGCCTCGCAGCGCGGCAACGGCTGCGTCTACGACCGCAAGTACTCTGCCATCAACATGGCCAAGCGCGACGTCTTTGACTGGGACGAGATCCTCAAGGGTGTCGATGTCTTTTACTTCTCCGGCGTGACGCCCGCCGTCTCCGACGAGATGGCCGCCGCCTGCAAGGATGCCCTCACCGCCTGCCGCGCCAAAGGCATCACCACCGTGTGCGACGTGAACTATCGCGGCAAGATGTGGTCGCCCGAGAAGTCGCAGGCCACCATGAAGGAACTCCTGCCGCTCGTTGACATCTGCATTGCCAACGACGAGGACGCTCCTGCCGGCCTCGGTATGACCTGCGTCTCCGGCTCCCTTGCCCACGGCATCGAGGAACGCGACACCTACGTCGAGATGGCCCGTCAGATCTGCGCCGAGTACGGTTGCAAGAAGGTCGCCTCGGTCGTCCGCAACATCTCCTGCGTCGAGCGCTCCATTTGGATGGGCATGCTCTTTGATGCCGAGAGCGGCGAGCACTGGTTCTCCCCTGCTCACGACGTGCACGTGCTCGAGGGCGTTGCCGCCGGCGACGCTTTCAACGCCGGCCTCGTCCATGCCCTCATCAACGACTTTGCCCCGCAGGACGCCGTCAACTACGCGATTGCGGCCTCGATCCTCAAGCTCACCATCAAGGGCGATTCCAACCTGGTGACCGCAGACGAGATCGCAGCCGTGGCATCCGCCGCCGACGGTGGCACCCGCGTCGCGCGCTAAGCCATCCCCATTCCGCGGGCCGCAGCTTTCCATACCCATATCTCTGCAGCCCGCTCCCCGATTCCTCCGGCCAGGTAGAACCACTTAGTCCCATTCCGGTTTTGTCTGGCATTCCTTCACGACTGGCCTCGTAGCCGGTTCCGAAATTGCTTGTGACCCAAGCAGTGCCTCCGATAACCAATCCGGAACCGGCTCATGGCCAATCTTCTTTGGCAATCACGCGCCCGTGCGCGCCTCACATCGAAAGGAACACTATGTTCGATCAGTTCTACACCACGCTTGAATCCCTGGGCATCGTGCCGGTCGTCGTGCTCGACAAGGTCGAGGACGCCGCACCGCTCGCCCATGCCCTTATGGCAGCCGGCATGAAGTCCGCCGAGGTCACCTTCCGCACTGCCTGCGCCGCCGAGTGCATCGCCGCTATGGCCGAGGCCGAGCCCGAGATGTGCGTCGGCGCCGGCACTGTCCTGACCGTCGAGCAGGTTGAGCAGGCCCGCACCGCCGGTGCCAAGTTCATCGTCTCGCCGGGTTACAACGAGGACGTCGTGAAGCACTGCATCGACATCGACCTGCCCGTCCTTCCCGGCACCGTGACCCCCTCCGAGGTCACTGCTGCCGAGAATCTGGGCCTCAAGGTCACCAAGTTCTTCCCTGCGGCTCAGTATGGTGGCCTCAACACCATCAAGGCCCTCGCCGCTCCGTTTGTCGGTCATCGCTTTATGCCCACCGGCGGCGTGAGCACCGCCAACGTCGAGGAGTACCTGAGCTCCAGCGCCATCATCGCCTGTGGTGGCACCTGGATGGTCAAGCCGGCCCTGTTCGCCGACGGCGACTTTTCCAAGGTCGAGCAGATCGCCCGCGAGGCCATGGACGTCGTCAAGAAGGTCCGCGGCTAGGTTTAGCTCTCTATCGTGAAAGGGGGCGTGTCCTAGACCTCGCCCCCTTTCTTTTAAAGCGGCTCGGAAGCGCGCCGTTTCCGTCACGAACAAGAACCAAAACCGTCTTGTATGCTGATAGAACGTGACGGAAGCGACACGCCCCCGAGCCGCTTTGCTTTCCCGGTCAATCAACCGACTCAACATAATCCAGTCCACCAAAACAGCTGCGGCGCCGTCTGGAGGAATGGACCCTTGCTTCCGGTCTTTTCCTCCAAGCGGCGCCGCAGCCTTTTCATGCCCCGATTGCACCCCCGCACTTGCGGTGAAATACGGACTGCTTACGCCGCCAAAGCCGCAAAACAGTCCCTATTTAACCGCAACTAATAAAGAGGACGAATTAGATTGCCGAGTCTTTGGACAGCTCAAAGTAGTCGGGATGCAAGGCGATAACCGGGCCCTGCTCCTCGGGCATTAGATGTAGGTGCGTCTCTGCCAGGTAGCTCGCCGTGTCGGTATCGCCCTTCTTAATGGCCTCAAGAATCCGGCGATGTTGCCCACGGATCGGCTCCCAGTCCAGATCCTGCGACACCATACGCAACCAGTTGTATCGCTCGAAATGCGTGTTGACGCTCTTCATCCAATCCCACAACATGTGGCGGCCGGCAATCTCAAAACATGTCTCATGAAACAGGTTGTCCAGGTCAAAAAAGCGACGCGTTTCGCTGTGGTCGAGCGACTCGGACTCGGCAAGAATCTGCTCGAGCCGATGCTTTTGCTCGGGCGTGGCGGCAGAGCAGCATTTAATGAGCACACTTCTCTCGAGTTTCTCGCGCAAGAAACAGGCGTTCTCGGCGCGCTCCATGCTGATTTTTGAGACATAGGTGCCGCTTTTGGGACGCGTTTCCACCAGCTCTTGCTCGCGCAGGCGCACAAAGGACTCGCGAATGGGCGTGCGCCCGATTCCCGTCTCCTTTTCCAGACCAATCGCCGAAAGGCGCGTGCCGGGCTTGAGCTCGGCATAGATGATCTTGGAGCGCAATGCGTTGTATGCCTGATCTTGCAGGCTCTGATAATGCTGGTGCTGTTCCATAAAGCCCTCGGATATGTCCTCGGTTAGTCGAATACCAACACGTAATACTATCGCAACGCCGCTCCCCCCATAAGTTGCGGTGAAATAGGGACTGATGGCGCCACTGGAGCAGCTAAACAGTCCGTATTTCACCGCAACTTATGGGGGACGAAGGGGTTTTACAAGTTGGCGATGATAGCTTGGGCGATCTCGTCGTATTGGGCCGGCTCGAGCGTGACGCGACCGGGGTTCATGGCGAACACGTCGCCAAACTCAAACGGGTCGTCCTTGTACTTGGGGACGATATGCACATGCAGGTGATGCATGGTGTCGCCGTAAGCGCCAAAGTTGATCTTGTCGGGGTTGAACGCCTTGTGCAGCGCGGCGGCGACGTGGCGGACATCGGCCATAAAGGCGGCAGCGTCCTCCTCGGACATGCAGGAAATGTCATCGACGTGCTGCTTGGAGGCCACGATCACGCGGCCCTTGTGGCTCTGCTCCTTAAACAAGATGAGCTTGCTGGCGGGCAGGTCGAGCATGGGGATGCCAAAGGCATCGACGAGCGTGTTGTCGGTCCCGCACATGCAGTACGAGCAATCGGTGTGCTGTTCCATGGTGATCCTTTCGATCCGGGTGAAGGCGTTCGCCGCAATGCGACCGGCGGGCGCGACCAAGCTGCCCGGCAATCTACGACGAACGTACAATGCACTCTCTAACCGTTGCGAAATCGGTTTCGAGTATGTCCTTGTCATAATACAGCCAACGAGTTGTTGCGATTAGGTGAACGTTCACCTTTTTATTATTTTTCTCTTTGCAAATAGAATCCCGTGCGTATACTAAGGCTCAAACGAAACCGATTTCGTCAAGCGTGGGCAATAGGATGCTAAGACGCACCCTACCATCTTGGCATCCTATTGCCCACGCTATGTCATTTGCTTTCCTCCCGTCTCGTTGGCCCTTCAGTCCCATTCCGGCACAGCGAGACATTTCCTAGACGACTGACCGTGGGGCCGGCTTTTCTGCTTTTACAGCAGTGCCTCCGATAACCCTCTTTTGCCGGCCCAGGTCAGCCTTTTCTTCACAACCGAAAGGACGGGTAGCAGCATGCGACCGCTCATCATTATGAATGGCGAGAAGATCGATTGGTGCCATACCGTCATCAGGATGTTGATGTATTTAGCAGGCGTCGCGACGCTCGCCCTCGGCATGAGCATCCAGACTGCGTCGGGCCTAGGCGTGGCAGCGCTTACCTGTTTTGCCACGACGCTGTCCATGCTCACCGGCAAGACGCTCGGCTTTTGGATTACCGCGACCTATGTCGCCTACATTGCCGCACAGGCAGCCATCTTGCGCCGCGAGTTTCAGCCGCGCATTTTGCTCGAGCTCTTTTTCTCAACGCTGATCGGCGGCTTTACCGATTTCTTTATGAACGTTAACCCTCTGCACCCCACCGCGCTGCCGGCACAGGTCGTAACCATGCTGCTCTCGCTTGCCATCACCGCGTTTGGCGTAAGCCTCGTCGTCAATATGGGCGTCGTTCCCAACGCACCCGACGGCTTGGTACAGGTCATTGCCGAAAAGCTCAAATGCCGCTTTGGCGATGTGAAGGTCGTATTCGATTGCTCGCACGTCGCCGCCTCGCTCGCGCTGTCGCTGGTCTTTATGCACAACCTGGGCGGCTTTGGCGTCACGACCGCCATCTCGGCACTGTTCCTGGGCCATGTCATCAACGTCGCCAATAAGCTCTTCGCCCAGCGCTTTATCCGCGTGGCCTTTGGAAAATAGCGCCACCGCAAGAACTCGCGAGCAGCGCTATACGTTGCTATATCTCACTATACTTTGCTATATCTTGCTATACGTTGCTATACTTTGCTATATCTTGCTATATCTTGAGCAAAGGTGACTCGCATGCAAACAAACCCTTTTAAGCCCACAGCAGGCAAAACACCTCCCACGATTATCGGCCGCGAAGATGTCCTCGAGGAATTCAATGAAGGCCTCGTCAACGGTCCTGGCGCCCCGGGGCGCCTTATGCGCATAGCCGGCGTCCGCGGAACGGGCAAGACGGTCCTCCTTGACGAGTGCTCACGTTTGGCGCAAAGCCGTGGCTGGACGGTCATAAAAGAAGTCGCAACCGAAGGACTTTGTCAGCGCATTCTCGAGCAGCTGCAGCCCAAATTCCAGGCCAAACACGCCAGATTTGAGCCCACCGTAGCTGGCATATCCATCGGCAGCATAGACATTGAGCGAATCGGTCCATCGCTGCGCGACGCCATGAGGCAGGCTATATCCAAGAATGGAAATGGCCTGCTCATCACCCTCGACGAGGTTCAAGACGCAGAGCTCGATGAGGTCCGAACGCTCTCCATTGCGATTCAACAGGTTATCGGCGAAGACCTTGATATCGCCTTTGTTTTTGCGGGGCTGCCTTCGATGATAGAAAGCGTCATCAACGGAAAGACACTTACGTTTTTGCGCCGTGCCCTCCCCTTTGACCTGAAGGCTGTGGCAGTAACCGAAGTGTCGTACTCCCTCGAAGAAACCATTGAAGCATCGGGCATGGAGCTGCAACCAGGTATTGCCGGCCAACTTGCCGAGGCAACGCAAGGCTACCCCTTTATGATTCAGCTCGTTGGATATTACGCATGGCAACTGGCACGACGCGCCCATACAACTGTAATTGGAGAGGAAGAGGCAAAGCGAGGCATCGCAACAGCACGCGAACGCTTCTGCGCAATGGTGATTGAGCCCGCGCTGCAGCGCATTCCGCCCACGTGCATCGCTTATCTGCTGAGCATGGCGTCCTTAGGGCAGACGAGCTCGACCAGCATGGTTGCCGATGACTTAAACAAGACACCTCAACAGGTAAGTTCCATCCGCAGTCGTCTGCTGAGAGAGTCGATCATTGAGGCGCCCTCGTACGGCAAGGTCTCATTTGCCATCCCCTACATGCGCGACTACCTCAACGAACACAAAGCCGAACTGGAAGCTGAACTGTAGAAGCGGCAACTGCCCTGCAAGACGAAAACCGTTTGCGTACGGATTTAAGCCAGACGTAAACGGTTTTCGTCTTGATTTGCGTCCTGATTTAAGACGCAAATTGCGTTTTCGTACGGTTTTGCGCCAGACGTAACACACTTTCGTCTGGCGATACGTCTGCAATCCAGACGAAAAGAGCCCCGAGCTCGTATGAACTCGGGGCTCTTTGTGCCACGCATCTATGAGAGGAGAAATTCGATGCGTACGGGCGCTACTCCATGTAGCCACCCTGAATGGCGGAAACCTCGTCGTTCCCCGTCTGATGGGCGTGCTCAAGGCATCCGTCCCCCTCTTTATCGACGTTACGGGCAAAAAGCTCGTCGAGGAGACCATCCGCACGCGCCGCGGCGTGGCCGACGCCATCGAGGCGCGCAACCCCACCGCCGCGCACGATGCCATGTATCTGCACCTGGTCTACAACCGCAACATGATCGCGGAAGGCGTACAGGCGAAAAACGAATAGAAGGGGTCGCGGCAATCAGCCACAACCGTTCACCTTTTAAAAGTGAACGTTCACCTATTTTTAGGAGAATAGGGGCGTTAATTCCTTCACTTCTCCTATACTGAGCTTGTATTAGAAGCAAGACTTATATAGATGAACGTTTCTTTTGAAAGGATCGCTATGTCTGATCTTATGGACAGCTTCCGCCTGGATGGCAAGGTCGCGCTCGTGACCGGCGCCACCTATGGCATTGGTATGGCCATGGCCGAGGCGCTCGGCGAGGCCGGCGCCAAGATCGCCTTTAACGCACGTCACGCCGACAAGGTCGCCGAGGCCGAGAAGCACTACCGCGAGCTGGGCTTTGAGGCTCACGGCTACGTTGCCGACGTCACCGACGAGGCCGTCGTCGCCGAGCTCATCGCCAAGATCGAGGCCGATTTTGGCACCACGCCCGACATCCTGGTCAACAACGCCGGCGTTATCCAGCGCACCCCCATGCTCGACATGAGCGCCGAGGACTTCCGTCGCGTCGTCGACATCGACCTTAACGCCCCGTTCATCGTCTCCAAGGCCTGCCTGCCCGGCATGATCGCCAAGGGTCACGGCAAGATCATCAACATCTGCTCGATGATGAGCGAGCTTGGCCGCGAGACCATCGCCGGCTACGCTGCCGCCAAGGGTGGCCTGAAGATGCTCACCAAGAACATCTGCTCCGAGTTTGGCGAGGCCAACATCCAGTGCAACGGCATTGGGCCTGGCTATATCGCCACGCCGCAGACCGCGCCGCTGCGCGAGACGCAGCCCGATGGCAGCCGTCACCCGTTTGACCAGTTCATCATCGCCAAGACCCCGGCCGCTCGCTGGGGCACGCCCGAGGACCTGAAGGGCCCCGCCGTGTTCTTGGCCTCCGACGCTTCGAACTTCGTCAACGGCCACATTCTCTACGTCGACGGCGGCATTCTGGCTTACATCGGCAAGCAGCCCCAGTAGGCTGCGGCCGCGTGAGCCACGCCATCTCGCGGCTCATTCGTCGGGCATGGCCAAAAGGCCTATGCCCTCCTCTTTCGCGGCGAGCTGACGCACCTCACGCGCCCTCGCCGCAACTGCCCACATTGGGTCTTGCCCAATCGTTCGTTCAAAAGTTGCGGTGAAATAGGGATTAATTTTGGCTTCTTTCAGGCAAAACAGTCCGTATTTCACCGCAGGTTAGAAATAGGAAGGTATTTCGCAATGAAGATCGCTCTCATCAACGAGAACTCCCAGAACTCCAAGAACCCCATGATCGAGGCTGCCCTTAAGAAGGTTGTCGAGCCCATGGGCCACACCGTCTTTAACTACGGTATGTATGCCGATGCCGACTCCAAGCCGCTCACCTACGTTCAGAACGGCATCCTTGCCGCCGTGCTGCTCAACTCCGGCGCTGCCGACTATGTCGTGACCGGCTGCGGCACCGGCGAGGGCGCCATGCTCGCCTGCAACTCCTTCCCCGGCGTGCTGTGCGGCCATGTCGCCGACCCGCTGGATGCCTACACCTTCGCCCAGGTCAACGACGGTAACGCCGTCGCCATGCCCTTCGCCCTCAAGAACGGCTGGGGCCAGGAGCTCAACCTCGAGTACACTTTCGAGAAGCTCTTCGGCTTTGGTTCGGGCAACGGCTATCCTGCCGAGCGTGTTGAGCCCGAGCAGCGCAACAAGAAGATCCTCGACGGCGTCCGCGCTGTGACCATGCGTCCGCTCGTCGACGTCCTGGGCGAGATCGACCAGGACCTGGTCAAGGGCGCTCTGGCTGGCGAGCACTTCCAGGAGTACTTCTTCGCCAACGCCACCGACGAGGCCATCATCGCCAAGGTCAAGGAGCTCCTGGGTCTCTAATCGCGACCCATCGCAACTAACGCAAGCGGCGGCCGCCCCAACACGGGACGGCCGCCGCTTTTTGCTATCTATCGACTGGTGCAAAGGGGTCAGGTTTACATGCACCAAGTTGGTGCAAAGTAACCTGACCTCAATGCACCAAGGGGTTGACTAGAGGGCGCAGGCCACTTTGTAGCCGTCGCCGATGGCGTCGCGGATGTTGCCGCACTTGTTGGCGTCGCCCAGCACGTGGGTGGCAACACCGGCAGCTGCCAGGTCGTCAGCGAGCTTGGTGTTGGGGCGGTAGCCCATGGCGAGCACCAGCGTATCGGCACCGGTGATGGTGTGGATCTCGCCGTCCTTCTCGTAGCTGATGGTGTCCTCGGTGATCTCGGTCACTTTGGCCTCGGTCAGCACGTGGACGCCCTTAGAGAGCATGCGCGTGATGAGTACCGCGCGGCCGGCGCCGCCCTCGTTGGCGGCAAGGGTCTTGGTCATCTCGATGACGGTGACATCGCGGTTGGCTGGCGACAGGTCGTTGACCAGCGGGGCCAGGTAGTCAGCCGTCTCGCAGCCGACGGTGCCGCCGCCCACGATGACAATCTTCTTGCCCGGGAAGGCATTGCCGCCCAGCAGATCGTCAGCCGTCATGACCTGCTTAAAGCCCTGCATAAAGGCCGGAGCGATGGGCTCGGCGCCATATGCCAGGACAACCTCATACCCGGCGTAGTCACGCTGAATGTCTTCGGCCGAAAGCTCGGTACCAAAGACGCACTTTACGCCGGCCTCGGCAAGACGACGATACTGGTACTTGATCACGCGGGTAAGCTCCTGCTTTGCCGGCGGAACGGCAGCAATGCGCATCTCGCCGCCCGGCTCGTCCTGCTTGTCCACGAGCACCACGTTATGCCCGCGCTTGGCGGCAATGAACGCCGCCTCCATGCCGGCGGGACCGGCGCCCACAACGAGCACGTTCTTAGCTTCGGTGGCGGGCTCGTAGCCAGCCTCGTCACGCTCGACATCGGGGTTGATGGTGCAGGAGATGCGCTTGCCAAACATGATGCCGTTCAGGCAGCGCAGGCAGCCGATGCAGGGGCGAATCTCGTCGGCGTTGCCGGCGGCAGCCTTGTTGCAGAACTCGGCATCGCACAGGTTGGCGCGGCCCATCATGCAGATGTCGGCGGCGCCGTCCTCGATCAGCTCCTCGGCAATCCATGCCTCGTTGATGCGGCCGACCGTGGCGACGGGAATGTTCACATGCTTTTTGATCTCGCGCGAGCAGGCGGCGTGCGAGGCCTGCTGGGTGCCGGCGGCGGGAATCGCGGAGCCGCGCTTGATGGTGGTGCCGCCCGACACGTGGATCATATCGACGCCGGCCTTCTCCAGGCGACGCGAGACGTAGATCATGTCGTTGAGGGTCAGGCCGCCATCGGTGTACTCGTCGCCCGAAATGCGGACGTCGATGATGAATTCCTTACCGCAGCGCTCGCGAATCTCGGCGATGACCTCGAGCAAGAAGCGCATGCGGGCGTCGAGCGAGCCGCCGTACTCATCGGTACGCTTGTTGTAGAGCGGGGTCAAAAAGCCACCGAGCATGCCGTGGGCGTGGGCCGCATGGACCTCGACGCCATCGACGCCGGCCTTCTGCATACGCACGGCAGCGTCGCCAAACTGGTGCGTGAGCTCATGAATCTCGTCAACCGTGATGGGGCGCGGTGCCTCGCGAGCATAGGACGGGCCCACAAAGGACGGAGCGACCAGACGCGGCGTGCCCGGGATGTTAAAGGCCATGTAGGCGGGGTGGAAGAGCTGCGGCATGATCTTGCAGCCGTACTCGTGCACGGCGGCGGCGAGCTTTTCCCAACCAGGGATGAACGTGTCATCGTAGCAGCACATATCGCCCGGCAGGTAGGTGTAGGTGGGCTCGACGGTCACGACCTCGGTGATGATGAGACCCACGCCGCCCTTGGCACGGGCACGATAGTGGTCGACCAGGTCGTCGGTCACATAGCCGTGATCGGCCAGGTTGGTGGACACCGGCGGCATAAAGACACGGTTCTTAACCTCGGTCGTACCAACCTTGATGGGGCTAAAGAGCATCGGATAGGCAGAGGACTCCATACAGGCTTCCTTTCGTTTGAGCCGCGTGGCGGCACTTGCTAACCCTCTTATCGTATCAGCACCCGTCCAGCACGCAACCTCACACGCTCCCCCACCCTTCGCTCGACCCATAAAAAAGTTGCGGTGGAATACGGGGCAATTGAGGCTTTTATCAGCCAAAACAGTCCGTATTTCACCGCAACTGATAAGGGTGGGATAGGTTAGAGGCCCAGGTAGGATGTCATGCCTTCGACGGCGAGCTTGGCGCCGGCTACGGCATGGACCACGGTGAGCGGGCCATTGACCACGTCGCCGGCGGCAAAGACGCCGGGCACGGTAGTCATGCCATGTTCGTCGACCGAAAGCAGGCCGCGATGGTCGGTCTCCAGACCGCCCGTCGTAAGCACGAGCTTGTCCTTGGGCACCTGAGAGGCCGCGATGACGATGGTATCGGCCGCGGCATGGTCGAGCTCTTCCTCGTAGCCCACCACGTTGTCGTCCTCGTCAAAGATAGCCGTCTCGAACACCGGACCGTTATCGTCGATGGCGCAGATCGCCTTGCCGCGCACGATCTCGGCACCGTCAAGCTCGGTCAGCTCCACCTCGTCATCGATGGCCGAGATATGGCGCGATCGGGCATACACGGTAACCTTGCGAGCGCCCGAGCGCAGAGCCGTACGGGCAACATCCATGGCCACGTTGCCGGCGCCGATAACCGCCACGTTCTGACCGATCGCCACACTCGTGGGATCGACCAGGTAATCGATACCAAACAGTACGTTGCCACGCGACTCGCCGGGAATACCCAGCTTGCGGGCGCGCCAGGTACCGGTGCCGACAAAGACCGCATCGTAGCCGTCGCGCAGCAGGTCGTCGATATGCAGCGCACCACCGATGGTGGTCGAGGGACGGACGCGCACGCCAAGCGAGCACATCACGTGACGGTACTTTTGCACGAGAGCACGGGGCAGGCGAAACTCGGGGATGCCGTACTCCAGCACACCGCCGATCTCGGGGCGCTGTTCAAACACCGTGACGGCACAGCCCAGCTGGGCCATCTTAATGGCCACGGTAATGCCGGCAGGACCGGAACCGACCACGGCAACCTGCTTGCCGCACGACGGCGCAGGCTTCCACTCCTTACGGTCCAAATACGCAGTCGAGATATAGTTCTCGATGCTCGAGAAGTGCACCGGCGCACCCTTGCGGCCCTGGATGCACGCGCCCTCGCACTGACCCGAATGGTTGCAGATCATGGAGCAGACCGCACTCATGGGGTTGTTCTGGAACAGCAGCTCACCTGCCTCTTCCAGACGACGCTGCTTGAACAAGTCAATGACCTGCGGAATAGGCGTCTGCACCGGGCAGCCCTTAAGCTGGCAGAACGCCTTTTTGCAACCTAGGCAACGATTCGCCTCTTCAACAATGTGGATAGCCACGCAACTCCCCTTTTTGATGTAATCCAATGAGGCGACGATAAAAAACTTCACCGCCGCCCCCAGTCAAGCAAACTCAATATGCCGCCACGGCAAAAGCCAATGCTATATCTCGCGATGCGGAGCCCCGCAGCGAGCGGACATGCGCTCGAGTGTCGCCAGGCAGCTAGCCGCCGTCGCCGGCACGCTGTTCTCGACCACGCAAGGAATCCCCGAACAGGCGGCAGCCGCCCAGGCCACCACGGGCTCAAAGTCATAGCGGCCCGTCTCGCCCACGCCGTAGCACACCAGGCGAGAACCCGTACCGTCGCACCAGCCGGCTTCGTCCTCGTTGTCTACGATCTCGTAGTCCTTGGCATGCAGCACGCGAATCTTGCTGCCGCACAGGTGCAACATACGCGACACCTGCTCGGAAGCCTCACCGACGATCGTGGGATGCAGCAGCGACACCGGGTCGTAGATCACGCCGAGCGCCGGGCTCGGGACGCGCTCCAGCACCTCACGGCAGCGATCTGGCGTGTTGACCGTCTCGTTCCAGCCGGGCTCGATCAGTATTTGCCCACCCACGGCCTCGGCGCACTCGCAGACGCGCGCGAGTCCATCCATAAACGCATCGAGTGCCTCGTCGGTCATACGGTCGTCAGCAACGCGGTTCTGCGCATTGGGACGACCGGTCTCGGTGCCAACCGGACAGCCGCCGAGCATCTGAGCAAAGTTCAAGCACGCCTCGTACTCGGCAAAGTTATCCGTGAGCTGTTGTCGATCGGGCGTCGCCAGATTCTTATAACAGCCGAGCACGGCGACCGAAACGCCCGCCTCATCGAGCACCGCACGCAAATGGTCGGCGAGCTCGCGGGTCAGACCGCATCGATCGATTCCCATTGATGCGTAGAGCACCTTGCTCGGCAGCTGAATGCACGAAAAGCCCAGCTCTCCTGCCATGCGAATGCGTTCCTCGACGGTCCCCTGCGGAAGGTCGTGTAAACGCACGCCCGGAGTAATGGCCCCCACGCTATTCACGCCCCTTATGAGCATTGATGCCCGGCGTGTAGCCGCCAAACGGGTCGTCGATGGAGCACACGCCCGAAGGGGCAAGCGGATCGCGCTTACCGGCAAGCTTGTCATGATGCATGGTCTCGATATAGGCAAGCACCAGCGGCGCTACGCCCTTCGCGTCGTTTTTGACGACGGGCTCGCTCATGTAGTAGCCAAACGTGCCCTCGCGGTGCGCGGTGTTGCCAAGACCCGCCACCAGGCAGATGTTGTCGAGCGCCAGCTGTCCGTCGCGCTCGGACAGGCACGTGTCGCAGATGCCGTCAAACGCACGGCGGCCGTACTGGTAGTAGCGCTCGCCCAGCACGCCCAGGCGCACGCCCTTCATGATGGCGTTGGCAAAGATGGCGCTGCCCGACTCCTCCAGATAGTTGGGGGCGATATTGGGCAGGTTGATGACCTGGTGCCACATGCCGGTCTTCTCGTCCTGATACGGCAGCATGGCGTCGATCAGGTCGTGGAACATCTTGCGGATCTCGTCCTTCTCGGCCGACATCGAGGGCGGCATGAGCTCCCAGGTATCGATGAGCGCCATGGCGAACCAGCCCTCGGCGCGCAGCCAGAAGTTGGCCGAAAGGCCGGTGACGGGATCGCACCAGAACTGCTTGCGGCTCGCGTCGTAGGCGTGATAGTACAGGCCGTTGAGGGGGTTGCGCATCAGGTCATGCACGACCTGGAACATATGGAAGCTATCCGAGCAGGCACGGCGGTTGTGGAAGCTCAGCTCGTACTGCATGTAGAACGGCTGCGCCATGTACATGCCGTCGAGCCAGATCTGGTTGGGGTAGACGGCTTTGTGCCAAAACACACCCTCTTTGGTACGCGGCTGGGTTTCGAGCTGACGATAGATGGTATCCATGGCGGCACGGTACTTGGGCTTGCCCACCAGGTCATAGAGTTTGTAGAGGGTTTTGCCCGCATTGACGTTGTCGAGGTTGTATTCCTGGGGATCGTAATGCTTGATGGTGCCGTCATCCTGGACAAAAAAGTCGATATAGTCGTCGGCGAAGGTCAGGTAGCGCTGCTCGCCGGTGATCTCGTACAGCTCGATGAGTGCCTTGATCATGCAGCCGTCAATGTAATTCCAGGTGTTCTCCTTGCCGGCGCGAAGCTTTTCGATATTCCAGGCCGGCGCCTGAGGCGTAGAGGTCTCGATCAACTGCTCGATATAACGGTCCAGAATCTGATTGCAACCCATTGCTGTCCCCTCTGACGTTATTGATGGGTGAACGTTTCCCCTAGTGTAACGCGAACGGGGATTATAGGGTGAACGTTAACCCTATAATCCCCGTGAACGGCAAACTTTTAACGGCAAACGGCGGTGAGGCCCGCAGCGATGCGATGCGCCAGGCGCTCATAGCCGGCAGGGCTGTAATGCAGACCGTCCGGCATGTAGAGCTCGCGGTGCTCCGGCAAAAACGGGCTGATGCCGCTTTGCGCATACAGGTCGATCACCGGCACCGAGTAGCGATCGCAGACCTCCAGCATCGCGCGCACATAGGCGTCTTGCGTCAGGCCCAGATGGTTGGCCTCGTTGCTTGCCGGGATATCCTTCTCGTGTTTGCCGCTCGTCTTGCACGGCGTCATAAACACCAGCTTTGCCTGAGGCGAGCGCGCCGTGATGGTGCGGATCAGGTAGTCGAGCGCACCGTAGAACTCGTGCACGTCCGTGCTGCCCAGCTCTCCCAGCGGCACGTTACGGCTAAAGTCGTTAACGCCGCCAAAGACGATGCAGATATCTGCCGTGTGATCGATGCCGTCCAAGCGCTCGACAAACGAATCGCTACGGTCGGCCTTGACGGCAATACGCGAACCCTTAATACCATAGTTCTCGATCGTAGCGCCGCCCAGCAGCGCACCCAGGTGCGAAGTCCAGGAGATATCGTTGCCTCCCCCGCCGCATCCGTTATCGCCCCAGGTGGTCGAATCGCCAAAGCAGCAGATGGTCGATTCGCTCAAGTTTTTCGTTTCCATATTCTTCTCCTCACCCGCACACCGGCGGTCATACAGGTACATACCGTTCATTCGCAACATCCGAGGGGCTATGCGTGGGCGCATTCCGCAACTTGCGAATCGAGCCATTCGATATCCTCGGCAAGATGCGCCACACCCAGGTGGTGTCCACCCGGGCAGACCTCGTGCAGAAGGTTTTCGTCCTTGCCCAGCAGCGCGTAGGCGTCGCGAACGATATCGAGCTGCTCGTCTACGTTCGCAAGCCCGCGGGCGCCGTTGAGATGGTCTTTCTCGCAGCTCTGAACCAAGAGCGGCCGTGGCGCGACAAGCGAGGCAATGTCGCCCATGTCGAGCAGACGCCAGAGTCCAGGCGTGTAATTGCAGCTGCAATTGCCGTTGAGGTGCAGTAGCGAATCATCAACGCCGTACAGATAGCCCGAGACAAACGCCTTGCGCACGCGCGGGTCGAGCGCGGACAGGTACAACGTCATGTAACCGCCGCCCGAAAAACCAAAGCAGCCCAGGTCGTCCATGGCAATGTCACCGCGTGTCTCCAAGTAATCAATCAAGCGCATGTTGTCCCAGGCATTGAGGCCCGCGACCGTAAGACCCAGCGGCTCGGCCATACGTGCTTGATTCAGACACGTACCGCGCAGGTAGCTGTTCTCGTCGTCGCCCTGACCCTTCCAGTCACGACGGCATCCCCAACCACGCGCATCGGGGCAGACGGTCACGTAACCCATGCGCGCCAAACGCAGACCGTAGTCGTAATTGAACTTACGCACGGCATCGTCGACCGCCGGCACGCCCGCAACGCCGGCTATGCTTGCAGCACCCGCCCCCTGGTGACCATGCGGGCAGATATAGCAGCGCTTGAGTCCCCGCTCGTCAAGCTTGGGGCGGGACGGCTCCAACAGGTAAAACGGCATCCACACATCGTGCTCAACCTGCAGCACCGCATGAGTACGCACGATGCTGCCAGCAACCCGCACGCGATTGAGCTCACGAATCTCAATCGGGGCGCGGTCCATAAGCGAAAGACCCAAAATATCGTGCAGACGAGTCCTGGTCGCAGCCTTCCATGCCTCAAAGTCTGTGGGAGTCTTGCCCGTAAATGCGGCCGAGCGCCCCTCGCGCTTCAGTCGGGCGCGCAGCGCAGGTTCGCCCTCGTAGTACGTCTCGATGTGCACGGTGCGGCCATTGGCAGATAGCCCGGCCGTCTCTACCGCATCACCGTCGCCGCCCTCGGGATCCCAACCATCCGTGCCGGCAAGCACTCGGTCACGCGCATAGCGTTCGGAATCCTGACCGGTCAGGCAATGCGCCCACGGCACCCAAGCGGCAGTATCACCCGCCGGGCCAAACAGGGTACCGCCGGCATACAGGGTGCCGTCATGTGCCGCTGGCTTATTCCAATCCCACCAGCCCTCGAGTGAAATATGGGGGCCCAGCCAGCATTCGAGCAAAACGGTCTGGGCCCACTCGCGCCATGGACGACCCAGATAGACCGATCCGGGGGCAATGCCCTCATCGGCTGTAAACGAACAGCCATGGAACACAAATCCGTACGGCTCGCCCTGAGGCGTGGAGGCTGCCGTTACATACCCGTTGACATCCATATCGCGGTTGAGCGAGCGAATCTCACACCCCTCAAAGTAGGCACGCGCGCCGCCAAAGATAAAGTCGACATCGCCCTCGATCCGGCAACGTCGAAAATACTGCCGCCCCACACGGCGCGGGGCGAACTGCTTGGGGCCTATAAAGCCGCCCGGCTTGGCCTCGCGCGGCGGCAGCGGCCCCAAAAAGAGCGTGTCCTGGTGTCCCTTAATGCAGCAGGCATCGACAACCAGGCGGTCACCATCGGCATACAGGGCAATCGCCTGGCCGACCTCGCGCCCATCACCGGCGTTGTTTTCGATTGTTAGACCCGCAAGCGTCACGTCGTCGGCATCGACCAGCACCGTGTACGTACGGAAGGTGCCGAGTCTTCCATCCTGGCCGCTACCATCTTCCGAAGGCATCTTGGCACCCAGGCCTCCCACGATACGCACGCTGTCGGCCGTCTCGCCCTCGAGCGTCACATGCGGACGACGAATTTCGACCCGTTCGCGGTACTCACCCGGCGCCACCAGCACGCGCACCGGCACGGTCACATCGGGCACACACCGCTCCGCCGCCTCGAGCGCCGCCGAAATGCTGCGATACGCGCCTTCGCGTTCGAGCGATACCTCAAAGAGCTGTTCTTTACCACTCATCTGTCATTACGCTTTCTGTCACAGAACACCCACCATGCAATGCCGGCACCTATAGATTGCGTGCGACAGCCGGGCAGACCCGACCGTCGCACGCCTCAACATGCCGTATTCACTTGTGCAGGAGCACTACCCTACGCGCGGATAACCTTGTCGACGTTTTGCAGCTGCAGCTCGTCGCCATCCTGACCCTCGATGCGCACGTTCTGCAGGTCGAGGACTTTCACGTTCTGCGCGATGATGCCCTGGCGCACCATGGGCTCCACGCCGCAGGCCATGGCCGGCACAAAGGGCTCGGCATCGGCGGCAAAGGTCACATGGACATCCTGGAACGTCAGGCGCGTCACCTTGCTCTCGGGAAGGCCCGTGATATAGGCCGCGGCCGCATGGCAGTTGGTGGCCTCGATATCGCAAAACGTCGTGGCGCCAAAGCCGGGCGTACGGTCGTCGACGGGCAGCGCCTCGCGAGACTGCACGTAGTCGGTCTTGCCGTCCTTGTCGCAGAAGTAGAACGAGTTGACCACGAAGGGCGTGAGCACCTTATCCATGCGAATGTGCTCGAAGGTGATGCCCTCGTTGACGGCGTCCTTGCCGCGTCCGCGGCGTGTCTTGACGCGCAGGCCGCGGTCGGTGCGCTCAAAGAGGCACTTGCTCACGGTGAGGTCCTTGATGCCGCCGGCGGCCTCGGATCCCAGCACCACGGCGCCGTGGCCGTCGTGCATGTAGCAGTGCGAGATCAGCACGTCGTGCGTGGCGGGACGGAGCTCGGGTTCAATGCCCAGTTTGCCGCTCTTGATGGCGATGCAGTCGTCCCCCACCGAGAACTGGCAGCCAAGGATGCGGACAAAACCGCAGCTCTCGGGATCGAAACCGTCGGTGTTGTGGGAGTTCTTGGGACCCTCGATGGACAGGCACAGGGCATCGACGTGCTCGCACAGAATGGGATGGATATTCCACGCCGGGCTGTTGCGCACGGTAAAGCCGGCAAGGCTCACGTTTTCGCACTCGGACAGGAAAATCATGCGCGGGCGGGCGACCTCGCGGCCCTCCTCGGGACGGAAGATGTTCTTAAAGTCCTTGTTCCACCAGTTGTCCTCGGCAAAATCGGTCTGGCCGTCGATGGCGCCGCGGCCATAGATGCACACGTCGTGCACGCTCAGGCCCGTAAAGGTCGAACAGTAGGTCGAGAAGCTCTCGCCCTCCCAGCGGCCCAGGGGCAGCATGTCGGTGCCGGCATACCCGGCGCCCTCGTCGCCCGTGACCGTGCCCGGAATGTAGGCAAGCGCCGCGCGGTCGTGACGGGCCAGCAGCACCGCGCCCTCGGCAAGCTCGATGTTGATATTGCTCTTAAGGAAGAGGGACTTGATGCGGTAGTTGCCGGCGGGGATCAGCACGCGCCCGCCCTTGGGGCAGGCCATGATGGCAGCCTGAATGTTGGTGGTGTCATCGTGCTCGGCATCGCCCTTGGCTCCGCAGTCGCGAACGTTGATGGTAAAGGGCTCCGCCGGCGTGGTGACGCCTACGCTCAACTCGCGCTCGCCGCAGACAAAGCGGATCAGGTTGCGCTTGCCGGGGGTCAGGCCATCGACATAGGTCTCGACCGTATTCGTGGTACCGGCGGGCTCATCGTTGACAAAGATCTCCCACGTATCGGCACAGGTAAAGTAGCCGCCATCGTCGAGCTCGATAACGGCCGCGCGGGCATTGCGCCAGATAACGTTCGTCTCCATGGGTCTCTCCCTCAAATGTAATCAGAAGTTCATACTACTCGTTTTTAAAAAAGGGCCGCACCCGCCGGTGGATCTCCGGTGGCACGGCCCTGTGGTTTGGACGATGCGCCTGCCCTACTCGGCGGGAATTACGCTGCCGTCCTGGAAGCCAACATTGTTGTGGGCGAAGCAGTCCTCGTACTTAAAGCCGGAGAGCTCCTCGCAAAGCGCCTTGACCTCGGGCTTGACGTCGGCCATCTTGCCACCCTCCTTGACACGGTGGATCTCGTCGCAAAGGATGTCGCACTGCTCCTTGTCGATCTTGATGCCGCGGGCAAGGACGGCCGCGAGCAGGAAGAAGCCGGCGCAGCCGATGAGCATGTAGCCGCAGATGTACAGAGGCACGGTGGCGGGCTGGGTCACGGCGTCGCTGTTGCCGGCGGTCTGAATGAAGCCGGAGGCAGCAAGGACGATAGCCCATACGTTGACGGCAACAGCCTGGGCGATCTGCTGGCAGAGCTGCTGTGCGGAGCTGTAGATGCCCTCGCGACGACGCAGGGTGATGAGCTCATCGACATCGGGGATGTAGTTGAGCAGAACATCGGGCAGATACTGGAAGCCAACGTAGAAGAACTTCCAGATGGCGAAGATGATGGGGTAGGCGATCATGGCGATGGCGACCGTGGAGGTGCCGTTGATCTGACCAAAGGCGAAGTAGTTGTAGGCGATGATGCACGCGGCGCAACCGACGTTTGCCAGGTACCAAGACTTGTGGAAGCCCTTCTTGGCCATGAGGGCGACCCAGATGGCAGTGCAGACGATAGCGACGACCTTGCCGGGCATCTCCATCACGGACTCGTAGGACTTAGGAATCTGCAGACAGTAGACGATGAAGAAGGACAGGCACGCAGACCAGCAGGCAGCGGCGAGCTTCGTGGAGACCTGCGCATACAGGACCTTGCGGAAGGACTTGTTGCGGAAGGTAGAGATAACGTCGATGAAAAACTTCTTGATACCCTCGCCGACGCTCTCGATCTTCTCCTGAGCGACCTCCTCGGGGGTGTGCTCCCACGTGGACAGGTACACGCAGAGCAGCGAGATTGCCATGACCGAAGCGTTAATCGTAGCAATAATGAAGTAGCTGAACGGGTTGGTCTCGCCGAAGGTGCCAAAGCCAAAGCCGACGAGTGCTGCCATCAGGAAGCCGGCGGCGTTACCAAAGAGGTGCTTGTAGCCGGTGAGGTACGTACGCTCCTTGAAGTCATCGGTCATCTCGATGGTAAGCGGCGACAGGTTGGCGGTGCAGAACGTGTACGCGACGTTGTAGATCAGGTACAACACAAAGTAGTACGGGAAACCAAACGGCGTAGCCACAAAGATGAGCGGCTCGGCGACCATCATCGGGATAGCCAGCAAGATCCAGAAACGGCGGCGGCCAAAGATGCGGCCGATCTTAGTAGCGTAGAAGTTATCGGCCACAAAGCCCATGAGCGGGCACAGAATGGCGTTGAGATAGATGGCGAACGAGCTGATCAGCGCAGCCTCGCCTGCGGACAGACCACACTCCGTGGACAGGAACAGCACCATGTAGCTGTGCGTAAAGCTCAGGGCACCGGAGTTGAGCATGCCGCCCATACCAAAGCCCAAGCGCGTCCAGAATGTGATCTTGCGCTTTTTACCGATCTTGTTAGTCATCGAGCTCCCTCTCTTTTCTCGATTGTCTTGTAACAAGACATTGGAGTCCATACCGATGTCTGTCTGCATATCGCCCACTCGTAGGGTGAACGTTTAGCTAGATTATGCGCGATTGCGTATGATAGGTGAACGTTCACTTGTATATTATCCTTGAACGGTCGTTTTTTGCCGTTAAACGGACACCTGACTTGAAAAAAATCACGATTACATGGGTATTGAGTGGGTTTAAATTTGAGGTCGATTAGGTGAACGTTTATTGTTTTCGCCGCTCCCGTACCCTCAGAAAGACACGCCCGAACAGACAGAACAAACATGGCCCCGCCGGGAACACTCCCGACGGGGCCATGGTCAATAGCGCCCTATGCGAACCCATTTACCGCTACAGGCAGACGCCGTCCTTCCAGATGCTGATCTCGTGACAGCCGCGGCGCTCGGCACTCGTAAGCTTGCCGCTCGCCGTCTCTAGCACCAGCTGGTACAGGTCGTGGGCAGCCTCGTCGAGCGTACGCTCGCCCGTGGCGACCACGCCGGCGTTAAAGTCCATCCAGTTGGCCTTGTGGTCGCACAGACGCTGGTTGGTGAACACCTTGAGTGTAGGCGCCGGTGCGCCAAACGGCGTGCCGCGGCCGGTCGAGAACAGGATTACGTGGCAGCCGGCAGCCGTCAGGGCCGTGGTGGATACCATGTCGTTACCCGGGCCGCACAGCATGTTCAGGCCATGCTTGGTAGCCTGACCGGCATACGGCAGCACGTCGACGATGGGGGCAGATCCGCCCTTTTGCACGCAGCCGCAGCTCTTGTCCTCGAGCGTGGTAATGCCGCCGTCCTTGTTGCCGGGGCTCGGGTTCTCATAGACGACCTCCCCGTGGCTGATAAAGTAGTCCTTAAAGCCGTTGAGCATGTCGGCAGCGGCGTTAAAGACGTCCTGGCTCTCACAGCGATCGAGCAGAATGCTCTCCGCGCCAAACATCTCGGGAACCTCGGTGAGCACCGACGTGCCGCCGCGGGCGACGACCATATCGCTCACGCGACCGATCGTGGGGTTGGCGGTAATGCCCGAAAGACCGTCAGAGCCGCCGCACTTAAGGCCAATGACCAGCTCGGAGGCAGGAATGGGCTCACGCTTGGCCTGCTTGGCCAGGTCGGCAAGCTCGGACAGGATCTTGTGACCCTCGACCTGCTCGTCGGCTACATCCTGGCAGGCGAGGAATCGAACGCGCTCGCGATCGAAGTCACCGAGCTCGTCGAGTACCTGCTGGTGCGTGCAGTTTTCGCAACCGAGGGACAGGAACAGCACACCCGCAGCGTTTGCGTGACGCGAGAGCGCCACCAGCAGACGGCGCGTCTGGGCATGGTCGGCACCGGTCTGCGAGCAGCCAAAGGGATGCGGGAAGTAGTAAACGCCCTCCAGCGAGCCCTCGACCAGATCCTGAGCCTGCTCGCACATGGCACGTGCGACCTCGTTGACGCAGCCGACCGTGGGGATGATCCACAGCTCGTTGCGCGTGGCGGCGCGGCCGTCGGCGCGGCGGAAGCCCATAAAGGTCTCGGGCTCAACCGGCTCAACGACCGGATGCGTCGGGTTGTAAGCATACTCGACCTCGCCCGAAAGGTTAGTCTTGACGTTATGCGTATGAAGCCACTGACCGGGCTGGATGTCGCCCGTCACGTAGCCGATAGGAAGACCGTACTTGACGACGTCCTCCCCCGCCGCAATGGCGCGCACGGCCATCTTGTGGCCCTGCGGAATATCCTCCGCGGCCACGACCTCGCCCACCCCGGGAACCGCGACGGCGGTGCCCTTGGCAAGCGGCGACAGCGCAACGATCACGTTGTCGGCCGGATTGATCTGGATAGTATTCATTACAAAGAGTCCTAACCCTACAGGTTGAGCAGAAGTCAGCGGGCGCCCGCCAGTTGCCCGGCGGGCGCACAGAAGGATTTAGGCCTGGGCGTTGGCGAAGGCCTGCTTGGCGCCCTCGACGCGCACGACGGCAAGCGCGTTGACGACAAACTCCTCAAGGCCGGCAATCTGCGTAAGGTCCTCGCCCCACATCTGCTCGTTGCCGAGCACGTCGTGCACCAGCTCGGCATCGTCTGCACCGGCGTGGGCGGCGTAGAAATCGAGCACGAAGGCGTCGTCCTGAGCGGTGTACTCGGTGCCGTCGGCACGGCGCAGGTGCAGGCCATCGCCCTCGCGAGCAACGAGCTCCTGCGTATAGAAGGCAATGAGCGTAGCGAGGCTCGTCGCCAGGCACTTGGGCAGGTTGCCGGTCTCGGCAACATAGTCCTTGAGCGTGGGCAGGTCGCGAGCACGCCATTTGGCGGTTGAGTTGAGGCAAATGGAGAGCAGCGCGTGGTCGATAAACGGGTTGTCGAAGCGGTTCTCGACGGCGGCAGCAAAGGCCTTGCAGTCCTCGACGTCCAGGTCGGCGGCAAGCGTCGGGATGACCTCGTCGTAGAGCATGGTGTTCATGAAGCCACGGACGGTCTCGTCGTGCATGCAATCGCGCACGATGTCAAAGCCGGCAACCCAGGAGCCCGGAACAAAGGCAGTGTGGGCGCCGTTGAGGATGCGGACCTTGCGCTTCTTGTACGGGGTGACATCGGGGGTCACAAAGACACCCGGCAGGCCGGCCTCCACGAAGGGCAGACGCTCCTTGAGCGACTCATCGCCCTGGATACCCCACATCTGGAAGGGCTCGCGCACGGCCAGGAAGGGATCCTCGTAGCCCAGGCGCTCGGCCACGGCAGCGGCCTCCTTGGGGTCGCGGATACGGCCGGGGACGATAGTGTCGACGAGCGTGGTGCAGACGGTGCAGTCGTTGGCCATCCACTGCGCAAACTCGTCCTCCCAGCCCCAGTCGCTCACGTACTGGTTCATGATGCGCAGCAGCTCCTCGCCGTTGTGATCGATGAGCTCACAGGCGAGCACGATGACGCCCGGCTTGCCGGCGGCCCAGCGGGTGTGGAGCACCTGGGCAAGCTTGGCGGGGAAGCTCGCGGGCGGCATGTCGTCGGCCTTGCAGGACGGATCGTAGGCGATACCGGCCTCGGTGGTGTTGGAGACGATAATCTCCAAATCGTCGGAGACGGCGACCTCCATCATGGCGCGGTAGTCGTCCTCGCGATACGGATTGAGACAGCGGCTGCAGGCGCTGATCACGCGGGACTCGTCAACCGTGTTGCCGTTCTCCTTGCCGCGCACCAGCACGGTGTACAGGTCATCCTGAGCGTTAATGCCGTCGGCAAAGCCAAAGGCACCGCTGATGGGCTGGACCATGACAACCTTGCCATTCCAGCCGGTTGCCTCGTTGCCCATGTCAAAGAAGCGGTCGACAAAGGCGCGCAGGAAATTGCCCTCGCCAAACTGCAGAACCTTCTCGGGCGCGTCCTTGGGCAGCAGGTAGCCCTTGTAGCCAATCTTCTCGAGCGTCTCGTAGCTGATGTTCTCCATCGATGTCTCTCCTTAGATTGCTGTTAGCGTGCAGGCAAAACGGGGGCGCCGCGTGTGGCAACGGCGCTCCCGAGTTCGGTGTGATTCGATGCGGGTTTAGGCCTCGACGGTATCCAGGTCAAAGCCAAAGTAGCGGACCGCGTTGTTGTAGCTAATATCGCGCACGATGGCTCCCAGCAGCTCCATGTCGGCCGGATACTTGCCCTGCTCGACCCACTCGCCGATCACGCCGCACAGCACGCGACGGAAGTACTCATGACGCGGGTAGGACAGGAAGGAGCGGGAATCGGTAAGCATGCCCACAAAGTTGCCCAGCACGCCCTCGTTAGCCAGAGCCGTGAGCTGCTCGCGCATACCGATCTCGTTGTCGTTGAACCACCAGGCAGAGCCGTTCTGGATCTTGCCGGCGGTCGGAGCCTCCTGGAAGCAGCCCATCACGGTATCGATCATGGTGTTGTCGATGGGGTTCAGGCTGTACAGAATGGTCTTGGGCAGACCCGTGGCCTCCTGGATGGAGTTGAGGAAATCGGCCAGCTGGTCGGACGGCGTGTAGTTGGAGATGCAGTCGTAGCCGGTGTCGGGACCGAGCTTGGCGAACATAGCGCGGTTGTTGTCACGCTTGCAGCCAAAGTGCAGCTGCATGGCCCAGCCAAGGCGGACATACTCGCCGGCGACGAACTGCATAAAGGCCGTCTTGTACTTGAGGACCTCGTCCTCGGCAAGCGGCTCGGCGGCAAGGCCCTTGGCAAAGATAGTCTCGATCTCGTCGGCGGTAGCCGGAACGTACATAACGTAGTCGAGCGCGTGGTCGGAAGCGCGGCAGCCCAGCTCGTGGGCGACCTCGTAGCGCTTGGAGATGGCGGCCTTCATGCCCTCGAAGTCGCTGATCTCAACGCCAGCAACCTCGGAGAGATGCTTGCAGTAGTCGGCGAACTCCTGGCCACGCTCGATGCGCAGGGCGGCATCGGGGCGCATGGCGGGAACGACCTGAACGTCAAAACTGTCGTCGGCGGCAATCTTCTTGTGCCACTCAAAGCTGTCGGCGGGGTCATCGGTAGTGCAGATCATGCGGACGTTGGACTGCTTGATCAGGTTGCGGCAGGTAAAGCTGGCCTCAGCGAGCTTGGCGTTGGCAAGGTCCCAGACCTCCTGAGCGGTTTTGCCGTTCAGGACGCCCTCGTAGCCAAAGTAACGCTTAAGCTCCAGGTGGCTCCACTCAAAGACGGGGTTGCCCACGCAACGGCCCAGGGTCTCGGCCCACTTCTGGAACTTCTCGCGAGCAGGGGCATCGCCGGTAATGAAGCGCTCGTCGACGCCGTTGGCACGCATCAGGCGCCACTTGTAGTGGTCACCGCCCAGCCAAACCTCGGTGATGTTCTCAAAACGCTTGTCGTCCCAGATCTCCTTGGGAGAAATGTGGCAGTGGTAGTCAACGATGGGCATGCCCTCGGCAAAGTTGTGGAACAGCTCCTCACCGGTTTTGGTGCTCAGCAGGAAATCCTGATCGTCCATGAAGTTTTTCATCAAACAACCCCTTTGTTGGCGGAGCGGGCGCACGATACGCTCGTTATCCTCTAGGTGAACGTTCACTATACTAGTTCATTGCGACTTAAAAGGTGAACGTTCACCTAACCACCATGGGGTGAACGGTCGATTTTGCCCGTTCAACGGTTACTGGAGCCGTGACTTGTATGTATTGCGAATTGGCAGGCGTCCCCGAATACCGAAGTTGAGCGCTTTGGCCAGGTGGGTCATGTTCCGCCGTGCATTTTTGGGAGTATTCAGCATCGGAGCGCACCGCGCACCGTCTTCGAAGCCCTATCTGATGCTCATATTGCGCCCAATCGGCATAAATAAGTGCCCCCGATGGCGAATTACGCCATCGGGGGCACTTAAAACAGTCGTCCTAGCCTCTTTCGGGACACGCCATTGCTGAATACTCCAAAAAATGCACGTCGCAAGAGGGGGTACCTGACTAAACGGCTAAATTCCCGCAAGCTCGCAGTAGCGGTCGACGTTGCTGGCAAACACCATCTCCACAGCACCCTTCTGCACGGGCTCCGCCGGAGTTTTACCCCACAGCAGATACTCGCCCAAGGTCTTGGCGCCACGGTAGGCCAGGCTCACCGGGTCCTTATAGACAATATTGGTAAAGATGCCACGGCGCAAGGCCAAGGCGCTCTCGGGGAACAGGTCGTTGCCGATTACCATGACCTTGCCGGCCTTGCCGCTTGAAACAAGCGCGTCGGCGACCACCTCGGAACCAACGGCAAAAACGCTACAGATGAGCTCGGGAGCATCCGGCGCACTCAAGCGCTGCTCAAGCTCGCGCTCGAGCTGTTTGACTTGCGCATGGGCGCCGGCAAGGTCCTCAACCTGCCATGGAATATCGTGTTCGCGCAGGTAATTATGAAAGGCGCGGGCGGTCAGGTAGTGTGAATCGGTATAGGGGTCGCCCGCCAACAGGAGCACGCGGGCGTCAGCCCCAGAAGCGTGGACCAGATTTGCCGCCTGCTCTGCCATAAGACTGCCCGCCGCGGAATAGTCCGCCAGACTGGCACCCAGGCGATCGAGGTGCGGGCGGTCGCCGTCTACGAGCTCGATTGTCACGCCCGCCTCGGCAATCTGCCTCAAGAGTTCGGTCGCGCGATCATCGCCCGGAACATAGGCAAGCAGGCCATCAATCTTCTCGCCCACCTGCAGACGCTCATCAATCTGCTCGAGCGCATCGGCGTAGCCACCCACGCCAAATTCAACGCGCTCAACCGTAATGCCCTGATCGATGACCTCCTGCTCAAAGCGGTTGCAGCCTTCCCAAAGGTAACGGAAAAAGTACGCCCCCTCGCGCGATGCGCGGGGCAGGCAAAACACCAAGTTGATATCCTTGCGGCGCAGGCTCGAGGCACTTGTGTTGCGGTGGTAACCCATGGCCTCGGCCTTGGCATTCACCTTGGCACGCACGGATTCGCTCACGCCGGCCTTGCCCGTCAGGGCCTTATGCACGGTATTGATGGAAACGCCAAGCTCGGCGGCTATGTCCTTCATGGTTACGCGAGCGCTCATGGGGTTACTCCGTTATAGATAAGTTGCCAATTAACAGTACAGGTAACGATACCCCAAAATCACTCTTCAACTCGCCGCGCTCGCCGCCAAATGTGCAAAGCGCCCCGCGAACGGATGCTCGCGGGGCGCCTGGATGCCTGGACCTTATTTGATACCGCGGCCCAGGTCTTCGGCAATTTTGTCCACGCCCTTAAGCGCGGCGCAGGTTTTTTTATTGGAACAATGTCCCGTGCAAACGCCACCTTGAGCGCAGTCGGCGCAAGTGCCCTTACGATAAATGCGCACGCACACGGCGACAAACGCAATGCCGATAACAGCCAGTACAACAATATCGATAGGTGCCATAGCAAGCCTCCTTTAGTTAACCACCACTTACTTTACCCCATTCTCCACCTGCCAAAAAGGGACAGGTATATTTTGGTCGGTTTTATCTGCGGAAACGCCACATCTCCCTCACCAAAAAGCCCGAGTGTCGCTGAGACACCCGGGCTCGTGGAAAGGGGCTGATCCTTATTCGGACTTAAGCTGAAACTGCGGCGGAAGCGGTGTTGGTCTCGTCCTCGTCGGTCCAGGCGTGCTTAGGCATGGGACGGAAGATCTGGAAGAGCATCGCAACCAGCAGAACGATGGCTACAACCGTCCAAATACCAAACTGGCCAAGGACAAGCAGGTTGTAGAACTGGTTGATGAACAGGCCGATCACCCAAGCAAAGGCGCACTCGTAGCCGATGGCAATCGCGGTCCACTTGCCGGAGTCCATCTGGTTGCGGATAGTGCCCATGGCGGCAAAGCACGGGGCGCACAGCAGGTTGAATGCGCCAAAGGCAACGCAAGCGCCCATAGTCGGGAACATGCCGGCGAACGCGGTCCACAGGCTCGGGTCGGTCTCGGCGGCGTCGGCAACGGACAGCAGCGAGCCGGCGGTGGCGACGACGTTCTCCTTGGCGACAAGTCCAGAGACAGTCAGCGCGGTGGCCTGCCAGGTGCTAAAGCCGAGCGGGGCGAAGATCCAAGCGACCAGGTTGCCCAGCATGGCGAGCACGGAGTAGTCCATAAACTCCTCGGGGATGCCGTCCATCGCAGGCAGGAAGCCGAAGGAACCGTTGTAGCTACCAAAGTTGGAGAGGAACCAAACCACGACGGTGGACGCGAAGATGACCGTGCCGGCCTTCTTGATAAAGGCCCAGCAGCGCTCCCATACATGCAGCGCCCAAGAGCGGATTGCCGGGAAGTGATAGGCGGGAAGCTCCATAACGAACGGCGTCGGGCGACCGGCGAAGAGCTTGGTCTTCTTGAGCATGAGGCCCGAGGCGATGACGGCAAAGACGCCCAAGAAGTAGAACAGCGGGCTGATCCATGCGGCGGTGGTGGAAGAATCGCCGATGATGGAACCCATGAGCAGAGCGATGATCGGCAGCTTGGCGCCACAGGGAATAAACGTGGTGGTCATGACCGTCATGCGGCGGTCCTTCTCGTTCTCGATGGTCTTGGTGGCCATGACGCCGGGGACGCCGCAGCCCGAGGACACGAGCATGGGGATAAAGGACTTGCCGGACAGGCCAAAGCGGCGGAACACGCGGTCCATGATGAAGGCGACGCGGGCCATGTAGCCGCAGTCCTCCAAGAAAGACAGCATCACGAACAGCAGGAACATCTGCGGCACGAAGCCGAAGATGGCGCCCAGACCGCCGACGATACCGTCACAGACCAGCGAATCGACCAGGCCACCGTCCTCGGTGCCGCCCGCCACAAGGGCATCGTGCACCACGGTGGTAATACCCGGAACATAGGGGCCGTACTGTGCCGGGTCGACCGAGTCGGCGGCGTCACCCGCAGCCTCGACAGCTGCGTCGTAGGCGTCGCGGCCCTGGCCGAGCACATACCAACCGTCGGTGCCAAAGAGCTGGTCGTTGGTGAAGTCGGTCACCGTGCCGCCCAGGGTGGAAACGGCGATGTAGTACACGCAGAACATGATGACGACAAAGATCGGCAAGCCCAGGATACGGTTGGTAACCACACGGTCGATCTTCTCGGAGGTGCTCATCTTGGCCGGGGCCTTGGTGAGGCACTCATCGATGATGTGCGCGATGACGCCATAGCGCTCACCGGTGATGATGGACTCGGCATCGTCGTCGCAGTCCTGCTCGCACTGGACGACCAGCTCCTCCACGCGAGCGGCCTTCTCCTTGGTGAGGTTGATGAGCTTGCAGGCGTCTGCATCACGCTCGAACAGCTTGACGGCGTAATAGCGACGCTTGTTAGCGGGAACGCTCGCCGGCAGGTTGTTCTCGATGTGGTCCAGAACGTCCTCGATGGAGGAGTCGAACTTGTGCTCCGGCACCTCGCCCTTGGAAGCAGCGGACTTCTTAACCTGCTCGAACAGCTCCTTGATGCCCTTGTTCTTAAGGGCCGAGATCATCATGACCGGGCAGCCGAGCTTCTTGGAGAGCTTGTCCGTGTCGATCTTGTCGCCGTTCTTCTCGACCAAGTCGGCCATGTTGAGGGCAACGACCACGGGCAGGCCGGTCTCGATAACCTGAAGCGCCAGGTACAGGTTGCGCTCGAGGTTGGTGGCGTCGACCACCTGGACGACGACATCGGGCTCGCCGCTCATGAGGTAATCGCGCGAGCATTGCTCCTCGGGGCTGTAGGGGGAAAGCGAGTAGATGCCAGGGAGGTCCGTGATGGTAACGTTCTTGTCGCTTAGGAGCTTGGCTTCCTTTTTCTCAACCGTGACGCCGGGCCAGTTGCCAACGTAGCCGTTGGCGCCGGTGATCAGGTTGAAAAGCGTGGTCTTGCCGCAGTTGGGGTTACCCGCAAGCGCGACATGGATCTGAGAATCCGCCATTCAATCCTTCTTCCTTGTGTGCCTGCGCTGCTTTCTCCGCGCAGGCTGGATAATGTGCTTCAAAGTTGCAGCATCAAGTTAGAAATACCTAACTTTATCTGCAGAAATATACGCCGCGAGCCCTTACTGGACCTCGACGACAGCCGCCTCCTCCTTGCGGATGGAAAGCTCGTAGCCGCGCACGTTGATCTCGACCGGATCGCCGAGCGGTGCAACCTTCACGACCTTGAACGAAGTACCCTTGATGAGCCCCAGGTCCATAAGGTGGCGGCGAAGCGCACCCTCACCGTGAAGCTTGATGATGGTGGAGCTCTCGCCCACCTTAACGTCACCCAACGTCTTCATCCTCTTGTCCCCCTTTCGGTTTTTATGAAATGCTGCTGACTAACCGACGGTCATAATGTGCATGGCAACCTTGGAATCGATACCAAAGCGTGCGCCCAGCACGGTGACGATGATATTGGCGCCGCTCGAGCTCACCACATGGATTTCGTTGCCCTCGACAAAGCCGAGGTCCTTGAGGTGGTGCTTCATGTCCTCATTGCCCTTTACACGAGACACGCGCACGGTTTCGCCCGCTTTTACCATCGAAAGCGGCATGGCCGGCATCTGCGGTCCGCAAGACATGAGTTGCTCCTAACGTCAGTTCGTCCTCAACATCGACGCGTTAAAAGTTAACCACGTCTATGTTCGCTATAGTAAACTAGCACGTGGTTAACTTTTTGGAAAGGGTCCCCATTCAGATTTCGAAAAAGTTTCCTATACGAAACAAAAGAAGCACCACAAAGACCATCTCTTTGCGGTGCCTTGTCATACCAATTTATGCAACAAAGGGGACTGTCCCCTTGTCACATTGATGCGCTTAGAGCGAGAGGTTTCTGATCGACGTGACGCAGGAGGCCTCATCCACGCCCGAAACGCGGAACACGACGTCTTCGCCACATTCGCCGCAGAGTGCCATGAGCCCTATAACGTCGCGGCCATCGGTGTAGCGGTCACCAATCGAAACCGACACGTCGCTACGATGCTTGGCAATGATGTCATAGAGCAGCGCAACCGGGCGGGCATGCAATCCCAACGGATCTTTAATCGTCTTCGTAAACTCGACCATGTCCCCTCCCGCGGCATCGCACATTCGGCCGGCAAACCCGGCCACGTGGTAGTTATTGTAGCGTTAGATGCTTGTTGAGGGTGGGACGGAAACCGCATCCCATTTCGAGCGTCAATGATGGGACACAGTTTCCGCCAGAAGGCTCAACCGGAAAGTGCGACCCGTTATTTGGCTGGATTCTGGGACGCAGTTTCCGCTGAGCGACCCTGGCGGAAAGTACATCCCATTCTGGACGCAAATTCCGGGACGCAGTTTCCTCGACGTCCGGTCACCCCATGCCCTCACGACCTCGGCGCATAAAAAACGAGGGAAGGCACGCGTCCTTCCCTCGTTACAGGCAATATGTAGCCGCTTGTCTACATCAGGCGCAGGCTAACGTCCTTGAGCTGGGCGCCACTAACGGCACTCGGGGCGCCCGACATAAGGTCGGAGCCGCTAGCCGTCTTGGGGAACGCCATGACGTCGCGGATGGAGTCGGAACCGGTAAGCAGCATGCACACGCGGTCCAGGCCCAGAGCAAAACCGCCCATCGGGGGCGCACCAAACTTGAGAGCCTCCATGAGGAAGCCAAACTGAGACTCGGCGCGCTCCTCGGTAAAGCCCAGGAGCTTGAGCATGGACATCTGCATCTCGGCGTTGTGGATACGCATACCACCGCCGCCGGCCTCAAAGCCGTCCATGACAAAGTCGTAGGTGCAAGAGCCGGCTGCCAACGGATTGGCCTCGATCTTGGCGATGTCGGTCTCGGTCGGCAGGGTGAAAGGCTGGTGCTCGGCTGCATAGGCCTTGCGGTCCTCGTCCCAGTGGAACAGCGGGAAGTTGACGACCCACAGGAAGTCGTGGCCCTCGCGCTTGATCTCGAGCGCGTTGGCCATGTGGGAACGCATGCCGCCCAGGATCTCGTCAGAGAGCAGGCGCGGACCGGCGGCGAACATCACAAGGTCGCCGGGCTCGACGTTCATGCGCTCACGCAGAGCCGCCATCTCCTCGTCCGAGAAGAACTTGACGATGGGGCTGTTGATGGAGCCGTCCTCGCGGAAGGCGATCCAGGCCAGGCCCTTGGCGCCAAACGTGGAGGCCACGCCGGCAAGCTTATCGATCTTGGCACGCGCCCAGGCGCCGGCGCCCTTGGCGTTGATGGCCTTGACGACAGAGCCCTCCTCGTTTGCAGCAGTCGCAAAGACCTTGAACTTGGAATTGGCAAAGATGTCGGTCAGGTCGACCAGGTGCATGCCGTAGCGAGTATCGGGCTTGTCGGAGCCATAGGTGTCCATGGCCTCCCAATAGTCCATGCGACGCAGCGGCGTGGGCATCTCGACACCCATGCGGCCGAAGGCGTCGGCCAGGACCTCTTCGAGCGCGCTCATAACGTCGTTCTGGTCCACGAAGGACATCTCGATATCGACCTGGGTGAACTCGGGCTGACGGTCGGCACGCAAGTCCTCGTCGCGGAAGCACTTGGCAACCTGATAGTAGCGCTCGACGCCACCGACCATAAGCAGCTGCTTCAGGAGCTGCGGGGACTGCGGCAGGGCGTAGAAGTTGCCCGGCTGAATACGGCTGGGAACGATGAAGTCGCGGGCGCCCTCGGGCGTGGACTTAAACAGGGAGGGCGTCTCGACCTCCATAAACTCACGGTTGTGCAGCGCCTCGCGAATGGCAAAGGTAAAGTCGGAGCGCAGCTTGAGGTTGGCCATCATCTCGGGACGACGAAGGTCCAGATAGCGATAGCGCAGACGGGTGTCCTCGCTGGTCTCGATGCCATCCTCGATCTGGAACGGCGGGGTGACGGACGTGTTAAGCACCTCGGCGTGGTCGGTCAGGACCTCGACCTCGCCGGTCGCGAGCTTGGTGTTGGTGGTCTCCTCGCCACGGGCGCGCACGACGCCGTGGATCTTGATGGGCCACTCGGGACGCATGGTCTCGGCGATCTTAAAGGCGTCGCCGTCGGAGTGCTCGGGGTCGAAGGTGAGCTGCGTGATACCCTCGCGGTCGCGAAGGTCGCAGAAGATAAGGCCGCCGTGGTCGCGGCGACGGCTCACCCAACCGGTGAGGGTGACCTCTTCGCCCACGTTCTCGCTGCGAAGCTCGCCGCAGGTACGGGTGTGCATGGAATGCTCGTCGATGGGACGGGTCTGGCTCATACCAGTGATCCTCCTTTATGGATCTGTGCCGCCCCGTGTCGTTCCGGGCGGCGTCGTACAGATTTGCCCGGCCTGCGTAAACCGCGCAGCCAGACATGGCGTTCTATGTTATCGCACCTGCGTCGATGTGCCGCGAAAAAGTAGCCCCTGCCCAAAGACTTGACGGAGACGAAACAATTGACGCACCGTGGCCGTCGCCGACGCGCGCCACGTGCGACAATGTGCCCCAATACAACTGCACTCGGAAAGGCCCACCATGACTGCACGCCTCATCGTTATGGATATCGACTCCACGCTCATCAACCAGGAGGTCATCGACCTGTTGGGCGAGGAGGCCGGCGTAGGCGAGCAAGTGGCGAAGATCACTGAGCGCGCCATGCGCGGCGAACTGGACTTTAAGCAGGCGCTCGAGGAGCGCGTGGGGCTGCTTGCCGGCTTGGATGAGAGCGTGTTCGAGCGCACGTTTGAGCGCGTGACGTTTACCCCCGGCGCGCTGGAGCTTGTGCGCTCGGCGCACAGCAAGGGCTGGAAGGTCGGCGTGGTAAGCGGTGGCTTTCACGAGGTCGCCGATAAAATCGTGGCTGCCGCGGGTATCGACTTTTGCCTGGCCAATCGTCTGGAGGTCGTGGGCGGCAAGCTCACCGGTAAGTTGGCTGCCGACATTGTGACCAAGGAGTCCAAGCTCATCCAGCTGCTGGACTGGGCGGTTGAGTGCGGTGTCGATATGGCCCACACGGTCGCTATTGGCGACGGGGCAAACGACATCCCCATGATTCAGGCCGCGGGCACGGGCATCGCGTTTTGCGCCAAGCCCAAGACGCGCGAAGCCGCCCCGTTTGCCATCGACGAGCGCAACCTGATGCTCGCCATGGACATCATCCTGCGTGACTAGCCGATCCGTCTAACAATTGAATCAGTCTGTCCTATAGTTTCCGAACAATTTTGTCTTAGTGTTCGGAAACACACCCTTTGAGTGCTAGACTTTGCGCCGTCGAAGGGAACATATATGGATAAGCGAGATCTTGAGCAGCTGCTGAGCGATATTGCCGGCGGATCAGTCACCCCTGCCGATGCCCTTACGCGCATCCAGACGGCTCCGACCGCCGATTTGGGCTTTGCGCAGCTCGATCTTTCGCGCGGAGTGCGCCAGGGAGCCGGCGAGGTTGTCTACGGTGCCGGCAAAACCGCCGAACAAATTGCCTCCATCATCAAAGCATTACTCGATGCAGGCCAGGAGCGCATCCTGGTCACACGCCTGGATGCCGAAAAAGCCGCGCGCGCCGCTGAGCTTCTCGGCAACGACATCGACCTGGGATATGTCCCGGACGCCCGGCTCGCCCTCGTGGGCGGCAAGCCCTCCCCTACCGGCAACGGACGCATCGTCGTCGCCTGCGCCGGCACGAGCGACCTGCCCGTCGCCGAGGAAGCCGCGTTGACGGCCGAGTTCTATGGCAACGAGGTCGACCGCCTCTACGACGTAGGTGTCGCCGGCCTGCACCGCCTGCTCGCGCATGCCGAGGAACTTGCCCAGGCGCAGGTGGTCATCGCCATCGCCGGCATGGAGGGCGCGCTGGCGAGCGTTATCGGCGGTCTGGTGAGCTGTCCGGTCATCGCCGTTCCCACCAGCGTTGGCTACGGCGCAAGTTTTGGTGGCGTAGCTGCACTGCTCGCCATGCTCAACTCCTGTGCCAGCGGCGTTTCGGTCGTCAATATCGACAACGGCTTTGGCGCCGCCTACCAGGCAAGTCTTATCAATCATCTGAGCGCCGGCACACCCCGCGCCCGCTAAGGAGCATTCCATGTCCAATCATCAGCACACGCTTATCATCGACGGCACCTCAGGCATCAGCGGCGATATGACCGTCGCGGCCCTGCTCGATCTGGGCGCCAGCGAGGAGCACCTGCGCGAACAGCTCGCCACACTGCCGGTCGACGGCTTTACGATCGCCGTCACGCGTGCAAACAAGCATGGCATCGACGCCTGCGATTTCGACGTCCAGCTTGCAGAGGGACTCGAGAACCACGACCACGATATGGCCTGGCTCTACGGCAACGAAACAGCTGTCGAGCACACGCACGAGCACGGGCATGAGCATGAGCATCACCATCATGATCATGGCGGGCACGAACACGAGCACTGCCATGAGCACGACCATGAGGGCCACGCCCATGAGCACGAAGATCATCACCACACCCACCACCATCACCACCGTTCTTTGGCGGATGTCGCCGCCATCATCGATGGCTCGCAGTTAAGCGATGGCGCCAAGCGCCGCGCGCTCGCCATCTTTACCGCGCTCGCCGCCGCCGAGGCCAAGGCCCACGGCAAAACGCCCGAGACCGTCATGTTCCACGAGGTAGGCGCCATCGACTCCATCGTCGACATCTGCTCGGTCGCCATCTGTCTCGATGACCTGGGTATCGAGGACATTGTCGTCGAGTCGCTCTCCGAGGGTCACGGCACCATCCACTGTGCCCACGGCCTTATGCCCATCCCGGTGCCCGCCGTCGTCAACCTATGCCAGGCAGGCAATATCGCCCTCACGCCCGCACCGGTCGCCGGCGAGCTCGTGACGCCCACGGGCGCCGCCATCGTCGCCGCACTGCGCACGTCCGAGCACCTACCGGCCCGCTACCGCATCGAGGCCGTCGGCTACGGCGCCGGTAAGCGCCCCTACGAGGGTTGCTCCGGCACGCTCCGTTGTCTGCTCGTTCACGTGGATGCATAGCCATGGATGCCCGCAAAGAAAAAAGCCGCGCTGCCATCGTTGCGGCGTTCTCCGAGCTGCTACGCGAAGTGGACTACGGCAAGATTACCGTCGGCGACATCATCGCGCGCGCTCACGTAGGCCGCGCGACATTCTACGGCCTCTTTAAGAGCAAAGACGACCTACTGTCCGAGCTCGTGAGCGACATCTGTACCCACGCCCTCGACGACGATGGCACACCGCTCGATGACCCACTCGTTCAGGTCGAGCATATCCTCAACAACCTCTGGGAGCGCCGTCAGGGCGTTCGAGCCCTCGTAGCCGGTGCCGGCTCACGCGTCTTCGCTGACTGCTTGCGCAAGACCATCATGTCACGAGCAGCCGAAACCGTCCCCACCGACCCAAACGGCCCCGCCGCCACTATGGACCGAAGCTTCCTACTGCACCACATAGCCTCAAGCTTCGTAGGAATGGTTCAATGGTGGGCCTGGCACAACTTCCAAGCAGATAAGACCGACGTAGCCAAAGACTACCTATCAGCCATAAAACCCCTCTTCAACTAAGTAAGAAGCTCATCCCATAGCACTGCCCCACCCCAAGGCGCCACGCATCCCAAAGTGTCAACAACAGCCCAGCGCCCCTATCAGCAACAAGCCCCTCCCATCCAAATTCAGATTTATATGTTGGGTTGCTTGCTCGAGCGCAGCAAAGACCCCGCAGCCGTCCGCATGGGGTAACTTCCCAGCGCACTCCGCAGGACGAAAGAACCCCCGCCGCACGAAGTGCGCAGCGGGGGTTCTTTCATGTCCGAGGACGCGCTGGGGAGTTACCCCATGCGGACGGCGGACAACTATGTAGCCTTGGACTAGAACATGCCCAAGAAACCATGCACAAACAGCGCGGCCAGAGCGGCACCGATAAACGGTGCGATGCCAGGAACGAGCAGGCCGTACTTCCAGTTGTTGTCAGCCTTGTTCTTGATCGGCAGCACCTGATAGGCCATGCGAGGACCAAGGTCACGCGCCTGGTTCATGGCGAAGCCGGTGATGCCGCCCATGCCCATGCCAACGGCCCAAACGATCAGGCCGACGCAGATTGCGAGCATCAGGACGTTCTCGCCGGCGCGGTTAGCGGCAGCAAGGATGGCGCTGACGAACACAAAGGTGCAGATAGCCTCGCAGAAGAAGTTACGAGCATAGTTCGTGCCCTCGGTGGTGGGGTTGGTCGAGAAGATATTGCGCTGGGCAATGGGATCAACGACGCCATCGGAAGCCTTGAACTCATCGGCATACATAAGCCAAGCGATTACGGCGCCCACAAAGCCGCCGAGCATATCGGCAATCATGAAGGGGATGCAGCTGCTCCACGGCACCAGGCCGACGATGCACTGGGCAAGCACCATGGCGGGGTTCATGCACACGGCACCGCCAAAGACAAACAGGCAGACCGAGATGCCAAAAGACCAAGTGGTGATGGCAAACATGTGGCCGGAGCCCTGATACTTGGTGCCCTTGAGCACCGTATCGCAGTGCACGCCCACTCCAAAGATGATCATGAGGGCCGTTGCGCCGAATTCGCAGAGGAGTTTGGTAAGCATAAAACCTTATCTTTCTTGTCGGTTATAAACGATTCGTTTAGGCCGCGTACTAGTGCTGAGCGACGACAACGCCCAGGCCATCGGGAATGACGGCCACCTTGGCATCGGCACCCTTCATCTCAAAGGCGAGCTTGAGCGCCTCATCGAGGGTGTTGACCGGCGTCATGTGCATATCCTTGATCATCTGGTGATCGCACAGGTCGGTGACCATGATCACAGGGTGATGCGCCAGGATGCGGGCAAAGATCTGGCTCGTCCACTGGTCGGGCAGGGTCTCGTCCTTAGGACGGTCGATGCAGGCACGCTCAAACTCCGCCGGATCGTTGTCGGCGATGTTGTGATAGAAGCCCTCGCCACCGTGACCGTCGGCACAGCCGGCGACGTCGATGATCACACCGCCCTCGGGAAGCGTAGCCTCGGCAGAGCACATGCCCTTCACGGCCTGGTAGATGTTCTGGTCGAGCGGGTAGCCGCCGTTAGTGGTGATGGCAATCTCGCACTCAACGGGCTCAACGCCGGCAAGGCTCTTCACGAACTCACAGCCGGCCTCGTGCGCCTTGTGAATGTCGCCGGCAAAGGAGCCGATGACCTCGTGCTTGCCGTTGAGCACCACGTTAAGCACAAAGGCAAGGTGAGCCATCTCGGCAGCGGCAAACATGTCCTCGCTCACGTGGTTGTGGCACAGGTTGCCGGCACGCGAGTGGGAATCATTCACAAACTGACCGTTGTGGTTGTACATGATGGTCTTGTAGCTGGCGATGCCAGGCAGGACGGACTTGCGGCTACCAGAGAAACCGGCAAAGAAGTGCGGCTCAATAAAGCCCTCGGCAAGCAGCAGATCACAATCGGCGGCAATCTTGTTGATGATGCACTCGCCACCAGAAGGCAGGGTGCCAATCTTTTTCATCATGCTGTCGTCAGTCGCGACGTGCATAACGATTTCCTCGTTGGCAACAATCTCCTCGCCATACTTGTTGACGAGTTCCTCGTGCGTCGACGGACGGTGCATACCCGTAGCAACCAAAATACGCACTCGAGCCTCGGGCGCAGCGGAATGGATGTGATGCAGCAGAATAGGCATCGTCACACGCGAGGGAACGGGGCGCGTATGATCGGAGCTAATAATGACGATATCCTTCTTGCCAGCACAAAGCTCCTCGAGCGAAGGCGAACCATAAGGGTTGGCAAGCGACTCCTCTACCAGCTCTTCCTGCGATTTCGTGGTCTTAAACTCGTTTTGATGACCTTCCATCACACCCGCGAAATTCTTATCCTCGAGCTCCAGATGCAACGTCTTGTGGTCAAACGGTAGTTCACATTCAAACAATGACGAGCGCCCTCTTCCTTTCAACTGACACACTAGATAAACCGTTGGAAGGATACGCCGCTCACCGAAAAACACCACCGTCCACCGACTCATTAACACAACGTTCATATTTGACCCACAACAAAACGGCCGCGATCCCAAAGGGAACCGCGGCCGCCTGTCAAAGACACTATAGACAGGATGATTTACGCAGCGCCGAGGCAAACATCTAGCCCGAGGCGTACGCACGTAAGCCATTTTGCATAAATGCGTTAATTAATTGCATAAAATGGCGCATGGATTTCTAGCCGTAACAGGGTGGTACCCTCCGGAGCGTGCATTTTTGCGAGTATTCAGCATCGCGGGATAAGATTTTGGTGTCAAAAGTCTTTCAAAAGGTAGATAGTCCTCATGACTCGTCCCATCTGGATAGCATGCGGCGAGAAACCAGCCATATATGAACATCGCCAAAGCCCAATCGTCGTGCAAAAGCATCAACAGGGGCCGCGAACGTCACCCATAGCCTTATGCACCAATCTTTGGCTGCTGAAAACTCCGTTTTTTGCACGTCGCCCCAAGCACCACCCTCACCCAGCGGCTGATCCGCCGAAAACCGAGGACGAAGGGGCTCGATGGGTTTCCCTCTGAATGCACTCCGCAGCACGAAGCCCTTTCCAAACGCGCGAAGCGCGCCATTATTCCCCCAGCAGTAATCCACTGAAGACCGGACATCGCAGGGCCCGCCATCAGTTTACTTTTAGGCACACTCCGCAGGACGCAAGAAGCCCTCGCCGCACTCCACGCTATGCGCGAAGCGCGCCTTATTCCCTTTAGCTTTAACCCCAGAAGACCGAGGACGAAGGGATCCGATGGGTTTCCCTCTGAATGCACTCCGCAGCACGAAGCCCCCTTATCCGCAGCTCCGAAGGAGCAGGATAAGGGGGCTTCAAGTGCGAGGACGCATTCAGAGGGAAACCCATCGGGTCCCGGTGAGAGCCACAGGGCTATCGATTACCCCGTGTTCTGCAATCCTGCCGAGACGCCGGTCACAGTCGAAAGAATCAGGCTCATGTACTCGGCCTTCTTCTCCTCGGCCATCTCGTCCTGATTCATGCGCACCTCGCGAAGGGCGCGGACCTGGGCGATGGACAGAGCGTCGACGTAGGGGTTACGCACGCGAACGGCGCAGCCGAGCACGCGACGACGCTGCAGCGGCCACTCATCACCGACGATGGCAAGGACCCACTTACGGGTGAGCTGCATCTCGGTAAAGACCTTCTTGGACAGATCATCGCGATCGCCCAGGTGCAGATACATCTTGGCGATGCGCTGGTCGGTCTTGGCGATCGACATCTCAATGTTGTCGATAAAGGTGCGGAAGAACGGCCACTCCTGGTAGGCAGCCTTGAGCTGGTCAAGGTCGCCCAACTGCTCGCAGGCGGTGCCCAGGCCGTACCAAGCGGCCAGGTTAATGCGCGCCTGGCTCCAGCTGAAGATCCACGGAATGGTACGCAGGTCGTCGAGCGACTTGGCGCCCAAGCCACGCTTGGCGGGACGCGAGCCGATCGGCAGCAGACCGACCTCGGTCAGCGGCGTCACGGTCGAGAACCACGGCGTAAAGTCCTCGGTGTTCAGCAGGTCCAGATAGCGCTCGTGGCTTGCGGCGTTGAGCTTCTCGGCCATATCCCAGAACTTCTGCGTGGTCTCGGTGTTGGTCTTCTCGACACTCGGGGCCGACTGCAAAAGCGTTGCGGCGGCAACGGACTCAACATGGCGCTGAGCCAGCGTGCGGTTGCCGTAACGGGCAAAGATGACCTCGCCCTGCTCGGTGAGCTTAAAGAAGCAGTTGACCGAACCCTTGGGCTGCGCCAGCACGGCCTTGTTGGCCGGGCCGCCGCCACGGCCCACGGCACCGCCGCGACCGTGCATGAGCACCAGGTCGATATCGTTCTTCTCGGCCCACTTGGCAATGCGCTCCTGCGCGGAGTGCAGCGCGAGCATGGCCGTGGTAGGACCGGCATCCTTGGAGGAGTCGGAATAGCCCAGCATGACCTCCATGCGGCGGTTGGTCTGGGCAAGGCGCTTTTGCACCACAGGCAGCGTAAGCATCTGGTCGAGCACGTCGACGCAGCCCTCGAGGTCCTCGAGCTGCTCGAACAGCGGGATCACGTCGAGCTCGGGGACATCCTCCTCATGTGCAAAGGACAGGTGGGCAAGCTCAAAGACGTCGGCCACATGCTGGGCGCTCTTGGTGAACGAGATGATGTAGCGGTGCGCCATCTTCTTGCCGTAGCGCTTTTGGATGGAGCCGATAGCGCGGAAGGTATCGATGACCTCGCGCGTCATGGGCTGCAGGTCGCCGTGGATACCGTTCTCGTGGATATCCTTGAGGGCGCGGGCGTGCACCACGGAGTGCTGACGGAACTCCATCTCGACCATATGGAAGCCGAAGGACTCGACCTGCCAGATAATGGTCTGGACCGGGCCGTAGGCAGCACGGACGGCACCGCAGGCGGCCAGGGAGCGCTGAACGACACGCAGGTCATCCAGGAACTCATCGGCGCTGTGGTACATGGTGTCGGTGATGCGACGCACGGTGGCGTTCAGACGGTCGGCCATGACGAGCATGACGGCGCGATGCGGCTCGTGCTCGGAGATCAGCTCGGCACGTGCGGTGTACTGGGTGCTCATCTCGACCTGATGGTTCCACAGGTTGATGAGCTCGGCAGACGGCTTGCTGTAGGTGGCCTCGAGCGTCAGGTTGCGGCCGATGCGGCGGCACTTGTCCTCGAGCTTGAGCACCATGTGCGTAAAGTACTTGGCGGCGACTTCGCGGCTCACCTTGGCGGTGACGTTGGGGTTACCGTCGCGGTCGGAGCCGATCCAGCTGCCGGGATGGAAGAACGCCGGGCACAGCGGCGGCACGGTACCGGCCTTATCACCCAGCACCCAGTCGTCAAAACGACGATAGATGACGGGGATAACGTCGAACAGCGTGTTATCGAAGATGTCGATGATGGTATCGGCTTCCTCGACCGGCGTGGGCTTCTTGAGCGCGATGGGGCTCGTGCGAACCAGGGCGTCGATCTCCTGCAGCATATGACGCTCGTTCTCCACCAGGTCGGAGCCGCCCAGACGCGGACGCTCCTCCAGCAGGTTGGAGATACGGCGAATCTTGCCCTCGACGGCCTTACGACGAGCCTCGGTGGGATGTGCGGTAAAGACAGGATGGAACTCGAGCTTGCCGAGCAGCTCGTTGGCGCCCTCGACACCCATCTCGTTTACCAACTGGTGATAGGCGACGGTGAGTTCGTTAGCGGGATCGACCTCGGTATCGGTCGATGCGCCGGCCTCGCGCTCGCGCAGCTGCGCCACACGGTAGTTCTCCTCCGACAGGTTTGCCAGATGGAAGAAGCTCGTAAAGGCGCGGACAATGACCTGTTGCTTATCGAGCGGCAGGCTGTCGATCAGATCGACGACTTCGCGAAACGCCACGGCGGTGGGCTCGTCGGCAGTGGGCACGCCCTGCTCGTCAACGGACTCGTCGGCAGCGCGGCTACCGGGGTTGCCAGCATTGGCCACAATCTCGGCTGTCAAAATCTTGTCGAACAGGTCCGCGATCTCGGGATCATACTCGCTAAGCACGCGGCGCTCCAGGCGCAGGAACAGCGCCAGATTATCGCGCAGCTCCTCGGGGATCTCGATCTCGGCGAGACGCTCCCTGGACTCGGCATTCGAGCCGATTCGGTTAACGAGGCGGTTGACCACGGCAGCGACACGCGCCGCAGCTTCGGGTACAGACTGGTTGCTTAGGTTCTCAGCCACGTTTCCTCCCATTCCTCCTTCTATGCACGTAACATGCGGTATTTATTATAGGCACTCGGCAAAAACTTTCGAAGCTGATTGCGCTTTACCACACAAAAGTATTTTCTGCATTGCAAGGCTTTTTGCCCCAAATGGTCGTATTTCTCGGTGGACGGCATATGCAAACGGGGGCATTCCGCATAAATGCGAAACACCCCCGTAACAATCGCTCTCCATGAGCAGGGCACGTTAGCAGGCCCGCAGCTCAAAAAACATGCGCTACAGGCGCTCGCGAACCGCCTCGACCACGTTGGCCAGATCGACGAGAACCTCGTCATGGCTCTCCATGTCACGTACCTTGACCTTGCCGGCGGCAAGCTCGTCGCCACCCAGGACCAGGATGAGCTTAGCGCCCACCTTGTCGGCCTGCTTAAACTGAGCCTTGAGCGAACGGCCCTGATAGTCGGCCTCGGTCACGATGCCTGCGGCGCGAAGCTCCTGCGTAATGGCAAAGACGTTCTGGCGCAGCTCCTTGCCAGCGTTGGCGACATAGACGCACGGGGCCTCATCGGCACCCAAATCGCTGCCAAAGGCCTGCAGGGCCAGCAGGGCGCGCTCAAAACCGACGGCAAAGCCGACGCCCGCCGTGGGCTTGCCACCCTCGAGCTCGACCAGGCCGTCGTAGCGGCCGCCGCCACCGATGGAGCCGACGCCGGCACCGGGAGCCTCGACCTCAAAGACGGTGCGGGTGTAGTAGTCCAGACCACGCACCAGGGTGGGATCCTCGACATACTCGATACCGGCGGCATCCAGATAGCGCTTGACCTGCTCGTAGTGCTCACGGCACTCGTCACACAGGTTGTCACCCATCAGCGGCGCGTCGGCCATGATCTCGCGGCAGTGGTCATTCTTGCAGTCGAAGGCACGCAGCGGGTTGAGCTCGGCGCGCTCGCGGCACTCGTCACACATCTCGTCAGCGTGATCGAGGATAAACTGCTTGACCTGCTCGCGGTAAGCCGGACGGCACTGAGCGTCGCCCATCGAGTTAATGAGCAGACGGAGCTTGGAAAGATCGAAGCCCAGGCGCTTGTAGAACTCCATGAGCATGATGATGCACTCGGCGTCTGCCGCCGGATCGGGAGCGCCGAGCCACTCGATACCCACCTGGTGGAACTGACGCAGGCGGCCCTTCTGGGGACGCTCGCCGCGGAACATGGCCTCGGCGTAGTAAGCCTTAAACGGCGTGGAGCCCTGGGGCACCAGGTTGTTCTCCACGACGGCGCGCACCACACCGGCCGTGCCCTCGGGACGAAGCGCCAGGCGCTGCTTGGGCTTGAGTTTTGTGTCGGTGCCCTCGGTAAAGACGCGCTCCAGGTTGGCGCCGCTAAAGACGCGGAACATCTCCTTGCGCACGACGTCGGTCGACTGGCCGATGCCGTGGACAAAGACGTCCACCTGCTCGATCGCGGGCGTCTCGATGGGTTTAAAACCAAACGGCTCGAACACGCCGGCAGCGATCTGCTGCATCTTTTGCCAAGCGCGCATCTCGGCGCCGATAAGGTCGCGGGTTCCCTCCGCCTTCTGTGCCTGCATGGGCAAACACCTTTCTTTTGTATCGCGTCATAGGTAGTGGACATTATACGGCACAAAGCAGCAACGCGGCGGCGTGTCTGACCGAACGAGGGTATGGGGACTCGTTCGGCCAGACGCGCCGCCGCGGACGAAGCGGACAAGCGGCGATGCGCTTTGGCCTACCTACTCCCCCGCCACGCTCGCGCGCAGCTTGGCGGCGATGGGCTCGGATACCAGCAGGAACACGAGCATGACCACGGAGCACGCCAGGCACACGATCCAGGTGCTCGCAAAGGAGCCCGTGGCATCGAACAGCACGCCCGAGACAATGGCGCCCACGGTGCCGCCGACCATCTCGAGCGAGGTAATGGTGCCCGTGACCTTACCGAGGTCGGCCATGCCAAACTGCTCGGACGCGGCGATGGTAGGCGTGATGGTGCCCATGCACGTTCCGATACCAAAGCTCACGGCAGCCACGATGGAACCAAGATCGGTCGCGGGGAAGCACAGGGCGACGCAGGCGATAATGCACGCAATGGAGCCAAGGATATTGCCAAAGCGCAGACCAAAGCGGTCATAGATCGCACCGAGCGAAATCTTGGCGATAACGACGGTGACCATGTAGGCCGAAAGCACGGTACCTGCCCACATGGGATCGTGGCCGCCCGTGACGATCTTGGCGCCGTTGACGGTAACACTCGTCATGTTGGTGACCTGGTTGGGCAAGATGGCGCCGTTAACGAGACCCATAAAGAGGAAGGCGACGACGAGCAGCCAAAACGCCGGGCTCTTCTTGATACGAGACCAGCCGACGCTAACCTCGGGCGCCGTGTGCTCGTCCTTATCGCCAGCCGTCGAGACGGACGGATCGCCCGGGTTCTCGCCGAGCGGCTTAAGGCCGATCTCGGAAGGCTTGGTGCGGAAGGAGTAAGCCGTGATGGGCAGTGCCGCCACCATGCAGAC